>NZ_JBHUJX010000001.1:0-1119 GCF_042683745.1 Bacillus sp. CGMCC 1.16607
CTGAGCCAGGATCAAACTCTCCAATAAAGTGTTTGATTAGCTCATAAAGTTTACTCTGGCTTACTTCTATAATAGAAGTTTTTTATTTGTTAACGTTTGGTTGTTTAGTTTTCAAAGAACAATTTAATGAGACAACTTTTATATCTTAACAAAATTTTCAACAGTTGTCAACAATTATTTTGGTGGAGTCTAGGGGGATCGAACCCCTGACCTCCTGCGTGCAAGGCAGGCGCTCTCCCAGCTGAGCTAAGACCCCAATATTAGTTAGTTTAGAATGGTCGGGAAGACAGGATTCGAACCTGCGACCCCTTGGTCCCAAACCAAGTGCTCTACCAAGCTGAGCTACTTCCCGTTTTATATGGCGCGCCCGAAAGGAGTCGAACCCATAACCTTCTGATCCGTAGTCAGACACTCTATCCAATTGAGCTACGGGCGCATTTTATAAATGGTGCCGAGGACCGGAATCGAACCGGTACGGTAGTCACCTACCGCAGGATTTTAAGTCCTGTGCGTCTGCCAGTTCCGCCACCCCGGCACTTTTTTTGGAGCGGAAGACGGGATTCGAACCCGCGACCCCCACCTTGGCAAGGTGGTGTTCTACCACTGAACTACTTCCGCGTCTATTAAAGTGAATGGTGCGGGTGAAGGGAGTCGAACCCCCACGCCTTGCGGCGCCAGATCCTAAGTCTGGTGCGTCTGCCAATTCCGCCACACCCGCATGATTAAATTAAATGGTGAGCCATGAAGGACTCGAACCTTCGACCCTCTGATTAAAAGTCAGATGCTCTACCAACTGAGCTAATGGCTCGCAATAGTAAAACTGGTGCCGGCGAGAGGACTTGAACCCCCAACCTACTGATTACAAGTCAGTTGCTCTACCAATTGAGCTACACCGGCATTGTGAAATAAATATTATGGTGGAGGATGACGGGATCGAACCGCCGACCCTCTGCTTGTAAGGCAGATGCTCTCCCAGCTGAGCTAATCCTCCATATTTTTTCGCCTGGCGACGTCCTACTCTCACAGGAGGAATCCTCCAACTACCATCGGCGCTGAGAAGCTTAACTTCCGTGTTCGGTATGGGAACGGGTGTGACCTTCTCGCCATCGCCACCAGACT
>NZ_JBHUJX010000002.1:0-18454 GCF_042683745.1 Bacillus sp. CGMCC 1.16607
CTGAGCCAGGATCAAACTCTCCAATAAAGTGTTTGATTAGCTCATAAAGTTTACTCTGGCTTACTTCTATAATAGAAGTTTTTTATTTGTTAACGTTTGGTTGTTTAGTTTTCAAAGAGCAATTTTTCTTCGTCGTCAAGAGGCGACTTTCATAATATATCATGCTGAGTTTTTAATGTCAACATGTTTTTTTAACTTTCTATCCGTCCACCGCGATAACTTTCAGAGAAACATTTCGCAGCGACGGATATTAATATAACAAGTAATTCATTAAAGGTCAATAGTTTATTTTGTTTTTTTAAGATAATTTTTCTTTCACCTTATAATATCGGTGATAAACACCAAGACCTTTTGTTTCTACACTCATTACACGTATGAAGTTTTTGTCTATTAAATATTCAAGCAGAACTTCTAGATCAACTGAATACGAAGAAAGTTCCGTATTCTCCATCATTTCTTGGAATGACCAATATTCTTTAGTCGAAAGTACATCCATCAAATGTGAAATTCCTATGATCGTTCGAGAATGGATTAAAAATTCACTTGCAAGAAATAGAAGTTCCAGTCGTTTGTCAAGTGATTCCGTGCTATTAACTAGTTCTTCATATAACTTAAAAATCTCAGGTTCGATTTGTTTTACTTGTTGCCACACTGTTACCTCAGGATGGAATCCATTTTCAATCACCGCAAGTCTTGCTAAATGATGGAGTGAGTGAACGACATGATTAAAAGCATCTAATGATTGATTGTTTTCAAAAAAAGTTTTTCCATCTATATATCTACGAATTAATTTAGCAAATTCTAATCCCATTTTTAACTTTCTGCCATAAAAAGGGAACTCCCTTAATTCTGTTTTGAGACTAACCATATATTCATTTCGATCAAATAAAACTCTCCCATTTAGTAGCCAATCAAATATTTTTCGATTAGAGCCGAATAAAATCCATTCCTTTAATTGCCCATCAGTAACAATATGCATGGCAGCCTTTTTATCTTCAAAAGTGTAATGTTTTACAAACCAAGGTTGCTCAGCATCTTTAAGAATAATTAGTAAGATTGCGTCGAAGGTATCCGTTTGAAGATTTGTTTTATAACCTTTTTCTATAATAATTACACCAAGAGTATTCGGATGGCTAGCTCTCTCCTGATAAATCGGCCTTAGAATATGTTCCATACTTCCATGCCTCCAATTTAATAATAACTTTAATTTATTTTCGACAATAATTATGAATATCCTTCTTTCACTTTTGAACGAATTCCTATTACCAAATGGAAAAGAACTTATGTTATAGTTATCCATTAGGAGGGTAAGTTTATGGCTAAATATTCAAGTAAGATTAATAAAATTAGAACCTTTGCGCTAAGTTTAATTTTCATTGGCTTTATCATCATGTATGGAGGTATTTTCTTTCGGACCTCTCCAATCATTATGACTATTTTTATGATTCTTGGACTCTTGTGCATTATAGCTAGTACCATTGTTTATTTCTGGATCGGTATGCTTTCTACTAAAACGATACAAGTCGTTTGCCCAAGCTGTAAAAAGCCGACAAAAATGCTCGGTCGCGTAGATATATGTATGTATTGCAGAGAGACACTTACATTGGATCCAAATCTTGTAGGCAAAGAATTCGATGAAAACTATAATCGAAAAAGTAAAAAGGATGGCATCTAACCGCCATCCTTTTTATTTTTCTTTTGAACATTCACATATTAAGATATGTTTTGCTTAATGGGCCTTTTTTGTTGAACAATCTGGACAAACTCCGTAAATCTCCATTCGATGGTGACTTACTTTAAAGCCTGTTACGTGTGAAGCTAGTTGTTCTACTTCATCAAGTCCTGGATAATGGAAGTCAACAATTTTCCCACAATCATCACAAATTACATGATAATGATGTGAAGTAATATAATCAAAACGACTTGAATTGTCTCCGTAAGTTAACTCTTTTACTAGACCTACTTCTCGGAAGACACGTAAATTATTATAAACTGTTGCTACGCTCATATTAGGAAATTTGCCTTCAAGTGCTTTGTATATATCATCTGCAGTTGGATGTGACATGGAATTGATTAAGTATTCTAAAATAGCATGACGTTGTGGAGTTATTCTAACTCCCGTCTCCTTTAATGTATCCAATGCTTCCTTTAACTGATTTGACATCGCCATGCACCTCTTTCTAAAAAAGATTATTACTTTATAATATTTATAAATAGTGTACTAATTATATATTAAAGTTGTCAATATTATTAACTAGGCACCATAATCTCTTTTCAAGAATTGGGAAGTAAAGTCTTCTCTTCTTCTTCTAACTTTAAATTAATAAATCTTGCTGCAACAAATAAAAAGTCTGATAAGCGATTTAAATAAGATAGTACTAATGGATTCACTTCATCCCCCAATGTAACTGCATTTCGCTCTGCTCTTCTAACTACAGTTCTTGCTACATGCAAGGCTGCACCTGATGGATGACCACCAGGAAGGATAAAATTCATTAAATTTGGAAGTTGTGAATCCCATTCGTCTATTTGCTTTTCTAGTTCTAGAATATCTTCTTCTTTTAATTTCCATTTAACTTCTTTACCTGTTGGAGTTGCTAATTCGGCACCTACATGAAACAATGTCGTTTGAATTTTATAAAAAATATGATCAAAAGATTGCTTTCCCTCAAATTGAACATCTTTTAAATAGCTTAGGGCAAGTCCAATTACTGAATTTGTTTCATCACAAGAACCATATGCTTCTACCCTACCATCATTTTTTGCCACACGTTGACCATAAATTAATGAAGTTGTTCCTTTATCACCAGTTTTTGTATAGATTTTCATCGTATTAACTCCCCTCTACTTATATCGCATTTTATTTATATATGTATGTATATATTATTTGAAAATTTCAAAAGAGACTATTAAATATTTATATTTCTAGAATGAGCAATGTTATATTGCATCATTCAAAAATAATAATTCTTCATTAATCATAACATCTATATGGGAAATTATAAATTCCTGGCATTTTATAAAAAAAGACAGATCAGCTTATGTGATCTGCCAAAAATTTATCTGAGGAGGTATGCCCTAATATAATGTATGCTATACTCGTTTGACGGAATGGACAGTAGCCTTTATCTTGAAAAATAGGCTTTATAATTTTTCTTTTATAAATTGCAAAGCCTCTTCCACATGACCCTTTACTCTCAATTTACGCCATTCCTTAACAAGCTTTCCCTCTTTATCAATAATAAAGGAAGACCTTTCAATTCCCATGTATTCTTTACCGAAATTTTTCTTTAGCTTCCATACTTCAAAAGCATTTGCTACTTCATGATCCACATCAGCTAATAATTGGAATGGAAGGCTGTATTTATTAATGAATTTCTCATGGCTTTTAATTGGATCTGGACTTATTCCAAGAATTACCGTATCTACTTCTTGGAAACTTCCGTGTAAATCACGAAAATCACAAGCTTGAGTCGTGCATGACGGAGTTAAATCTTTTGGATAAAAATAAAGAACAATATTTTTCCCACGGTAATCTGATAGTTTTACTTTTTCCCCATTTTGAGCCTCTAATTGAAAATCTGGAGCTAATTCTCCTATTTGTAATGACATTTTTAGACCCCTCCAAAATATTGATCTATGTAGAGACTAAACAATTTTGGACATAATTACAAATATATAGAATTAGCGATCGAGTACCGCTCTTGCCACAAAGGCGGCAGGGATCGTGTATCCAATCAAAGCTTCGAAGACTGCTATCATTCTTCCGATTCCTAATGGATAAATATCACCGTAACCAACTGAAAATAGTGTCATCGCACTAAAATAAAAGCTCGATTCTAACTTAGGGAAAAATCCAGCTTGTCGGGGAGTCAAACTGTCATTTACAATTGGAATCCCCTTCATATCAAATAGAAGATAAATGAGGGCGAAACCTAGAGTAACCGTAATATAAACAAGCGTTAATAATAAAAAGTTTTCAACTGAGACTCTTTTACCTTTAATTTTATATGGTGAAAATAAAGTCTTTATACTCATTGTAATGCCGATAGCAATCATGATTAGTAAGATGATAAAAATCATTTCATGTCCCTCACGATTTGTTTTATTTCATTTTTATGCAGGCTTGGCCACTAACATTCTATTGTGTCTGCCTTTAGCGTCCTGAATTTTTTATAAAAATTAGAAAAGAAGATAAGAAGGAACAAACATGCTAGAATAATAACACAGTCTTATAAAAGGAGGATTTAACGATGCAATTTAGCCAATCAGAGCGTATTTATGAAGAAGCCTTAGAATATATTGTAGGTGGGGTTAATAGTCCTTCGAGATCCTACAAAGCCGTTGGAGGCGGTGCACCTGTAGTCATGGAGCGTGCACAAGGTGCTTATTTCTGGGATGTCGACGGCAATCAGTACATAGATTATTTAGCTGCATATGGACCGATTATTACTGGCCATGCTCATCCACATATTACAAAAGCCATTCAAAAGGCAGCAGAATCTGGTGTGTTGTTTGGGACACCAACCCCTCATGAGGTGAAGTTTGCTAAAATGCTAAGGGAGGCTATGCCTGCTTTAGAAAAAGTACGATTCGTCAATTCAGGAACAGAAGCAGTCATGACGACCATACGAGTTGCCCGAGCTTATACTGGTCGCGATAAAATTATTAAATTTGCTGGATGCTATCACGGACATTCTGATTTAGTTCTCGTAGCTGCTGGATCAGGTCCTTCGACATTAGGAACACCTGACTCAGCTGGTGTTCCTAAAAGCATTGCACAAGAGGTCATCACTGTACCATTTAATGATATCGAACCATTCAAAGAAGCACTTGAAAAATGGGGCGATCAAATTGCAGCTGTATTAGTAGAGCCGATTGTTGGTAACTTTGGAATTGTAGAGCCAAAGCCTGGATTTTTGCAAGATATTAATGATCTTACTCATGCGGCTGGTGCATTAGTCATTTATGACGAAGTAATTACTGCATTTCGTTTTATGTATGGTGGTGCTCAAGATATGCTTGGCATTACTCCTGACTTAACAGCACTTGGAAAAATTATTGGCGGTGGATTACCGATTGGTGCTTACGGTGGACGTAAAGAAATTATGGAAAAAGTCGCACCATTAGGCCCGGCTTATCAGGCAGGCACGATGGCTGGGAACCCTGCATCCATTCTGTCAGGAATTGCTTGCTTAGAAGTGTTAAAACAGGATGGAGTCTATGATTATCTTGATCGCCTAGGTGCTATGCTAGAAGATGGCATCCTTTCTGCTGCAAAGGAATTTAATGTCCCGATTACGATTAATCGTTTAAAAGGAGCATTAACTGTTTACTTTACTACCGAGAAAGTAGTGAACTATGAGCAAGCGGAAAACACAGATGGAGAGATGTTCGCTAAGTTTTTCAAGCTCATGCTTCATCAAGGAATAAACTTGGCACCTTCTAAATATGAGGCCTGGTTCGTTACCATTGCTCATACAGAAGAGGATATTGAAGCGACTCTACATGCCGTTCGCCAAGCATTTGAAGCGCTATAATAAAAAACAACACTAGCTAAAATGTCGCTAGTGTTGTTTTTTATTAGCTTTCCAATACGATTTCCTTGTTGTCGATTTGTTGGATTTGGAATAATCGATAGTAGCCGCCTTGCTTTTCCATCAGTTCTTCATGTGTCCCGATCTCGGTAATTTCTCCATGCTCAATTAGAACAATTCGGTCAGCATGAGTAATAGTGGATAAGCGATGTGCGACAATAAAGCTCGTCCGATCCTTGGCTAATCTTTCAAATGATTCCTGGATCAAGTGCTCACTTTCTAAATCAAGAGCAGAAGTCGCTTCATCTAATATTAAAATAGGTGGATTTTTTAAGAATACTCTTGCAATGGCCACCCTTTGTTTTTGGCCTCCAGATAATTTAACACCACGTTCACCAACTTTAGTTTCATATCCTTCAGGAAGATTCATGATAAAATCATGAGCATTTGCCGCTTTAGCTGCTTCAATCACTTCCGCTTCAGTCGCACTTGGATTTCCAAGTAAAATATTTTCTTTAACGGAATCACTAAATAGGATATTGTCTTGAAAAACCATTCCGATTTTATCTCTTAAGCTTCGAACTTGAAAATCCCGGATATCTTTACCATCTAATAATATTCCACCAGATGTCACGTCATAGAATCGTGGAATTAAACTTACCAATGAGGACTTTCCGCCACCACTCATTCCTACAAGGGCAATTGTTTCTCCTTTTTTAACTTCTAAATTAATATTTTTTAAAACTGAGTCATCTGCTTCATTATAAGCAAAGCTGACATTATCGAAGGTAATATTACCTTTAACATTTTGACAAGATCTCGCATTCGGTGCATCTTCAATATCGTAGGCTACATCGATAAATTCAAATACACGATCCATAGAAGCAAGCGATTGTGTAATGCTAGTAGATGAATTCACTAATCTTCTTAATGGGTTATAAAGTTTGTCAATATAAGCAATAAAAGCGATCATCGTTCCGATAGATAATTGCCCATGAATGGCTTGATAAGCAGAAAAACCAATGACAAGAAGCGGTGCGATGTCAGTAATCGTGTTAACTACTGAAAATGATTTCGCATTCCATTTTGTATGGTCAATCGCCTTATCTAAAAAGTTACGATTTTGCTTCGCAAATTGAACTTGCTCATAATCTTCGATGGCAAAGCTTTTGACAACAGGCATGCCTTGTACCCGTTCATGTAAATAACTTTGCACCTCTGCCAACGCTTGTGAGCGCGCCTTCGTTAACCTTCGTAAATTACCGAAAAAATATCTAACAGAAAACGCATATAAAGGAAAAAGAACGATGGAAACGATAGTTAATTTCACATTCATTGTAAACATAATGGCAATGGCAATAAAGATCGTTGCCACATCTAACCATAAATTCATCAAGCCTGTAACAACGAATGTCTTCGTCTGTTCCACATCGTTAATCACTCTAGAGATAATTTCTCCCGATCTAGTGTTTGAGTAATATTTAAAACTAAGTTTTTGAATATGATTAAATAGCTTATCCCGAATATCGTACAGTATTTTGCTCGAAGTCCATTGTGCAAAGTATTGACGATAATATTCAATAGGTGGCCGAATAACGACAAAGATGACAAGCATAATGATCATAATCCAGACTAATTTGTCCATTTTTTCCGTTTTCGTAAGGTCTACACTACTAACAATGTCATCAATAACATATTTGATTAGCATTGGAATCATTAATGGAATAGCGAATTTTATAATTCCGATGATAATCGTTCCAATAATTTGCCAACGATATGGTTTGACAAAATGAAGATATCTTCGAATACTTTCCAACTTTACACCTTCTATTTTCATAAATTTAAGAAACCTGTTGAACGATTCAACAGGCAATTTTTCCAATTGTGACATAATGATCTGTCCGATCATTTCTATGCAAGATATCTCTCATACCGAATATTTAGTCGGAATCTGAATTATCGTCTATATGTTAGATATCTTTCATACCAGGTATCAATAAAATCTGGTGCAAATGGACCTTTACGTTGACGAATCCATCTGATTAGTTTTTCGACATTCCTTTTTAAAATTTGGTCAATTACTTCTGGATATTTCATTTCACGGCGATGGCGCTCGTATTCATCTTCATCAAGGAGATGGAAGGTCATATCTGGGTACACTTTAATATCTAAATCATAATCAATATATTTAAGTGCCTCTCCATCGTAAATAAATGGAGAGCTTATATTACAGTAATAATAGATGCCATCTTCACGAATCATGCCAATAATGTTAAACCAATATTGGGAATGAAAGTAACAAATCGCTGGTTCCCTTGTGATCCACGTTCTTCCATCTGATTCTGTCACAATCGTTCGATCGTTCCCTCCAATAACAAGAGTTTCTGACCCTTTTAAAACAGTTGTCTCCTCCCAAATGCGATGGATGTGCCCGTTATGTTTATAGCTATGAATTTGTATTGGTTCTCCTTCTGTGGGAACGCCCATTACATTTCCCCTACTTTCATTTCGGAACTTTTGATACCACGAAAAGCGAAAGCGCTCTTGTAAGCCCCGACAAGCATAAGACAAGCCGGCGAGAAGGTTGCTCTCTAACCTTATCGACGGATTGGCTTATGACCTCGAGGGGCTAGGCCGCTTGTGCTAGACAATTCTTTCTTAAAAGAACATAGGCAACAAAGTACGATTCTTTTTTCTATTATTATAACGGTTGTACAAAGAATTTAAAACTAAAGAGCCATTGAAATTTCAATGACTCTACATAATTTATTGAATTTTTTCTTATAAACTACGAAACGGTTGTTAAATCAATTGTTTGGTATGATCGGATGACTTCCTCTGTTTGACTTTCAAACACCTGCTGAATATCTTTTAACTCTTCTTTCATCCGTGTTATTTCATCCTGTACACTTCCAAGTTCCGTTTCCTTCTGAAGTGCGATTAATTCCTCTTCAATTTCTTGGCACCTCTCTATTTCTGCTTGAATAAATAAGAGCTTTTCCATTGTTTTCATCTGTTCAGATACTAAACGGTTAAATTGATTCATATGTCGCACCGCCTCTAATTTATTGGTTATAGTATGTATTCGTTAAATGAGGGAGGACTCCTTTGACTAGTTATGTTGAGATTAAAGAAGTTTTGTCGAATGCACAAAAAGCGGAAGCGCCTCGATCAGTCCCGACAAGCAAAAACCAAGCCAAGAAAGAAGGCGTTCTTTGACTTCATTCTTGGCTTGGCTTTTGACCTCGAGGTCGACAATAGCGCGACGTCCTGTCGCATTGTCGACACTTGTACATCCTGTACTTCGGGGATAGGCGCTGTAGCTGGATTAAACAAAAAGAAAGCACCCTATCGAAGTTAGGGCACTTTCTTTTCAATTATTGTTGTCCAAAGTTACCGGAGTTTTTTGCTTTGTTTGCTTGTGATTGTTGGTTTTGTTTTCTTACTTCTGCTGCGTCTGTTTCGCTAGCGAACTCAGCACCAAACTGTCCGCCAGCTGCTCCTGCAGCTCCAGCGCCAGCACCACCACTAGCAGAACGAGCGTTTTGAGCTCTTACTTCCGCTGCATTTGTTTCACTTGCGAATTCAGTGCCAAATGCACCAGCAGATCCAGCACCAGCTTGAGCATTTTGTTGTCTTACTTCTTGAATATTTGTTCCAGCTTGTGTTTTATTAGGCTTTTGATTAAAATTTGCCATCGTTATCACCTCCACGAAGATTAATTTAACCGTTTGTGAAGGAGATTATCCAAAATATTTTTTAAAAATTTTATTACACTAAAAGCGAAATGCCCCCGTCAACAATAATGGTCTGTCCTCTAATCATGCTTGCCTCTTCTGATAAAAGAAACATGACCGTATTGACCATATCATCAATTTCCACCATACGTCCTGCAGGTGTTTTTTCCTTTGCCTCTGTTAACAATTCATCTCTGTTTGGAAAATGCGTCAATGCTTCGGTATCCACAGCCCCACCAGAGATAGCGTTAACAATAATATTCTTCGGTGCAAGTTCAACTGCTAAGTAGCGAGTCAATGCTTCTAACGCAGCTTTTGATACTCCGACAGTCGTGTAGTTTTTCAAATAACGAATGGATCCAAGCGAACTAATACTTACAATTTTTCCTCCGCCATTTTTCTCCATTAACTTCGCTGCTTCTTGGGCACAAAATAATAAAGCCTTGCTATTGATATTCATTGTCCAATCCCAATGCGACTCTTCTAATTCCATTGCAGGTCGAAGTACACCTGAAGCCGCATTGCTGACAAAAATATCTAACCTTCCATAGGTTTCATCAATTTGAGTAAACATTTGTTTAATTTTCTCAACGTCTCCGACATTCGCTTTTACAATTAATACTTTTCTTCCCAATGCTTCAATTTCATTTGCCACTTCAATGGCAGCACTTTTGCTGCGAGCATAATTTATGACAATATCATATCCTTCTTTAGCAAGACGAAGTGCTGTCGCCTTTCCAATCCCTCTACTACTTCCAGTAATAAGTGCAACTTTTTGTGTCATATGTATTGATTCCTTTCTAAACTTTTCTTTTCATTTTAGCTTTTTCATGTATAGATGACAATTAGAGATAGGAAAATATAGGTGGGTAATAAGACATAATTTTTTTAAGAGGAGATGAAATATAATGTATAGTGGCCGCGATATGACAGAGCTTTCAATGATGTCAAAAACAGATTGGGATATAAATGAACTGGCTTATTTTCATCATTCTTTACAACAGGTCGTTCCATATTTAAATAGTGAGGGACAGACAATTCATCGTGAAATAGTGAAAGAAATTATGCGTAGAGGTGGATTAAATGATAACCTGCCGCATAATACAAATCTATCGGAGCTTTCTTTTGATTAAATTTAATAAGGGCTTCTCCTCACAGAGATAGCCCTTCATTTCTGAATTCTAAAAATTGCTGGAGCATCTTTTGATGGGAAACGGGAAATGCAAAAGAATCCAATTCATCAAGTGAAACTAGTTTCAAGTAAGGATTTTCTATCACGTTGGAAACAATTTTCCCAGAATACACTTGTATATGCCATTTCAAATGTGAAAATACATGCTCGATTTGACCAAGTTTTTCATTAATTTCTCCCGTTATATTATACTCTTGCTTTAATTGTTCAAGAAACACATTTTTCGTTCTTTCCGATTGAACTTCAAAATTAGGAAATTCCCAAAGACTTGCCAGTAGACCACTCTCAGGCCGCTTATGAATTAAAATTCTCCCCATTGGATCTGTCATAATCCCCGCTACTAGCATGACATCTTTTTGTTTTGTTTTTTTCGTTTTCACAGGCAATTCTCTTTGTGTCCCATTTTCAAAAGCGCTACAATGTTCCCTAACAGGGCATAATAAACACGATGGTGAGGTAGGCGTACAAATTAATGCACCTAATTCCATTAACGCCTGGTTAAAATAAGACGGATTCTCATGAGAAATCAATTTGCGAACAGCTTCTTCAAAAATTTTTCGCGTTGAAGATTTAGCAATATCCTCATAAATCGATAAAATTCTTGATAATACCCTCATCACATTTCCATCAACTGCAGGTTCTGGAACGCCATACGCAATACTTAATACCGCGCCCGCTGTATAAGGACCGATCCCTTTAAGTCCTGCTATTTCTTTAGGTGTATTGGGAACGACTCCGTCATATTTTTCTTGAACTTCCTTACAAGCACTTTGTAAGTTTCTCACTCGCGAATAATATCCAAGACCTTCCCAAGCTTTTAATATTTTTTCCTCGTCGGCGTTTGCAAAATCATTTAATGATGGGAATTGATTCATAAAATTTTCGTAGTAAGGAATTACAGTATCTACTCGAGTTTGCTGAAGCATAATTTCTGATACCCATATTCGATAAGGGTCTCTTTCCTTTCGCCAAGGTAGATCTCTCTTTTCTTTAGAATACCAGCCAATTAAATCAGCCTGAAAATCATTAATAAATACCTTCTGTAAATTTTCCATTAATTGATTAGACATTTTGCTCCTCCAAGATGTAAAAGATCCTTTGAATGGGAAATATAAATTTATCGAGTCTTTTTTATTCCATAAAATCCAATTTGTTGTAATCCACCTTTTATATGAGGATCTAAACATCCAAAAATAGAATGGTTTTTGGATGTTCGTAATTTTTTTAGGGCATAATAGTGTGATTCGGTCGGTAATATGAAAGTTTCGACTACTTTATTTTTAGAAGTGTTAACTTGAATTTGGTCTGCTTCAAATGTAGGCAATTCAGAAAGAACTTGACGAATCGCTATTTTATATTGTGAATAAGAAGATTCATTCACTTCATACTGAATGACCATTTGTATTTGTGTGTTCATTATTCCATCTCCCTAGACTAAACCATAATATAGATCGGTGACAAGTATGAAATTATCCCACTAAAGGAGGGCACCCCTTTTGGATACTGGTACTCACGTTGTAATGGGGCTCGCATTAGGTGGATTAGCTACATTAGATCCTGTTGTCGCAGATCACACGGCAACCGCAACTAGTGTGTTAATTGCCACAATAGTAGGTTCTCAGGCTCCGGATATTGATACGGTGTTAAAGTTAAGAAATAATGCGATTTATATTCGGAATCATCGGGGAGTGACCCACTCGATTCCAGCGGTTCTTCTTTGGCCAATAGGAATAATAGCGGTACTCTATCCTTTATTCCCTACTGCAAATTTGCTCCACTTATGGATTTGGACATTTATCGCTGTTTTCCTGCACGTATTTGTCGACATTTTTAATGCTTACGGGACACAAGCACTAAGACCTTTTTCGTCGAAATGGGTCGCATTAGGGGTTATTAACACTTTTGATCCGTTTATTTTTGCGATTCATGTCGTTGGATTATTCATTTGGGCATTCGGTGCACATCCTGGTTATACATTTATAGCTGTTTATGCCGTCATTTTTTTCTATTACATTTTTCGATTCCAAGCACAGAAAAATGTTAGATGTAAAGTGAAAGAAATAATCCCTGATGCGCAGGAAATCATCATTGCTCCAACGATGAAATTTCATGTTTGGCGTATTGCTGCTATAAGTGAATCCAATTTTTATGTTGGGCGTTCGTCTAGAAATCAAGTGGAAATTTTAGATGAGTTTGAAAGAATTGAAGTTCCAAAAAACGCTATTCTTGAAGCAGCAAAAAAAGATAAAAATCTTTCTGCCTTCCTTTCATTTTCACCTGTCTACCGATGGGAAATTGATGAATTTAATGATCATTATGAGGTTAGATTTATCGATCTCAGATATCGAAGCAATGGACATTATCCATTCGTAGCGGTAGTTAAATTAAATCCAAATTATAAAATTATAAGCTCCTACACAGGATGGATCTTCAGCGAAGAAAAACTTCGTAAAAAACTCAGCATCCTTCCCAATTAATCATCTTCCATTACCGCATTAAAGCAGCGGGGGACTGACCCCCGCTGCTTTAATGCGGTAATGTGTTATTGTTTAGTAGGTGTTTATATTTGGGATTGTTAGCAACAAATTCGTGTAGTTTTTCTCCATAATATTGAATCCACTGACGGACGATTTTCTCTGTCATTTCTGGGCCTAAATATTCTCTTCCCGCTTTGGCATGGGTGGACTCAAAGTCTTCCCACAAAAGCTCCACCCAAGTCCTTGCCTGCATTACCGTTAATTGGTTATTTTTTCTCAAGTAACAGTTGGATAAGCCTTTCTTGATTATTCATCACAAAAATCACCCCTAATACCAATGATTGTATTTCATAGCCTAATACTTATTAACCAATAATAATCATACGTGAGTAGCATTGAACCATCTTTGTTTCTTACGTTCTGATCCTAATTAATAGGAGGAAACGACATGCGTAATAAAGAAAATAACTTCCCTGGAAAACATAAATTTGATGGTGAACCGCGAGCAAAGTCTGAATACGCATCTACACGAGCAAATGGGACAATCAACACACACCCTGGGGAGCGAATGAGAGCCTCATCAACTCGTAAAGGGGATACACCTGAGCTATTTTAAATGTAATCGAATAATAAGGACTCCCTTTCAAAGGGGGTCCCTATGATTTAAGTTCTTTTAGCATGGAAATGGGAAGTGCTTCTTCTTCTCCTTTTCCACTTAAGCGAAACCCCCATGCAAATACACCATTTAAATATTGAACTTTAAAATAGCTGCCTGGATCTCCTTCAATTTCATACATTTCATTTTCTTTTATCGTATCTGGGTTGATTAAATATGCTTTAGCCATAATCGCTTTTCTTTCTAAGACAGCAAATTCATTTACCATCCCCATTTGTTCAGCTTTTCTAGCTTTCTCATTCAGTTGAGAAATTTCTTGCTGCAACTCATACGCTGACATTTGGCTGTATCTTTTTTCTTGTTGCATGATTCCCTACCCCTTTTATGGTATTTATCTTGATAAGAAAACTTTTTTGGACTTTGAAAATAGTCTAGCTCCAAGCATCCAGCGACTAGTGTACTGGCCCTCTCCTCCTTACGATAAGTCAACATCGAATCACTATCGCTCTTCGTGTTTCCTTTATCTCATGATTCAAAAAGCGAGGCGACTGTACAGCCCCGACAAGCATAAAACGGTCCTGACAAGAAGGTTGCTTTTACCTTCTTGTCAGGAGTGGCTTATGACCTCGAGGGGCTAGAAGCCGCAGCTAGATTAAGGAGCGGACCAGTCCTGTCGTGCGCTAAACGGACGCTTCCGCTTTTCTTTTAGTATAATAAAAATATGGACAGGTTGAAAGGAGAATGCAGGTGAAGGCATTGTTAATTACGGGAGCAGGTTCAGGTTTAGGTAGAGAATTGGCATTATTATTTTCACAAAAAAATTATCATATTTTTTTATTAGGTCGTTCACAGGATAAATTACAAACTGTCAAAACTGAAATTGAACAATTTGGTGGACATGCTGATGTCATCCAATCTGATATTCGCTCCTACCAGGACATTTCTGAAAAGATCAAGCATTTGAGTGAACATTATACTTTTTACGGAATTATTAACAATGCAGGAATCGGGCATTTTGGACCATTTATTAAAATGGATGAGCATGAAATTGTAGAAATGATGGAAACAAATATTTTTGGAACGATATATGTGACAAGGGCTGCTTTACCAATACTTGAAAAACAAGGCTCAGGTCATATAATCAATATCATTTCCACAGCAGGCTTACGTGGTAAGGTGCATGAAGCGGTTTATGTCGCAAGTAAATATGCAGTAAGGGGCTTTACAGAAAGCCTACAAAAAGAATATGAAAATACAAATATAAAGTTTACTGCCGTTTATATGGGTGGTATGGACACACCTTTTTGGGAAAACAGTGATCATATTAAAGATACGACTAGACTACGTTCCCCAAAAGAAATTGCAGAAATTATCTATTCACAAATCAATGATGAATCAATCGTTATAGAAAATAAATAAAACTAATCGACTGGAATTCCTAATGTTCCAGTCGATTTAAATAATCTTCAATTTCATCCATTGAAAAACCTTTCCGATAAAGAAATTGTTTTACTTTTTGTTTATTATCCCCGTAATTCTTTATTGCCTTTTCCCCTTGCTTTATAATAGCCTCATGATCGCCAGTTTCATCATTCATGTCTTTTTTCCACTCTCTTAACGCTTCATCAATGACTGATAAGGTATATCCTTTTCGAAGCAATGCTTGTTTCAATTTCTGTTCAAAAATATACTGGGAATCATTACGCTTTTTATTTAGCGCTTTTTGGCAGAGCTTCAATACTTTAGATAATTGTAGATTATATGAAAATTCCTCCATCACATGATCTACAATCATTGTTTCAATGCCTTTTTCTTTTAATTCCATCTTCACTACATTTGGACCTTTATCCGTTGTATTTATTTGTGTTCGAACGTAGGCAATAGCAAATTCATTGTCATTTATGTATTTCAAGTTATAAAGTCTATGTATAACCTCTTGAATAACAGGATCTTCTATATCTTTCAGCTTTAAATAATCCTTCACTTCTTTTTCAGACCGCATTCTTAACGCTAAATATTGAATTGCTATGCTTAATGCTTTCCGAACAGTATCCTGATAAAGAACTTCGAATTGTGTAAACTCATCTAACTCTAACCCTTTTTTTAAAGAATATTTAATGAGTACATCTTCATCCACACTAAAGGCATACTTTTCACCATCGCCATCATTGACATACACATTATATCGATCTGATTGCTTCTTTTGAGTGGTGATTTTCGTAATTATAACCATTTATTTCACCTCTAGTCCAATTTAGCATATTTTTGGAAGAAATTAATTATATAATGAATAAAACGGCTTGAAAAAAGGGGGAATATTTTTGAAAGTTATCATTGCTGGTGGTTCTGGATTTGTTGGAAAAGCGCTTAGTGATTATTTTCTGAAAAATGGAGATGACGTATATATCCTTAGCCGCCAACAAAAAACGAATACGAATGTAAAATATATCGAATGGTTGAATGATTATAGTAAACCAGAACCTTTTATTGAAGGAGCTGATATTTTCATTAATTTAGCGGGAGAATCCATTAATAGTGGGCGTTGGAATAAAAATAGAAAGTCTAGAATTTTACAAAGCCGACTTAAGGCAACAACTGAACTTCTCTCATTGATTGGACGCTTAAACGTAAAACCAAAAGTTCTTATTAATGCAAGTGCGATTGGTTACTATGGGACTTCTAATACAGCAATATTTACAGAAGAAAGTAATAGTATTGGTGACGATTTCTTATCAAAGACGGTTAAGCAGTGGGAATCATTAGCTATGAAAGCTGAAGCTCTAGGTGTCAGGACTGTACTTTGTCGCTTTGGCATTGTCCTTGATAAAAAGGGTGGAGCCTTGCCGAAAATGGCGCTTCCCTATCAATTATATGCTGGGGGAAAGCTTGGTAAAGGGAATCAATGGATTTCTTGGATTCATATTGAGGACGTCGTACATGCCATTAACTTCGTGATCCATAACGAATCAGTCACAGGACCTGTTAATTTTATTTCACCTAATCCCGTTCAGATGAATGAATTCGGCAAAATTTTAAGCCAAGTATTAGGTCGCCCACATTGGATTCCCACCCCTGAAACTGCATTAAAATTATTACTAGGTGAAATGAGCATACTTATGTTAGAAGGGCAAAAGGTATTGCCAAGGAAATTATTAGAGAATGGATTTACCTTTCTATTTCCCACTTTGGAGATTGCTTTAAAAAATATTTATCAAAAATAACGGTTTATCCCTTTCCTTTTAGGGCAAAAATATGGACTGTAATCCAAAAAATTCGATTTCCAATATTTGAAACGAAAGGAAGGGTTCATTCGTTATGTCAAAAAATAAAAAAGATAAAGTGAAAAGTAATTTAAGTAGTATGCAGGCTGTTACATACGCAAGGGAGTTTAAGAGAGCCGATCGGGCTGGAAATTACAAAAATAAAAGTATGTGATCAACTCCCTCATAATTTCTTTGATTCAACAAACAATAAAGTACGAAAGCAGAATTGCTTTCGTACTTTATTGTTTTGAAAGGGGATTGTATTGAATGGGCAGACATAATAGTCATAACAAACGCGATAAAAACAAAGCAAGCCTCCCACAAGTTCCAAAAAACATGAAAACAGATGGCGTCGATGAAGAATTCTCACGCGAGCTTGCTGACCAAGCGGATTTAGAAGCTTTAGCAAGAGCAAATGCAGCGAATCAGCGGGTACAAGGAAATCGGAATAAATAAAATAATCAGAAGCAGGACACCCCTCCTGCTTCTAACTTAATCTACAGTTCCTGTGAATAACTAATAAATATCTGTTGATAAATCAAAGGGTTTTGTTAATAAAAATGTGAATAATTTTGAGGATAACTCTGTTGATACTGTGCATAACCTTATAGAACACTATAAAACATAACTTTCTTAAGTAGATAACTTTGGGGATAAAGCACTATAACTTTTCACTAATAGCACATTTAAAAAACGCCAAAAGTTCATCGTTACAATCACTTTCGGCGTTAGAAATTTATTACTAGGAATTGATTCCCTTATATACAACCTCACTACCATTAAAAAAGCTTTGTCTCCAATCTTCTATAATTGGATGATGTTTTTCATTTTCATCGGTATAGTAAAAATTCACTTTTTCACCTTCCGAAGTAGCAGCCCACATTTTTCCGGATCCATCAAAAATAACTACTCCTTCTGCTACACCTTCTAAACCAGGCATATATCCATGGAAAGCATAAACATCATCACTTTCAGTAGGAATCGGAGTAATTTGTCGGAATGTTACACGAAAAATATCTAGATCTTTTCCAACTAATTTCCTAAACGAATCTTCCATTTTTTTATCGAGGAAAATCTTGAAAATTTGATTGTACTCTTCTTTATCTTCTAATTGAAATTCTTCTCCAGTCGAGCTTTCTTCTGCCTCATTTGCAATAGCCTCTATTTCCTCAATTGCCTGTGCCTCTTCTTCTGTTTCAACTTGCTCGATGTTCTTGTCCTTCACTTTAGATTCATCGTCTGAACATGCTGATAGAATCGAAAGTGTCAGCATTACTGTAAAAATCGATATTACTTTTTTCATTAAAATACACCTCAAAAAATAATTATAATTCTAACTAGCAATTCTTAATATTAAAACTATTTTAACATATAATCTCTTAATCGTGACAATTAGTATATAGAAAAATTAAATTTAATGATCTGTTCATTTTTTATTCATACTTTGTTCATTTTTATTAATTAAGATAGATCGTAAGAGCACCTAACTTAAAAAATCCCCCTTTTTAGTACCTTGATATGCTCCCCTTTAAGTAGACAGATTAAAAAATAAAAATCTGTTTACTCAAGGGGAGTATTTATTTTGTCTAAAAGGGCTTATCCTGTAGAGGAAAAATTGAAGATATTAAAGGC
>NZ_JBHUJX010000003.1:0-132333 GCF_042683745.1 Bacillus sp. CGMCC 1.16607
GGCCGATCACCCTCTCAGGTCGGCTACGCATCGTCGCCTTGGTGAGCCGTTACCTCACCAACTAGCTAATGCGCCGCGGGCCCATCTGTAAGTGATAGCTTGCGCCATCTTTCAGCTTCCCCTCATGTGAGGAAAAGGATTATCCGGTATTAGCTCCGGTTTCCCGAAGTTATCCCAGTCTTACAGGCAGGTTGCCCACGTGTTACTCACCCGTCCGCCGCTAACCAATGGGTGCAAGCACCCAAAGATTCGCTCGACTTGCATGTATTAGGCACGCCGCCAGCGTTCGTCCTGAGCCAGGATCAAACTCTCCAATAAAGTGTTTGATTAGCTCATAAAGTTTACTCTGGCTTACTTCTATGATAGAAGTTTTTTATTTGTTAACGTTTGGTTGTTTAGTTTTCAAAGAACAATAGTTGGAGCGGGTGATGAGAATCGAACTCACAACATCAGCTTGGAAGGCTGAGGTTTTACCACTAAACTACACCCGCATTATAAAGTTTAAATTCTACTGGTCGGGAAGACAGGATTCGAACCTGCGACCCCTTGGTCCCAAACCAAGTGCTCTACCAAGCTGAGCTACTTCCCGATTAAATGGCGCGCCCGAAAGGAGTCGAACCCATAACCTTCTGATCCGTAGTCAGACACTCTATCCAATTGAGCTACGGGCGCATATTCTCTAAAAGCGACTTAATCATAATAACATTTTTAAGTTGTGAATGTCAACATGTTTTTTATTTTATTTTTTTTGGTGCGGCCGAGAGGACTTGAACCTCCACGGGGTTGCCCCCACTAGGCCCTCAACCTAGCGCGTCTGCCATTCCGCCACGACCGCATTTTATAAAATAAGAACATTTATTATGATAACAAATTAATGATCAATTTACAAGTGTTAATAATTGGTGCGGGTGAAGGGAGTCGAACCCCCACGCCTTGCGGCGCCAGATCCTAAGTCTGGTGCGTCTGCCAATTCCGCCACACCCGCATTATTTTTTAAAAAATGGTGAGCCATGAAGGACTCGAACCTTCGACCCTCTGATTAAAAGTCAGATGCTCTACCAACTGAGCTAATGGCTCGTAATAATATTACTGCTGAATAAAGTTTACTTCTCGTATTCGGGCATCTAAGATGTCCCCGCCTCAGGTAGTAATCCAAGAAGCGGCTCGGCGTGTACAACTCGTAGCATATTCATCGTTGAATCGCTCGTTGCTCTACCAACTGAGCTAATGGCTCGTAATAAAATGGCTGGGCTAGCTGGATTTGAACCAACGCATGTCGCAGTCAAAGTGCGATGCCTTACCGCTTGGCTATAGCCCAATAATAAGATATAAATGGCGGTCCCGACGGGAATCGAACCCGCGATCTCCTGCGTGACAGGCAGGCATGTTAACCGCTACACCACGGGACCTAGAGAAATTTCAGCGACTCGTTAGATATCTAAGAGTCGCTGAGTTATTTTGTTACAAGAACAAAATTTAAAACTTTTGTATGACCCATACGGGATTCGAACCCGTGTTACCGCCGTGAAAGGGCGGTGTCTTAACCGCTTGACCAATGGGCCATAATGATATGGCGGAGAAGGAGGGATTTGAACCCTCGCGCCGGTTACCCGACCTACACCCTTAGCAGGGGCGCCTCTTCAGCCTCTTGAGTACTTCCCCATAATGGCTCCGCAGGTAGGACTCGAACCTACGACCGTTCGGTTAACAGCCGAATGCTCTACCACTGAGCTACTGCGGAATAATTCTAGCTTTGTCGAAAAATACTTTGCTTCCCGTTATCGACTCTTTATATTATAAGAACGACTTTCTTGAATGTCAATAAGTAAAAATCATCCTTTACATTCACTCAAAATAAAACATTTACTATCAAGAGTCTACTTCAAAAAAGTTAACGGAATCTGAGTTTAACAGGTAAACTATTTGTTTGTCAACACCGTTACTTTTTTTAACTTCCCCTTACATTTTCCACATACATATTTTTGAATATTCACAGCTCTTTTCCTTTTAAAAACGAGAGAACATCTTGAACAAGAATAGACATAAACTTTTAGACTTCGATTTGTTTCCGGACGATCAGGAAGCTGCCCACAAAATCGGGGTGCACCAACCTGCAACATCAAATTCTTAAAATCTTTGTCTTGATGCATATAGCCCTTCTTTTCTAAATGAAGATGATAGTGACAAAGTTCATGTTTGATGATTCCAATTAGTTCCTGTTCACCTAACTGCTCATAATATCTTTTATTTATTTCGATATTGTGAGTTTGCAAAAGATACCTTCCACCCGTTGTTTTTAACCTTGAATTAAATACGGCTAGATGACGAAACGGCTTTTGAAAAAACTGAAGTGAGATTTTTTCAACTAATGATTGTAATTCCTCATCGGTCATACCGTTTCCTCCCTTTAACATGAACATGACAAACTATTATAGCATAGAATTAAGGTACCAATTTGTTTTTTGTTCTTAGTTAAGGAGGGTTCCTCTTCATGCCTACGTGGTTTCAAAAACAGATAAAAAAAGCTTTTCTTGAAAAAAATCGATACCAAATAAAACTATTAAATCAATGCTGGTTTTTTTACAGAAAAAAGAATAGTTCTTAATATTAAAAACAGTGGGGTTAATTCGTCCCCACTGTTAAATATTTTACTTTATTCATTCGGAGCTAACATGGTTAATGATACTCGTCCCTTTTGCTTATCTACCGAATCTACCCATACAGTAACGATATCGCCTACAGAGACTATGTCTAAAGGGTGCTTAACAAATCGTTTCGTTAATTTGGAGATATGGACAAGACCATCTTGTTTTACACCGATGTCTACAAATGCACCAAAATCTACGACATTTCGCACTGTACCTTGTAACTCCATCCCTTGTTTTAAATCGTCCAGTTGCAGGACGTCCTTTTTTAATAAAGGCGTTGGTAATTCATCACGCGGATCGCGTTCAGGTCTGACTAGAGCATCAATAATATCCTTTAAAGTAAGCTCTCCAATCGAAAGCTCGGATGACACAGACTTTAAGTCTATCAATTGTAAAGCATCTCGCAGCTTCTCTGTCCCCAAATCCTTTGTCGTAAAACCATACTTTTTCAACAATTCTTTGACTACACTGTAATTTTCAGGATGAATTCCTGTTCGGTCAAGCGGTTCCTTTCCATCAATAACGCGTAAAAACCCAATTGCTTGTTCATATGTTTTTGCCCCGAGACGAGGAATTTTCTTTAATTGATCCCGCTTTACGAACTTGCCTTCCTCTTCACGCTTTTTCACAATATTATTGGCGACCGTTTTCGACAGTCCCGCTACATATTGTAATAAGGAAGAAGAAGCCGTATTAACATTTACCCCAACCTGGTTAACCGCTGTTTCTACTACAAAGGTTAAGGAATCCGATAATTTCTTTTGAGATACATCGTGCTGATACTGACCGACCCCAACGGATTTCGGATCAATTTTCACTAATTCCGCTAATGGGTCCTGTAATCTTCGTGCAATGGAAACCGCACTTCGTTCTTCGACCTTAAAGTCCGGAAACTCTTCCCTAGCTAGATCAGATGCAGAATACACACTTGCTCCCGCTTCATTGACAATTAAGTAGTATACTTCTTTCTTTACCTCTTTTAATAATTCTGCAATAAATTGTTCTGTTTCTCTTGAGGCCGTCCCGTTTCCGATTGCAACCATTTCGACATCAAATTCCTTAATAATGTCTAAAGTTTTTTGTTTCGCTGCTTCTGTTTTCGAAACTGGAGGATGCGGATAAATCACATCAATTTTAAGAACCTTCCCAGTATCATCTACAACTGCCAGTTTGCATCCTGTACGGTATGCTGGGTCAACTCCAAGAACAATCTTTCCTTTTAATGGTGGTTGCAATAATAGCTTCCTTAAATTTTCAGAAAAAATATGGATAGCTTGTCCTTCTGCTTTTTCTGTTAGTTCATTTCGAATTTCTCTCTCAATAGAAGGTTGAATCAAGCGCTTATAACTATCTTCAATCGCTTCAATTACTATTTTTGCTGAAATGGAATTAAAATCTTTCGTCCATTTTTTCGATAAAAAGTTTAATACAGATTCTAGCGGTGGTTTAACCAATACTCTTAATACTTCCTCTTTTTCACCTCGGTTTAAAGCTAGGACACGGTGAGGGACTATTTTAGAAATCGGCTCTTCATATTGGTAATACATTTCGTAAATTTTCTTTTCATCCTTCTCTACATCTTTCACATTTGTTTCAATGGAACCATTTTTAAATGTTTCATGACGAATCCACTTACGACTGTCTGCATCGTCAGATATCCATTCTGCGATGATATCCTTCGCTCCTCCAAGAGCCTCTTCAAGACTCGTAACTTCATTTTCGGTCGAAATATATTCTTGTGCCTTTTCTTCTACATTACCTGAGGAAGGAAATGTCATCAGCCATTCTGCCAGTGGTTCTAATCCTTTTTCTTTAGCAATCGTTGCTCGAGTTCGCTTCTTCTGTTTATATGGACGATAAAGATCTTCCACTTCCTGTAACTTCGTCGCTTTAACGATTTGTTTATGTAGTTCATCTGTCAGTTTTCCTTGTTCGCCAATGATTCTTACAACTTCTTCTTTTCGTTGTTCAAGGTTCTGTATGTACTGCCATCTTTCGCTTATATCACGGATCTGAACCTCATCTAGCGCACCAGTTGCCTCTTTACGGTAACGTGCTATAAAAGGAACTGTGTTACCATCCTCTAATAAGTCAATCACATTATTTACTTGTTTCAATGATAGGCTTTGTTCATTCGCAATCTGCTTTAGTAATAGTTCTTTCTTCTCAATGGTTTGTTCCAATTTTCCAAACCTCCAACTCTTTTAAAAACTGTACTTTATCATTGTACCAAAAAATGGGTGAAAATTAAAAAGACAAGCCAATTTGCCTGTCTTTTGCAGATACACCAGTATTTTTTTTATAATATGTATAAAAAACGCTCTCTTGTTAAGAGCAGCGTATTTTCATTTAAAACTCGATGAGACCTAAGCTTATTTGTAAGGCTTCATCCACTTTCTCCATCATTTCGTCATCGAGATGAGTAATCTTATCCGTTAACCTCTGCTTATCAATTGTACGAATTTGTTCTAAAAGAATGACAGAATCTCGTTCAAAACCATAACGTTTCGCATCAATTTCAACATGGGTTGGCAGCTTTGCCTTTTGAATTTGAGCTGTAATCGCTGCAACAATGACTGTGGGACTAAACCGATTCCCGATGTCGTTTTGGATGACAAGTACAGGTCGGACGCCGCCTTGTTCAGAACCAACAACTGGGGATAGGTCCGCAAAATATACGTCACCACGCTTTACATTCAACGGGTTATCCTCCGCTAACTAGACGTTCTACTGTGTGTTCCGCTTCGTACTCTGCAAGGAAAGCTTCCGATGCAATCGTTAAGTTAAGTTTCGCCATTTCCATGTAGCCTCGTCTCATAGCTTCACGAATTTGTCTCTTTTTCCGCTCGCGCAAATACATTTTCGTTGCTTGATAGATGAGTTCGCTTCTGTTTACATTTTCTTGTTTAACAAAACCATCTAACTCATTTAAAAGATGTTGTGGCAATTCCACTAAGATTTCCGTTGTTGCGCTGGATTCAGACACAAACATACACCTCCACCGTCACTACACACCATTGTACTTACCATTTTTAATAATAACATTATTCTTGCCTTCTGGAAAGTCTATTTAAGAATTCCCCTATAAAACAGGCATTTTCAAGAAAGATTTAATCATAACTTAACAATGAATTTTGTAATTCAACCACCTTACCTGATTGAATGTAGATCCTAGGTACTCGGTTCGAAATAATACATGGTACCTCATAATTAATCGTATCTAGCTTTTTAGCAATTTCATTTGAAGATATTCTTTCTTCGGGTTGCTCACCAATTAATGTTACCTTAGTTCCAACAGGAACATAATGAGGGAGCTTAATCATGCATTGGTCCATACAAATTCTCCCGACTATCGGGGCTCTTATTCCATCTACGAGAACTTCTTGCCCTTGCAATTTCCGAATCCAGCCATCTGCATAACCAATAGGCAGAGTTCCTATCCACTCCTCCTCTGTTGATTCATAAGTTATCCCATAACTCACTTTTTCGCCTTTTTGCAGCTTTTTCACGTGGACAATCCGTGAATGGAGACTAAATGCTTCTTTTAAGGAAAAAGGTAAGAGATACTCAATTTCTAATGACGGAGTTAAGCCGTACATCGCAATTCCGATTCTTACGGCATTCCATAAGGCAAACGGAAATCTCAAAGCTGCTGCACTATTACTACAATGAATGATTTTTGGTGTTTCTTGAAAGGATGTTAGGATTTCCTCGAACTTCTTTTGCTGTTCATGTAAGTAGGAGTTGTCTAATTCATCTGCCGTAGCAAAATGGGTATAAACCCCTTCTATTTGGAATCGTGTATCTTGTTTTACAAAATCCTCAATAGCTTTTACTTCTTCACAAGTTCTTATTCCAATCCTACCCATTCCAGTATCAATTTTTATATGAATATTTACTGTTTGATGATCTTCTAAAAAGCTTTGCGACTCTAATAACCAATCGTAATAGAAAACAGTTAGTGTGATATGGTGTTTAACCGCTACTTGTATATCTCTAGGACGACTAGCTCCTAACACGAGAATAGGATCCATAATCCCTTTTTCCCTTAGAGCAATCGCTTCGTCTAAAAAAGCGACAGCAAGATAGGCGGCACCACAATCGATTGCACACTTTGCGACTTGTACAGCGCCGTGACCATAGGCATTTGCTTTCACAACAGCAATGATATTGACTTCATTTGGGATTAATTCCTTTATTGAGCGTATATTTTCTGAAATGGCATCTAAGTTGACTTCTGCCCAAGTATCTCGGTAAAAATAGCCTTGGCCCTCCACTATGGTTCACTTCCTATAGTTAAAAAACTTATTTGTTTCGATTATTGAATGGTTTATGTCAAATGTCAAATGGAAAAAGCCCTAGAAATCGTTTTTTTATAAGAAAAGCGCGGGGCGCCTTGATCAGCCCCGATAAAGAAGACTGGTCGATTGGCGAGAGTAGCGAAGCCAGAGACCTAGTCGCACTTATGCAAACCGTTCTTTGGTTTGCCAAGCAAAGCTTGCCCACCCAGAAAGTCGTTCTTTGACTTTTTGGGTGGCGAACATTTGACCTCGAGGTCGACAAGGGCTCGGGCGTCCTGTCGCATTGTCGACACTAGTACATCCTGTACGTCGGGGCTAGGACGCTTGCGCTGGACAATTTTCGAAGTCCGAAAAAATTATACTTACCTTATAAAGGAAGAAAGCAGACCTTCATTCGAAAGGTCTGCTAATCATTTATCTTATTTTACTCCGTCACCTTGAACAGAACGGGCAACCATAACCATTTCTTCTTTTGTTAGATTATTGGATGCAATCATATAATCAACACCATCTTGCGTCCAAGTAATCGAACGTTCTGTTAGTGCTCCAACAGTAAAGCCTAAGTCAACCGGCTCCCCTTTAACAAATGTTGCTGAACCCATTGTCGGAACAACCTGAGCCATTTCTTGAATGAGTGTATATGATTTTTCCCCATCAAACGTGAGAATCACGCGTTTTCCATCCTCTAAAGCAACTTCCTTTTCTCCAATAAATTCTACACCTGGAATTTCAGCCGTTGGATATTTTACAGAGAATTCTTTTCCAGATACTTCAGCCACTGCTGGTAACCCAATATTCGCACGTGCCATATTCTTTTGCATGTCGAAATCATCTTTATCAAAGCTTGCGTCAAACTTCAAGTTAGAAAATTCAACGGTAACAAGAGCATTGCGATCAGCATCCATTACTTTTACAACTGCAGGTGATAAATCCTTTTTATTCAATTTAATTTCTTGAATTGGAAGCATTTTATTATTTTGATAACGTGTCTTTGTTTCAAATACATAATGATCTTTTGTTGCTTCAAATTTTGCTTCTTTATCTTCTACAATATCTTTGATTAATGATTCATATAAGTAAGCTTGACTACTATTTTGCGGCCAATCACTTTGGAACTTAAAGCTTTTATTTAATGCTGGTGTTAGGACGAATACTCCTTCGTCATTTCTCAAAATCATTTGACTTTGATCTTGCTTCGCATTTTTCAAATTAACCCGGTAATAGGATGGATCTTTATGCCAAATTTGCACATCATATACTTGTGGCTCAGAGCCCATTTGTAGCGTCATTTTGGCATTCACTTTATAGCTGTTTAAATCTTCTAACTTACTATTCAGCGCTTTCACTACATCTTCTTGTGATTTAGCACCACACGCGGCTAATACAAAGATGACCATTAATCCAACGAAAAGCAGGAACAGCTTTCTCTTCATTCCTTCAACCCCTTCTTGTCTCATTTCATATATGAATTTACAAGAGACAACAAGATATACTTTGGAATGCTCGCTCCTTTACCTTGTCTAAAGGTAGGTCTTCCACAGCATAGCCTTGTCTCTCCTACTGCACTATGAATATATGAGACAACCTAAGGGATTATGACGGACATGGATGACAAGCGTTATTTTTTTTGTAATTTCCCCTTAACTTTCAATGACTACTTGGGCAACAGCA
Organism: Bacillus sp. CGMCC 1.16607; assembly: GCF_042683745.1. NCBI lineage: Bacteria > Bacillati > Bacillota > Bacilli > Caryophanales > Bacillaceae > Bacillus > Bacillus sp. CGMCC 1.16607. The sequence goes on from NZ_JBHUJX010000003.1 coordinate 8,621, forward strand.
TAGTCACGGCTATGAGAGATAGAGAGGTGTACCCCATCTTTTATTGGCAAGCAAATATGTGGTTTTCCATTAGTGTCTGACTGGACTTCAATATCAAGAAAGGATAATTCCTTACCAATTCCCGTACCTTTCGCTTTCGCAAAGGCTTCTTTTGCCGCAAATCTTCCTGCTAGAAATTCAATTTTTCGTGAAGGAGTTAATTTTTCAAAAAGCTGTTGTTCGTTTTCAGTCAATATTCGTTGTATAAATTTAGGTTGTCTCTCTATAATGGAGGAAATACGTTCTAATTCAACAATATCAATTCCAATTCCTGAAATCATTCTATATCACCCTTCTAAAAGATTTAATTTTGCATAAACACATAGTAGATAAGAAAAGCGGAAGCGCCTTGATCAGCCCCGATAAAGAAGACTGGTCGATTGGCGAGAGTAGCGAAGCCAGAGACCTAGTCGCACTTATGCAAACCGTTCTTTGGTTTGCCAAGCAAATGCTTCGAAACCCGGAAAGTCGTTCTTTGACTTTTTGGGTTTCGAACATTTGACCTCGAGGGGCTAGGACGCTTGCGCTGGACAAATTTAAAACCAAAAAACAGGGGGCTTACATGTTTACTAGAAAAGAGAGCTTTAAGGAATTTCTTCAATTTTATCCGATTGTTTCTATCCTAGTCATCATTAACCTTGTCTTATTCATTATTGGATACATCCCTTTTTTACCGAGAAATTGGATTTTCGAAACCTTTTCGGGTGTAAATCTCTATGTTGCCGATGGAGAGTATTGGCGTCTTCTAACCCCTATTTTTTTACATAATGGCTTTACCCATCTTCTGTTTAACTGTTTTTCCCTTATCCTTTTCGGACCAGCATTAGAAAGAATTGTTGGAAAGGGAAAATTCATAACCATCTACCTCTTATCAGGAATTGGGGCTAATATCGCAACTTTTCTCATCCAACCGTTAACCTACACCCATGTAGGTTCTAGTGGAGCCATATTTGGATTGTTCGGATTTTATTTAGCGATTATTTCATTAAAAAAAGAAATGCTTTCCCGCGAAAACTCACAACTCATTAAGACAATTGCCATTCTTAGCATCATTATGACCTTTCTCCAACCAAATATAAATGTAACCGCCCATCTATTCGGACTTGTTGCTGGTTATTTAATTGGAGCTGTAATGTTAAAAAAATAAAAATACAAAAAAGAACATGAAATACAATCATGTTCTTTTTAAATGCATTCTATTATCTGCTAAAATTTCTCGGCTTTGATTTACTGCTGCTACTGCTTCCACCATTCCCACTTGGCTTACGACCTTGTCCTTGACGGGATGGGCTTTTCTTACGAGCACTTGCTCCAGCATTGGAGTCTTTATAATTTCTGCGACGATCTTGTTGAGGCTTGCGATCACGTCTTTGTGGTAATGGAGCCTCATCTGTTAGCTTAATTGGTGTTGTATCTGGCTCTTTTGTAAGAATTTTTAACACAGCAGAAACGATTGTTGATGCATCATGTTCTTCTAAAATTTGATCAGCCATGCGTTTATAATATTGAAGGTTATTTCCTTCAATTGCTTGCATGATTTTTTCTAAAGCGGCTTTTTGTTGGCCTTCTAGCGCCTCATCTAAGCTAGGTGGCTTCATGCGCTCCATTTTTCGTTTCGTTGTTCTTTCAACAACCTCTAAATATGATTTCTCACGAGGAGTAATGAATGTCATCGCCATTCCCGATTTACCCGCTCTTCCTGTTCTTCCTACACGGTGAACATAGCTTTCAGGGTCTTGTGGAATATCGAAGTTATACACATGTGTGACGCCTGAAATATCAAGACCACGCGCAGCCACGTCTGTTGCTACTAACACATCAATTGTGCCTTCTTTAAATTTCTTTAGTACTGACATACGCTTTGCTTGGCTTAGATCACCATGAATTCCTTCAGCCGCATAGCCTCTTAAGTTTAGCGCATCTGAAAGCTCATCGACACGACGTTTTGTACGTCCGAAAATGATCGCTAATTCTGGTGATTGAATGTCCAATAATCTTGTTAAAGTATCAAATTTATTGCGTTCTTGTACTTCTACATAATATTGGTCAATAAGTGGAACGGTCATTTCCGTCGTTTTCACTTTTACTACTTCAGGGTTTTTCATAAATGTTTCTGCAATTTTTCTGATTGGACCTGGCATAGTAGCTGAGAAAAGTAATGTTTGGCGCTCTTCTGGAGTTTTTGAAAGAATCGCTTCAATATCCTCAATGAACCCCATGTTCAACATTTCGTCCGCTTCATCTAAAATGACTGTGTGGACATTTGAAAGATTAAGCGTTTTACGGTTAATATGGTCTAATACACGACCAGGTGTACCAACAATAATATGTGGATTTTTCTTTAGGGAACGGATTTGTCTTGTAATATCTTGACCACCGTAAATAGGTAGTACACGAGCCTTTTTACCGTATCCAATTTTGTATAGCTCTTCAGAAACTTGGATCGCTAATTCACGTGTTGGTGCAATGATGATTCCTTGGATGGAGTCACTTTTCATATCAATTTTATCAACTAAAGGAATACCAAATGCAGCTGTTTTTCCTGTCCCTGTTTGCGCTTGTCCGATCAAGTCCTTTTTTTGTAATGCAATCGGAATAGTTTCCGACTGAATGGGAGTAGCTTCTTCAAACCCCATACGTTTAAGTGATTTCATTGTATCTTGACTAATACCTAAATCTTGGAACTTTGCCAATATTTTCATTCTCCTTCGTAAATCTTTTTATATAATCTTGAGTATCGTATCAAGAAATGCGTTAGCGCTAAATCCAACCTCAGACAAGAACCCCGAGTTGCTGTGCGCTTGCGCCAGACAACCATAAGAGATATGTTTCATTGATCCCTCTCGGATGTAATTCTTTCTTAGCCATCAAAAAAGACATTCTCCATAAATGGAGTATGCCCTAAATTAAAAAAGAAATTTCCTCTAGACACTTTGATTTTAATCATAACATCATATATTAACGATTGCAAACAGAAAAGCGCTAAGTGGCTTTATTGCAAGCCTGCCACTACTTCTTCTAATTCCATCCCACGAGATGCCTTTACTAAAACTAAGGTTTGGTTATTTGTTCGTTTTTTTAATTCTTGGATAAGAGCATTTTTATCTAAGAAGGAAAAAATACGATCCTTATGGAACGACTCGCTTGCACCCATGGCGATCTGCTTAGCTAATTTTCCGTAGGTAAATACAAAATCAATTTTATCTGGATTTAAAGTTTGCCCCATATTGTAATGAAACTCGTCTTCTTTTGGGCCAAGCTCAAGCATATCTCCTAATACTAATATCTTTTGCTCATAGCCAGGTAAATAAGTGATAAGTTCAATGGCAGCATTCATTGAAGTCGGACTCGCATTGTAGGCGTCATTGATGATTTTCTCTCCATTTTTCCCTTCGACTAATTCCATCCTCATACTCGTTAACTTAAGATTTTTAAAACCTTCATTTAATTTGGAAAAAGGAATATCGAAATGAGTTGCGATAAGCATAGCTGCAAGTGCATTCATAATATTATGAGTACCTAATACGGGTAAATAAAATTTCTCGTCGCTCGTATTCACTTTGAAATAGCTTCCAGAGTCTCCAGAAATGATTTCAGTCGGATAAATCGTGTTTCTTATACTTCTTCCAAAGGTATGAATAAAATCTCCATTTTGATAAGTATCAAGTTTGTGTCTAAGTAAAGGCTCATCGCCATAATAAACGATATAACCTGGATCCTTTAACCCATTAATGATTTCCAGTTTCGCTTCAGTAATCCCTTCTCGTGAACCTAAATCTAATAAATGAGCTTCACCAATATTGGTAATAATCACGGCATCTGGCTTTGCTAATTTGGATAAGAAATCAATTTCACCTAAACCACTCATCCCCATTTCCAATACAGCCATCTCTGTTGACTCTTCTAAGCGGAGGATCGTTAATGGAAGTCCAATATGATTATTAAAATTGCCTTCTGTTTTTTGAACCTTATATTGAAGGGAAAGAAGATTAGCTACCATATCTTTCGTCGTTGTTTTCCCGTTACTTCCTGTAACTCCGATTACTTTTACATTTAATTGATCTCGATAGCTTTTAGCCAATTCTTGTACCGCTACTAAAATATCTTCAACGATGAGTATTGGTAAATGAGTAGGAGGATTAGGAACATTCTTTTGCCAAAGCGACGCTGCAGCTCCCCGTTCTATTACATCCTCAACAAATTGATGTCGATCAATATTCTCCCCAATAAAAGGGATAAACAGATTGCCCTTTTTTATTTCGCGGGAATCGGTACAAACACCTTGAATCAAAAGGTTTTCAAACGCTTCATAATCATTTAATACGGTGATCATTTCTGCCACTTGCTTGACTGTCCTTTGAATCATCCCATTCTCTCCTTTCATAGAAAAGCGCAAGCGCCTTAAATGTTTTCTTATTTCTTTGGCTCTGTTAAAGGCTATTGTTGATTTTTAAACCGTTGATTGGAGCGGAAGTCGCTTGACTCCTGCGGGATTAGCGGGACAGGTGAGACCCCACAGGCGCGTGTAGCGCCGAGGAGGCTCAGCGTCCGCCCCGCGGAAAGCAAGCGACTGAAGCGGAAATCAACACTCTAGTTTAACAGAGCCATTTCTTTAAAAAGCGCAAAGAACTAACGGCTTTTGATATGAACCGGTAGCGCCTTACGCTGGAAAATTTTCTATTCTAAAATATGTTTAATTTTTTGTTTTTCTGTATGTCTTTCTGTGGCTAAATCAACTAGTTTTTTGATTAATTCTGGATACTCCACTCCTGTGTGTTTCCAAAGTAACGGGAACATACTAAATGGTGTAAAGCCTGGCATCGTGTTCACTTCATTAATTAATAATTTTCCTTCTTTAGTTAAAAAGAAATCTGCACGAACGAGTCCTGAACAATCTAACGCTTTATATGCTTGAATGGCCATTTCCTTTAATTCCTCGTATACCACTTCAGAAATATCAGCTGGGATGACTAAAGCTGTATTCCCATCTTCATACTTCGCTTTATAGTCATAAAAATCCTTTTTCGGGATAATTTCTCCCGCTACTGAACACTCTGGATAATCATTACCAAGGATTCCAACTTCAATTTCACGGGCTGTTACGCCTTCTTCTATAATAATTTTTCGATCGAATTGGAAGGCATCTACAAATGCTTTTTCTAACTCAGCACGGTTTGTACACTTGCTTATTCCAACACTTGAACCGAGATTAGCTGGTTTAACAAAACATGGATAACCTAGTTGATCTTCAACCGTTAAATAAGTTTTTTCATTTTCTTTTTCCCATTCACTTCGGATAAAAGAAACATAATTTACTTGAGCTAAATTCGCTTGAGCAAAAATATTCTTCATGAACACTTTATCCATTCCAACAGCAGAAGCTAAAACGCCATTCCCAACGTAAGGAAGATTCAACAATTCTAAAAGTCCTTGTACTGTTCCATCTTCACCATTTGGACCATGTAAAAGAGGAAAAATCACATCTAAAGGCTGGGATTGCCCCTCCTGTTGATTTTGGAATACGGCCGGTGCTAATGAAGTTGGTGAGAGTGCCTCGTCTGCTGAAAACTCTAGTGCTTTTACATTTTCAACAGGTCCTGTTAATTGTGGTCCCCGAACCCACTGACCTTCCGTCGTTATATATATAGGGTGAATTTCGAATTTTTCTAAATCAAGTGCTTGAATAACAGCCATAGCTGTTTGCATGGAGACTTTATGTTCAGCTGACTTGCCTCCGTATAATAAACCTAGTTTCGTTCTCATGTTAGAACCTCCATTTTTAATCAACGAATATATTTTACCACTTTCTTTAAAAGGAAATGAAGATACAGGCGAAATTTCCACTTAATATTTTATATCTTTTATATTTATGAAAAAGAGGCTTGGTTGTCGCCTAAATTGCCTAATAAAAGAAAAGCCCCTTATTATTTATGACTTAATTCCATAAATAATAAGGGCTATATAATAATTCAAATTACAATAATACTTTCCACTCATTTGTTTTCTTATCATAGATTAATTTTCCATGACATGGATCATTTTCTATTGATAATGCTTCTTCATACATATCATCCATATCTAGAAAATCTCCTAGTACCCATATAGGAATTTCCATCCTCTGTCTTGTTTCTTCCTTTTTCTTCAAGGATATGACTATTCCTTCTCGTAAAAGATGTGAGAACTGAGTTAAAGTTTTCCCTGGTATAGAAGGAAATGATCGTGATTTTCGAAGGTTGAAAATGGTTTTTTTCGTATGATTTTCGCTCAATTTTAAGCCTAACACATTACCTAATATTTCATAGAAATCTCCCATATCCCGGTAATATACTTTATTAAACCAGCCATCATCATGCGCAAGATAAGCAAAACGATTGGCGAGCTTTTGATAAAAAGGCAGCTTCAAATGCTGTTTCAAATGGCCTAAATAGAGTATTTCGGCAATTTCTTGGCCATTTAATTCATTCAGCCCTTCCACTTCGGCAAAATCTATCCAACAGAAGTTCCCATAACCATATACACCATCATTAATAAGCTTTGCCACTTTGTCTTCTGAGACATATTCAAGCAAAGTATGCATATTGAATTCAGCATCATTAAAACGATGCTTTAGCAATAAAAGATGATTCAAGTTAGAAGAACATGATTTAATAAACTCTTTAAACTCAATTCCATACGATATAACATATTGATCCAGATTATTATGATGCAGATAGATGAGATCACGTATATCGTGAGCTTGCTTTTTCAATTACAAAACCTCCGAAGAAAGAAATGCCCTAACGAATTCATTCATTTATATTGTACCAAAAAACAACCAAAAACGAAAAAATGAATTTGGTTGTCCCTTTAGCACATTAACGTACTGGGGGACTGACCCCCAGTACGTTAATGTGCTAAAGACTATAGTGGACAAACTCATTAATCGGTGATTGACCCAAAATTCCATGTTTGCCTAGGTACACATGGCGGTGAAGTCCCATATGTTATTAAGGAAAATAAGAAAGGAGGAATGGTTATGTCAGGTACAGTTGGATGGCACGGCGGAGGTTTCGCTCTTGTTGTCGTATTGTTCATTCTTTTAATCATTGTAGGTGCATCTTGGGGATTCGGCTGCTGTTAATTAATCCTTCATCTTTACAAGAATGCTTTTCCTCAAGATTGTCTAACATCATGTATAAAAGAAAAATCATTAACTAAATTAAATTGGTGGTGAAATTTTATGTTCGGATACGGTTGTGGTTACCCAGGCTATGGGTATGGTGGTGGATATGGCGGTACGTTCGTATTAATTGTAGTATTGTTCATTCTACTAATTATTGTTGGTGCATCTTGGTGTTAAAACACACGGGTACAAAGAGAATTTCTCTTTGTACCTTTTTTTGCATTTAACTCATTAAGACATATGTACTTGTTAATACATATTGAAATTACTTTTTGTCTAAAAAAATAGAAACACCAATAAAAGCATAAAAGTTGCATAGGAATGTAAAATACCAGTACTTTAATGATAGAGACCATTATGAAGGGGAGAAAGATTATGAATTTGAATGACTGGTTTGACAAAGGAATGACATTTGAAGAATATCGTAGCAGTATGAAGGTTAATCAGCAGGAATTAAACCGAGTATATGAACAACTTACTTTTTCGGATGAAGATCGTACATTCTTCAAAGAAGTTGCGAACAAAAACTGGAGAGGAATTGTACTTACAGCTGATTGGTGTGGGGACGCTGCATTAAATGTACCTGTTCTTCAAAGAATGGCTGAGGAAAGCCAAATGGAGTTACATTTTCTTATCCGGGATGAGAACTTAGAATTAATGGATCAATATTTAACAAACGGCAAATCAAGATCCATTCCCATTTTCATTTTCATCGACCAAGAGGGGAAGGAATCCATGGTATGGGGACCAAGAGCTCCTGAGGTAGAAGAGATTGTTACATTATTAAGAAGTGATTTACCAGCTACAGACTCTCCTGATTTCCAAGAAAAACAACAAAACATGTACCGTCAGTTTAGAGAGAAAATCACTTCAGACCCTGAGGTTTGGAAAACGGTCATCGAAAGCGTGAAAAAGAAGTTTTAGAGTTCGCTTTGTATACCAAGGTATTTAAACCAGTTGCCAATTTTGACAACTGGTTTTCCCATTTCGTTTTGTAGTCACAAATTACTGTGGAAAATGCTTAATATCCACGATCTTAATTCTAAGTGTCCCAGTAGGTATCTCCAAAGAAATCTCTTCATCTAGGTTCTTCAATAATAATTGTCTTCCAATTGGTGAAAAGATCGATATTTTTCCGTAATCAGGATCGATTTCTTCAGGAAAACAAATGGTATAGTGCTCTTCCTCATCGTCATCTAAATACTTAACAGAGATGGAACTTCCAATGAAGACTTTATCCATCTTCGGTACTTCTTGATTAAGGCAAGAGGTGACATACTCATTTAAATGAAGCAAATACAAATCGAAAAATCGGTCCAATTTCGCCTGTGGCAACGAATGATCTTGCCATTGCAAGACCAGCTCTTGTTTATTTTTTTCAATATAGTCGATTTGCTGATAATAGAAATTCAAATCAGAGTGATCACTTGTTTTAAGATTATGGTTCATAGTATGTAATCACTCCCTTACAAACATTTACCAAATCCCAGAATATAATAATAAAAGACATGATAACCCCTCCCAAAAAATAAAAAAAATGGGATGCCACAACTAATGGCAACCATTTCCATTATAACATGTTTCTTTACAAAAATTCGATACGTCCATTCAATGATTTATATGTTCCATTAAATATTCTGCATCGTCCCCTACACCTAGAATTAGAGCAGAACCTCTGCGGTATTGCCATGGTAAACCGAGGAAGTACAACCCATTAATCTCCGTTATCCCGCGCTCATGCCTTACCTGCCCACTAGAAGTCATCACATTCGGTATATGTAACCATGGGTACTCACTGACAAACCCAGTAGCCCAAATGATATTCTCTACCTTCATTTTTGAACCATCTTCAAAAACCACCTCATCAGTGTGAATGGTTGTTGATCTCCCTTTTAGCTTGACGCTTTGATTTTTTATTTTTTCCTTTAGTTCGTAACCAAAGATCGGATCTCCTAGTTTTTTAAACCTTTTCCCAATAGTTGAATGGCGATTTGCTTTAAGTATCCCTATTTTTTCAAACCACCAAAAGATGCTTTTCCCAGCTAAGGATAATGGAAGAAAGCGGATCTTTTGCCCTACGGAAAGAAAGGTATCATGGGTCTTTGACAATTCAACTGCAATTTGTGTACCCGAATTTCCCCCTCCAACGACCAAAACTGAGCCCTCTTTCAACTGTGATGAATTTTTATATTGTGAGGAATGCAATTGCACGATTTCTTGGGGCAATTTTTTTGAAAATGTTGGGATTCTCGGGGTTTGAAAAGGCCCTGTGGCGATGATTACTCTTTTCGCTTGAATGACTGATTGACCCGTTTGAATATAGAATATCCCCCCCTCTTTATATACTTTTTCGACCTCCACTTCACATTGAATAGGCAAATCAAATGTTCGGGCATATCTTTCTAAGTAATCGGCCATTTCGTCCTTTGTTGGAAACACATTTTGTGCCCCTTCTAATGGTAACCCTGGTAACGAACTGTGAGAACGTGGTGTAAATAACACTAAGGAATCGTACCTCTTTCTCCAACTGTCACCTATGCGTTTTTGATTATCTAGAATGATAAATTTCATGTGCGACTTCTTTAAAAAATAGCCCATCGACAGCCCTGCCTGACCTCCACCAATGACAACTACATCAAATATCATAATTATTGCACCTTCTTATATATGAATATATGTTCATATATAAGATAATATATAATAACAAACTTGTAAATACTTTCCTTCAAAAAATGAAATATGACATTCATCGTCCGTTCATATTCGCTTCCTATAATGAAATAAGAAAAGCGGAAGCGCCTGTTTAGCGAGGTATGGACTGGCTCGCTCCGTATGAGATAAAGGAAACACGAAGAGCGATAGCGATTCGATGTTGACTTATCGTAAGGAGGAGAGGGACAGTACACTAGTCGCTAGGCGCTGGAGCTGGACAATTTTCGAAGTGAAAACAGGAATGCTTTCTTATTTCAAAGAACGATAAGGAGTGGATATGATGCTTAAGCCTTTTCAAAAAATAGTCAAATTCGCAAGCAGTTCAAAAGGAGCCAAAATCGTCATTATGGTCTGGATTGCGGCTGTGATCCTTTTGAGTGCACTTGCTCCATCCGCAAAAGTATATGAACAAAATAGTAAAGAAGGCAGTGTGAAAGGAAACACGCCATCTGAAATAGCCAATCAAGTTTTGAAAGAACAATTTCCCTCAACAGAAGGATTACCGGCACTGCTTGTTTTCCATCGTAACACCAAAATAACGAATAAAGACTTAGAGAAAATAAATGAATTGAGTAAGTGGCTCTCTTCAAATAAAAAGCCTGAACACATCATTAGCGCACTACCTTTTCATGAACTACCTACACCTGTACAAAAGCAAATGTTTTCTGAAGATGATTCGACACTTTTAATTAATTTACTTTTAGAACCTAATTTGGATTCCGACTTAGCTCTTAAAACATTGGATAAAATCAGAACGAAAGTGAAAGCCCTCCACATGGATCAATTACATTTTGAAATTACTGGCCCCGCGGGGATTTCAGCCGATACCATTTCTTTATTTAAAAGTGCTGATGTTGTGCTCATGCTTGCAACAGTCGGGTTAATCTTTATTATCCTTATTGCCATTTATCGATCTCCACTACTTGCGATTACTCCATTAATAATCGCTGGAATTGTGTATGGAGTAGTTGATCGAATCTTAGGCTTAGCTGGAGAAAATGACTGGTTTACCGTCGATAGCTCTGCTGTTTCCATCATGCTTGTCCTACTATTTGCCGTATTGACTGACTACAGTTTATTTATTTTTTCACGATATCGTGAAGAGTTAAAAAAATACGCTTCGAAGTATGAGGCGATGAGTGAAGCCATGCATCACTTATCTGAACCGATCCTTTTTAGTGGCGGTACCGTACTGTTAGCCATGCTGACGTTGTTTGTGACTCTATTTGAGCCTTACAATCATTTTGCTCCTGTTTTTTCAATTGCCGTTGTCGTTATTTTACTTGCAGGATTAACACTCATCCCAAGTATTTTTGCACTAATGGGCCGAAAAGCGTTTTGGCCATATGTTCCGAAGCAGGAAAAAGAGAAAAAGCAGAAAGAAACGATTTGGTCCAAAGTAAGTGTGCAAGTGATGAAACGTCCGGCCATATTAGCAGGCATTTTACTTATTGGCTTATTAATTGGTGCATTCAATTTTACTTCAATGAAATATTCTTTTAACTTATTAAAATCATTCCCAGATGATATGCCTTCACGTGTCGGGTTTGAATTACTTGAAGACCATTATCCTGCTGGCCAGTTAGCACCTGTAACGATCATCCTTCATACCGATAAAAAAATAACTGTAAATGAGGAATTTTTCCAAAAAATAACGTCACTAGAAAAAGAATTGGAAGTACAAGAAGGGGTTAATTCTGTAACTCCACTGATAACAGAGAAAATGATGAAAGACATTTCGCTGCTACCAAGAAACTTCTTGGCAGAATCGGGAAATGCCGTGCGTCTCCAAGTGATTCTGAATAGTAATCCATATGAAGTGAAATCGCTGGAAACAGTGAAGCATTTACGTGATTCAGCTGAGCAGCTAATAAAAAGAAGTGGCCTTTCAACAAATGACTATCAGCTTCACTTCTCAGGTCAATCCGCAAGTCAGCTAGACGTAAACGAAATGAATCAACGTGATATGATTGTCTTATTCTCAGTTGTAACCGTGTTACTTACGATTATGCTTTGGTTCCAAACAAGATCCGTTCTTTTACCTATATTGATGATGTCGACGATTCTTCTATCATATTTTGCAACATTAGGTTTCGGCTGGTGGATATTCAAACATCTTATGGGTTATGAGGCGATTAGCTATCGCTTGCCTGTGTATACATTCGTGTTCATGGTTGCGTTAGGAATTGATTACAATATCATGCTCGTATCGAGAATAAAAGAGGAAGCCACAAAGCTTCCATGGAAAGAAGCAGTTGGAAAAGGGGTTGCTTTAACTGGAGGAGTCATCTCATCAGCAGGTCTCATTCTTGCAGCCACATTTACCGTATTGATGACCCAACCATTACAAGAACTGTTTTTATTCGGGTTTACCATGGCACTTGGGATACTGCTCGATACATTTTTAATTAGAGGAATTTTCCTTCCGGCTATTTTAATTTTGACAAATAAAAAAGACAGAGCAGAAATAAATACTGGGCAAGATGTAATTGTATGAGTGTGGCGAACAGTGCAATAGCGCTGTTCGTCTTTTTATTTTGTTTTAGGTCAAAAGGATTTTTGTAAGTATTTGTCGAAATGAAAACTATCTATAGCCATTTAATATTTTACTAGGAGATTTTTACAAATGAAAAAAAGGTTAAAAATCATACTTATTTCGGTACTTATTCTCATCACCACCGCTTTTATTCCAACACCTTATTATCTCTATCAACCTGGACCGATTGAAGAATTATCCTCTAAAGTCCAAGTTCAAAACGGATATGAAAATGAAAAAGGCAGCTTTAACTTAACAACCGTATTAACTTCCAAAGCAAGCAATATTTATTATTTAGTTTATGGATTACTTGCCCCACATACTGAGATTAAAAAGGTTGAAGAAGTACAAGGAGATTTATCAGAAAAAGAATACTCAGATCGACTTGAATTTATGATGAAAGATTCCAAACAAAATGCTTTAGTTTCAGCTTTCTCTAAAGCCGGTATCGAGGTTCCAATCCAATATCACGGAATATTTGTAATGTACGTACAACCAAAATCAAAAGCCAAGGGAATTCTTAAAGTAGGAGATACAATCACAAAGGTGGATGGCCAAACGGTCAATGAAGTTGCTGCATTCACTCAGTATATAAGTGACAATAAAAACGTCAATGATTATGTAGAATTAACAATTTTACGTAATGGAAAAGAGATCAATAAGAAGGTAGAAGTCATTCAGCTTGACCCTTCCTCACAAAAATTAGGACTAGGCATACAACCCGAAGAAGATTTCACAGCCTCCATTTCTAAAGACGTAAAAATTAATAGTGATGACATCGGGGGACCATCTGCTGGACTCATGTTCTCATTAGAGATATATAATCAATTAACCCCAAATGACTTGACGAAAGGTTATAAAATTGCGGGAACTGGAGCAATTGATCATAACGGAAATGTCGGTCAAATCGGTGGAATTACACATAAATTAACTGCTGCTAATCAAGAAGGTGTGGACATCTTCTTCGCACCAAAGGATATAAACCCCATTGATTCTAATGAAAAGGATGCTAAAAGCTTCGCAGAAAAATATGAGTCTTCTATGAAAATAGTGCCGGTGGCTACTTTATCAGAAGCTATAAATTATTTAGAAGGAATAAAAGAAAAGTAATCTTGATTTGTCATTTAGAGCATGTTATTATAAACAAAATATTCCAAAAGTAAATCTATGAAGAGAATAAGTATGTTTGTATAATACTCTACAGCGAGCTGGGTATGGTGGAAGCCAGCGGGGAAAGCCAAACAGAATCATCATCTCTGAGATGCAAGGCTGAATTTTGAGTAAGTCTTGACGGATGTCCACCGTTACAAGGAACGCGTATGATGGTACGTTGACAGAGCGCTGCTGCATGTTGTAGCAGAATTTGGGTGGTAACGCGGGTAATACACTCGTCCCTTTTTATAGGGACGGGTGTTTTTTATTTTCAAGTAAGAAAGTACAACTTTTTGGGACTTTTTAAATTGTCCAGCTCCAGCGCCTAGCCCCTCGAGGTCAAATGTTCGCCACCCAAAAAGTCAAAGAACGACTTTCCGGGTGGCGAAGCATTTGCTTGTCGGGGCTGATCAAGGCGCTTACGCTTTTCTAATTAAAAGGAGGGTTTACCGTGGAAAAGGAAACAAACACAATGAGAGAACAAAGGCTACTTCAATACTGGGAAACGGAAGGAATTTTTCAAAAATCAGTTCAGAACCGAGAGAACAGCGAGACTTTCGTGTTTTACGAAGGACCGCCAACCGCCAATGGTCTTCCTCACGTTGGGCATGCTCTCGGTAGAACGATCAAGGATATCATCGCCAGATATCAAACCATGAAAGGAAAACAGGTCATCCGAAAAGCTGGCTGGGACACTCATGGATTACCTGTTGAATTAGGGGTTGAGAAAGCTCTTGGCATCTCTGGTAAGCAAGCGATTGAAGAATATGGGGTGGAAGCGTTTATTGAAAAATGTAAGGAAAGCGTCTTTTCCTATGAAAAGCAGTGGCGGGAATTTACAAGGGATTTAGGATACTGGGTGGATATGGATAACCCGTATATGACGATGAGCAATGAGTACATTGAATCGGTTTGGCATATACTTGGCACCATTCACGAGAAAGGCTGGTTGTATAAAGGGCATCGCGTCTCACCTTATTGCCCAAGCTGCCAAACTTCTTTAAGCTCGCACGAAGTTGCTCAAGGGTACAAAAATGTAAAAGACCTTAGTGCGACTGTAAAATTTAAGTTGAAGAATAAAGACAATGAGTTTGTATTGGGTTGGACAACAACACCTTGGACACTTCCGACAAATGTGGCACTTGCGGTAGGGAGTGAAATTGATTATGCAAAAGTCCAAGTTGAAAATGAAACCTATATTGTAGCTGCCTCTAGAGTCGATCAAGTTATCGGTCAACACGGTGTCATTTTAGAGACCGTTAAAGGTAAATCTTTAGTCGGTCTCTCGTATGAACCGCCTTTCCAATTTGCTGAGGTTAAAAAAGGACATCTCATCGTCGAAGCTACATTTGTGACAGAAGAAAGTGGAACAGGGATTGTCCATATTGCTCCCGCTTACGGGGAAGATGATTATCGACTCGTCCAAGAAAACGAACTTTCCTTCATAAATGTCGTGGATGAAAGAGGGCGGTATATGGAGTTGGTCACACCTCTTGCTGGGCAATTCGTTAAAGAGAGTGATGTGGATATCGTCAAATTACTTCATGAAAAAGGCCTGCTTTTTCATAAGGAAAAGTACGAACATTCCTACCCTCATTGCTGGAGATGTGATACACCTTTACTTTATTATGCGACAGAAAGCTGGTTCATTAAAACGACAGCATTAAAGGAAGATTTTATTGCAAAAAATCAACAGGTGAACTGGTATCCCGATCACATTAAAAATGGCCGCTTCGGAAATTTCCTCGAAGGACTTGTCGACTGGAATATTAGCCGAAATCGTTATTGGGGTACTCCGTTGAACGTTTGGGTATGTTCCTCCTGTCAAACAGAATTTTCACCTAAAAGTCTAACTGATTTAATGAAACATGCGAATGAATCATTTACTGAAATGGAGCTTCATAAACCTTATGTAGACAATGTTACGTTCAGATGTCCTTGTTGCGAAGGGACGATGCATCGAACACCCGAAGTCATTGATGTGTGGTTTGATAGTGGCTCCATGCCATTTGCTCAATATCATACCCCTTTTGAAAATGAGGAAATGTTCAAAAAGCAATTCCCTGCTGATGTAGTTGTTGAAGGAATCGATCAAACACGTGGTTGGTTTTATTCCCTACTAGCTGTCTCGATTTTATATACAGGGGAAGTTCCGTATAGGAATGTATTAGCAACCGGACATGTGTTAGATGAGCATGGACAAAAAATGTCTAAAAGTAAAGGAAATGCCCTAGATCCAGTTGAACTCATCAAATCCTATGGTGCTGACCCACTAAGATGGGCATTAGTAGAAGATAGTGCACCATGGAATCAAAAACGTTTTTCCAAGCGAAATGTTCAAGAAGCAAAATCAAAGCTGATTGATACCCTTTCAAGCATTTTCCATTTTTATCAGCTATATGCTGAAATTGATTCCTTCCAGCCAAATTTAGAAATTGTCCGGAACCTAAGCATTATGGATCAATGGATTTTATCTAGGGTTGCTACAACGGCAAGTGAAATGAAAAAAGAAATGGATCAGTATCAACTAACAAATGCAGCTAGATTAGCAGGACAGTTAGTGGAGGAAATGAGTAATTGGTATATTCGCAGAAACAGGCATCGTTTTTGGAGCAGTGGAATGTCAGATGATAAACTGGCGGCTTTTCAAACACTGTATACAATCCTTTTAGATACCTCAAGACTGTTGGCACCTTTTGTTCCTTTTATAGCAGAAGATATTTATTTTTCCTTAAAGGGAGAAAGTGTTCATTTAGCTAATTATCCTCATTTGCCGAATGAGTTACGGAACCATGAGCTTGAGGAACAGATGCAAGCCATATTGGAAATTGTAGAGCTTGGTCGAAGTGTTCGACATGCAAAACAATTAAAGACGAAACAGCCTTTAGCTAAGATGGTGATCATTTCTAGTTCTCTTGATCACTCTGAACTAATTCCTTTTGAAGAAATTATTAAAGATGAATTGAATGTGAAGACGATTGAATGGGCCGATTCATCGAATGAATTTATTAAACATCAATTGAAGCTTAATTTTAAAACAGCGGGTCCAAGGCTTGGGAAACATGTGAATGAGGTAAATCAAAGACTACTTCGAGCTGATTCTCATATAATTGAGCAATTTTTAAAAGATGAGGTTTTGTCTTTTGTGTTGGAGAATGGTGACAATATACATGTAACTCTAGAAGAAGTAGTCATCCAAAAAACAACCACTTCTCAAGGTTATTCCGAAGCGTCAAACCGAAATTTCACGATCATTATTGATACCCAGTTAACGAGTGAACTTATTAAAGAAGGAACGGTTCGCGACTTTATTCGGAGCATCCAAGATCTTCGGAAGAAGCTCGATTTACCAGTTGAAAAGAGAGTTCATCTTTTTGTAGATGGGCCAGAGGAATTTTTAAAAATGCTTAGTGAGTTTGATACTTTAGTTCAAAAAGGAATTCTCCTGGACTCCCTTCAGTTTGTAAGGGTGGATGAAATGGAGAAAATGACCGTTGGGGAGTATGAGATACTAGTAGGCATTCAATAATATGTTATGCTTATGGTAAAAAATACATGAGGTGAACTGGATGGACAATCAATATTTTGTCGGTTGGGGGACGCTCGCTCTTATTAATGCAGGGTTAGCCCAGGGGAAAAATAGAACAGGGCTTAACTGGTTTCTACTCTCTTTAGTTCTTGGACCAATCGCTACATTAATATTATTGTTTTCGGAGAAAAAAACTGATTGATGTGGAAAGCGAACAGTTTGGGGCTGTTCGCCTTTTTTGCTTATTTTTCCAATTTAAATCTAGTCCAGACTCTCTTTAGTGTGCTACGATACAGATAGATCATTTAGGAGGTGAACAATATTGATAATGAAAGATATCGATCCATCGCTTGTTCTACAAGGCTTGGAATCTGTTCAAAATCGTTTACGTGAAGGGCATCCGCTACTCGATCATTTTTCTGTTAAGTACTCAAATAAATTAGCAGGAATTGGTGGTGAGGAACGTGTCGCAGATGAATTTCGCAAACACTCTTTTTCCATAGACCACCGCATTTACCACGATCTATCCCTTTCTTCTAGTAGCCCATTTCAAATGGATAATTTTTTTCTAACTCACTATTATGGAATTATTTTTGAAGTGAAAAATATTTCAGGTAAATTGAGATTCTTGGATAATCCCGCACAGCTTATTCAAATCAAAGATGGTGAACAAGAAAGAGGCTTAGACAGCCCTGCTGCACAAGTCGAGCGAAATCGCGAACTACTGGACATTTGGCTAAAGAGCCGCAACATTCATTTGCCGGTCTATGGAGTTGTTGTGTTAGCCTATCCGAAACAAATTGTTGAAAAGGCACCCGCAAAGACAAAGGTTTTATTCCCCAACTTAATTGCCCCATTCATTCGAAACATTCCACAAAAACAAACTAAGTTGGACAATGATACGTTCCATTGGCTAGCAAGCGAACTATTAAACAACCACATTATGCATGTTCCAGACCCTATTTGCAGTACCTATCAAATATCTAAAAGTGACATCCTTACTGGAGTAAGGTGCGAATTGTGTGGCCATATCGGTATGGAAAAGACAACTAGAAGCTGGTATTGTTCAAAATGTAAAACCTCTGACCCGTTAGCCTATCAAAAAGCCATTAAAGAGTGGTTTTTACTAATTGGAAGAAATATAACGAATGCCGATTGTCGAGAGTTTTTGCATGTTGATAAGCATACTGCAACTCGCATATTGAAAAGAATGAATTTGCAAAGTGAAGGGTCATATAAAGACCGGACATATAGTATGAACTTTAACGATTTTCTAAAATAGAACAAGTATTTCTCTCTATCCGAGAGTATTTCCTCTCTATCCGAGAGTATTTCCTCTCCATCCGAGAGTATTTTCTCTCTATCCGAGAGTATTTCCTCTCCATCCGAGAGTATTCCCTCTCTATCCGAGATTATTTCCTCTCTATCCGAGAGTATTTCCTCTCCATCCGAGAGTATTTCCTCTCTATCCGAGATTATTTCCTCTCTATCCGAGAGTATTTCCTCTCTATCCGAGAGTATTTCCTCTCTATCCGAGAGTATTTCCTCTCCATCCGAGAGTATTTCCTCTCTATCCGAGAGTATTTCCTCTCCATCCGAGAGTATTTCTGCTCTATCAAAGAGTATCCACCAGAATTATAAAAGAAAAGGCGAACCACGCCGATCGTGCCGCTGTTCGCCTCCCGATCATGATCCTGTCGACCGATAATGTCTAACTCCAACATGCCACACCAAGAGGCAAGGTATAATAAATAGACTTCCTATTAACGGAACCAGCATGTAGAGAAGCTCGTTTCCCCCACTATTTTTTCCAAGAATAAATAGGAGCGGCAAGTAGTTGACTGTTCCAAAAGGAATGACGTAGGTGAAAAACTTTGCGACCCATTTTTGATAAATATTTAATGGGTATTGCGCCATTTCCCTGCCACCATCTGTAAAGATGTTGGTAAACTCAAGTCCTTGAACAGTCCAAAAACACATCGTCGCCGCCAATATATAAATTCCAACAAAAATAAAGACTCCACTTACAACCATCAGAAAAAGGGTAACTGCCTTAACCATACTCCACTCTATTGAAAGATTCACCAAAGCCCATACCAAAACCATCACACTTTGGAGTATTCTTCCAAATCTCGTAAACTCAAATTTTGATCCCAGTACCTGTACAACGGTGCTGCGAGGTCGGACTAATAGTCGATCAAACTCCCCATTCACAACAAGACTTGAAAAAGCGTCAAATCCACGTGCGAAGCACTCACTTATGGCAAACGCCATATGAATAACTGCGAAACAAAGGGCGACCTCGAAGAAATCCCATCCTTTAATTTGGCCGAAACGTTCAAATAAGAAGTAAAGCCCCGCGAAAACAGAAAACGGAATGAAAAACTGTCCGAACGATAAGAGCCAAAATGATGTACGGTATTGCATTTGTGATTTTAATAGAATGAGTAAATATTTAAAATAAAGACTCAAGTGCTCATCATCCTCCTTGTACGACAACTTGTCTTAATGCCTTGTTTAGCGACAATCTCCCTAACCAAACAAGAAGAACTAGCCAAATCAGTTGGACACCGATCCCCATCATCGCTTCATTCAGTGGGATGTGTCCAGAATAAACCCTAAACGGAAAATCAGCTGTTAAGCGGAACGGAAGTAGATAAGCGATATTTTGAAGCCAATCGGGCATAAGCGGAATCGGAATGATTAATCCGGCAAAAAATTCGCCAAGGACACTGATCATTAGTGTTGAACCGACAGGAGACATTGTGATAAAGACGGAAATATAAATAAACATAGAAATAGCAACAAGCAGAAATAATCCTAAAATTAATGCAAACACAAATAATACACCGGTAATAAAATTCGGTGGAAGTGTCATTCGATACGGTTCAGGTAGAAAAAAAGCAATAATTAAGATTGGAAAGCTTCTTAGTAAAGCACTCGACAGCCGTCCTGCTAGTAGTTTGGCATACCAAAAGCCGTATATTTCACATGGACGACAAAGCTCATAAGCGATATTCCCGCTTGTAATTAAATTAAATATCTCATTGTCACGAAACCATAACATAATAAATGATAAAAAAGATTGTTGTAGCCATATGTAAGTAATTAATGCCTTTAATGATATCGGCGGGGTGATAGGAGAATGTTCGTAGAATGCTTCAAAGATCATGATGTAAAGAAATCCCAAAAAAAATTGCGTTGCCACTCCAGCTAAAGCTGATGCTCTGTACTGCATTCCATTTAGTAAACGTAGTTTCAACACTGAATAATAGGCACTCATATTTGGTACTCCTTATAAAGCTGAACGATAACTTCCTCGATGGGCCTTGACTCAATCGCTACATCCACCAATTCTACTTTGCTAGATAATTGAGTGATTACCTCTGAAGTCAAAATTTGATCCGTATCTACACTAAGAACGGCTCGTTCAGGTGACCAAGATAGCATCGTTGTGCCTGGAATTTGAAAAGGAGTATTATTTTCATGATAATCAATCGTAATCGTTTTTTGTGTTCCAAACTGATTACGTAATTGTGCCAAATTCCCATCGTACAATAATTGACCTTTTCCAATTAAAATAACCCTTTCAGCCAAAGCCTCAATATCGCTCATATCGTGAGTGGTTAAAATAATGGTAACTTTCTTTTCTTCGTTGATTTTTTTAATAAACTGTCGGACGGCAATTTTTGAAACGGCATCAAGACCGATTGTAGGTTCATCCAAAAATAAGATTTTCGGACTATGAAGGAGTGAGGCGGCAATTTCACAGCGCATGCGTTGACCTAGGCTTAATTGGCGGACTGGTGAATTTAGAATGTCTTGCAATTCAAGAGCAGTCGTTAACTCGTCTAGATTTTGCTGATATTCCTCTTTGGGGACCTTGTAAATATCACGTAAAAGCTCAAATGAATCGATAACAGGAACATCCCACCATAGCTGAGATCTTTGTCCAAAAACGACTCCAATATGCTTGACATACTGCGCTCGGTCCTTCCATGGATTAAAGCCCATAATCGTACAATTTCCGTTGTCTGGTACCAAAATACCACTCATCACCTTAATTGTTGTCGACTTTCCCGCACCATTCGGGCCGATATAGCCAACAATTTCACCAGGTTCAATGGAAAAGGTTATATCCTTTAGAGCTGGAACAATCGTATGTTCCCGATAGAATAGTGCTTTTGTTGCCTGACGTAAACCTTTTGCACGTTTGGCAACCTTGTAAGACTTGCTGATACCTTTTAATTCAATCACATATTTCCCTCCCAACATTTTGAGTCACAGAGGGAAATATTAGCACTTTTAATTTATACCTGTCAAGAATTTTTAGAATATTAATAAAGGAGCTTTTAAGATAAATAGAGAATTATTATTTTAGAAAAACCAAAGGAGTCTATCATGACAAAAAATGAGCTTATTTATTCTTATGTGATCCCTAACTCTGACGATCTTTACAACCTTTATAACAATGATGGATGGAATGATTTCTTAAAACTACCAAAGGAAACTTTACATCAGGCAATGACGCAAAGCTGGTGTGTTTTAAGCGTTTATGATAAAAATCTTTTAATCGGCACAGGCCGAATCATTTCAGATGGACTGATTAATGCCTATCTTTGTGGATTAATCGTTCATCCAAACTATCGAAATCAAGGGATAGGAATGGAAATGGTGCGAAGATTAGTGGAGCATTGCAATAAAGCTAATCTACATATTCAATTACTCTGCGAGGAAGAAAAAGCCCCGTACTATGAAAAGCTAGGATTTGAAGAGTTTACGATTGGAATGAAATATAATGTAATTCAAAAATAACACCGTTGGTTATCCAACGGTGTCTTTACTAAAATCTACTTTTTTTGAATTAAACCAAAACCAAGTCCAACAGGATCCACTAAATAGGCCAGATAAAAATCATCAAACTCCATTTTATCTCGAACAATCAAAGCTCCATTCTCAATTGCCTTTGCAATGGCCTCATCAATGGAATCAACTTCAATTTGAATTCGGGTACCATGTGGATAATCGTTTGGACCTTTACCAATCCCACCATCAATCCCAGGCTTTTCATGATTTCCTGTCGTGACAGCCCAGTAATCCCAATGCGGCTCAGCCACTTTCCATCCAAAAACATTTGAATAAAAATTTGCTGCTTTTTCAGGATCTTGACTGTTTAATTCAAATCCAACCACTCTAGCCATCTACTTCACCTTCTCTCTAAAAACGCTAATAGGAATAAATAGATATTCTACAACTCTATTCTATTTCCTTCTTCACATAATGAATATTATTCATCTCGTTTAATTTAAGATTTTTCGGAATCCGCAAGTAGATTTTTTGTTCACCAAATCCACTTACTCTATCATTACGGATCGACTCTCCTTTAAATTGCTTGATGACAAATTCCCTGTTTATTAATGTAATATCAATTTTTTGCTGTTTTGGATAATGGATTGCTAGTGTTTGATCAGTTAGAGAAAATTGAATCGGGAGAACCTTGTCAGTAAAATCTAAATCATTGACTAATAACCCCTCACTTAAAACAAAAGCGTCAATTTTTCCGTCATCCGTTGTCTTTCTTTCTACAAAAATATTTGTCCCTGCTTCTTTATTTAGTGTAATTGTAAGCACCTTATTTTCATATTCAAAACCTTGCTTTTGAACGATGCTTTTAGAATCAATCTCATCTAATTTTCCTTCTAGGAGGAAATCATAGATAGGATACTGATTTTCTTCACGAATTCGGTCGTGACTTAGTACGGTACCCGGAAGGAGTGGAGCGACTACTACCGAAAGCATCAATAATCCGACATAAATGAAAAGGATCCAGTGGGTTACTTTGACCGTAACAAATTTAATCCTAGCCCTGAAAAATAAAAAAATGGCCGGGATTGAAACAAGTAGAACAAGTAGAAGAATGGTCGTAATCAAACTCATCGCCTTACCTCCATTCGGTTTAGGATACTAATTGCAGCTATAAATATCAATGCTGTCGTAATGACAATTTTGACAATAAATAAAGCTACTGACGGTTCCATAAAATAGAATTGATAAACATTCCCCAATGATGGCTCTCGTTGAAGGGAGGCATCAAGGAACAGTGATCCAAAAATTAAGATCGGAATAAACCCAATAAATATTTTACTTAATTGGACGAGTGTTCCAACTAAATAACCGAAGGCACTCATACAAAATACATATAAAATGGTCACAAGAATTCCGACAAATAGCTCATTAGCGACAATGGAAAAGCTATAAAACTGATGTTCAAATATAAAGTAACCTAAACATTTTACAAAATAACCTGCTAGCATCGCCGTTATTCCGCCAATCGTGCTTGCCGTTAATAAAAAGAAAACATTTGATAGATTGCTACTTAAACGATTCGTCACAAACGTAAAATCATTATAGCGAAATGGCTTCGTCGTAATGGTAATGCCAGTTGAAAGAGCCCAGAACATAGTAAAGATAATCACCAAATCAGAAGAATAATATTTTACATTAATCGTTATGTTATCCGAACTCGTTCCCATCCCACCAACCCCACCTAATGAGAAGAGAAGTCCAAGCAGTTGAATTCCAACGAGCGAACTAAACGAATCAATATTAGCTTTTAGCTTAAAGATATATTGCTTTTTAACGATTTCCATGAAATGAACTCTCGTCAAAGACATCATCAATTCCTCCTTTCGAGTCATCGGTTAAGTAGACACATAGATCACTGGAGCGCACAGGAGTCATTTCCAAGCCAGCAAGAGCCATTTTTTGAAGAGTGGTTTCGTTAAAATCATTTCTTACGACCGCATACATCATCTTTGCGCCTATATGATTTTTATAGAGTATTTCCTTATTATTAGTCCACTCATGTACCACTTCCGTTAGTCCTTTTAAACCAATCGCCCATTCCTTTAACTCTGTAATGGGTAAATGTAGAAACTTAGTTCCGTTTTTTATTAATAAAACATTCTCCAGTAAATCCTCGATTTCATCCAAATGATGACTGGATAGAATAATCGTGCGGGGAAATGCAATATAATCTTTAAGCAAAGCACGGTAGAAATCCTTCCGTACCGCTGCATCCATCCCCGTTGTCGGCTCATCTAAAATCGTTAATGGACAACGTGCTGCTAAGCCAATAATCATATTAAACGTACTCGTTTTTCCTTTAGACAGCCGATTATGGTAATGCTTAGGATCGAAGGAAAAATGGTCAAATAATTTTTTAGCCAATTGCATATTCCAATTAGGGTAAAAGCTACTAGCTACTTCTAATAACTCATGGAGCTGTAAGGCTGGCGGGAAATTCATTTGATCATCAACAAAAATCGAGTTCACTGACACGTTCAGATTATTAAAAGGTCGTTCTGAAAAAACTTCCACTTCTCCTGAAGTTTCTTTTATAAATCCTGCGATAATTTTTAGCAATGTCGTTTTTCCGGCTCCATTGCGTCCAATCAATCCTGTTATGCTATTTTCTTCAATTTCAAAAGAAAGCTTATTTAAGACATTTTTACGTAAATAAGCTTTCGTTACATTCGTACATTCAATCACCTTCATTATCAGCCCTCCTCCATTTGTGCTGCTTTTATCATCTCAATTAATTCTGTTTCATTTATATCTAAGCGATTAGCTTCTAAAACAAGCTCCTGCACTAATCGCTTCAATGTTTGGCTTTTGCGCTTATTAATAATCATCTCTTTTGCATTAGGAGAAACAAACATTCCAAGCCCTCGCTTTTTATAAAGAATACTTTCTTCAACAAGCAAATTTAGCCCTTTTGCCGCCGTTGCCGGATTAATCGTATACATATCCGCTAATTGATATTGAGAATATACCTTCTGATCACTCTCAAAATGTCCGTTCATAATTTCCGTCTCCAGCCATTCTGCAATTTGCACATAAATCGGCTTGATTCCATCGGTGTTAAGAATTGTCAGCACCCCCTTTATATAGTGCATTACTGTTGTAATGTAGTATATAATTCATTGGAAGATAATTCAAGTATTTAGCATAAAAAAAGCACGTGAAAGATGAGAATTCACTCCCATCTTCACACGTACTAAAAATTTCCTTGATTCTTCCGTAACTTCACACTATACAAACGCATGGCTTCCAAACTGCCTTCAAACTCAAATACACCTTTATCGATGAGCATCCTCAGACGATACTCTAAAAATTCATCACCCACATATTGCTCTAAATGCCCCAGGACCTCACCAATTAGCCTCGCTGATTTCATATATTCTTCCACATTTCGTCTACGATGTAGCCTCTTAGCTTTACTTACTATATAAGAATCATAAAAATCCTCTGGAACACTTTTTATTTTCCCATTCTCCCATATTCGTAAAGACTCTCGATTATCCGCAAGTTCGAGCCAATCTAACTCATAGCGCTCCCTTTCTAGCTCCGTTAAGGCTCCATTTTGTTCACGCTCGTAAATGACTTTGAGCCTTTCAGGTGAGATTTCACCCGAATGTAAAGCAACATAGTGAATCTCGGGTCGATCAAAATACTTCGCATGCATTTTTGTTGTATTGATTATATGAATCTTATTATTTCTTCCCTTTAGTAAATGTAATACATAGCGTAAGCCTGTCTGCTCATGAGCGTTGTCAGCTGTCCAGATGATAATTGGTAAGTATTCTGGAATCATCTTAATTTCGTTCAGCGTTTTTCGAAAGCTTCCTTCATATTCGGAAAAATCCTCAGGTGAATAATTTTGACTGCTTTTTACCCATTCAAATCTTTCCTTTTTACCTGTTTCTTCATGTAACTTCCAAATTGGGCCAACCGAGAACATGTCCCATAAAGAAATGACATGTTCCCCTTCAATATCTAAATCCTTTAGTACTACTTTTAAACAGCCTGCAGGAGATGGTCCAAATAGGATATGAATCCTTTTTGGTGCCCAGTCTTTATCAGTTTCTACTTTCGTTCTATTGAATAATGCTCTGTACATCTTATGTATATCCTTTACTAACTCCTCTTTAGAGTATTCTGTATTATCTAAAAAGTTGCTCCTAAGAAAGATATGGAGTAGTAATGACTTCACTTCTTCTTCTGAAAGATCTTGAATCTCTCTTTTCAGTTCTTCTAATTCCAATTCCTCTCCTCCTTAGCAACCAAACACACGGATGCAGTAAAACACATTTCCATTTTATGTTATTTCAAAGGTTAAAGAAACACATATTTATCAGTCCGATCAAGCTCATAAGAAAAGAGCGCGGCGTCTTAATATAACCAGAACTACTTTAAGTCTTAACATTCAAATTGATCGATGTATTGCTAGTATACTAATCTTATTTAATAGACGACTAAAAATGCTTTATAAACATTTTTGTTGAGCAGGCTAAAATTCCGCACGGAAACTATTATCAGTATTTCGAAGATAGAACTGGCCTCTATAAATTTATCATTATGATATTATCGGAAGCCAAAAACAAAGTTTGCCCATCATCAGGGTAACAGATATATTACATATATCTATACAACCCATTTTCCTGTATAATATAGGAATAATAAAATTCTTTTGGATGGTGAATCCTAATGCCAATACCTACTCATCATTCTAAGCCGGTTCGAATATCTGCAAAAGAAAGCGCATTCAATCAACTTCAACAATGGATTATTGACGGGACATTGCTTCCAGGTGAGAAATTGAATGATAAGGAGCTTGCCGAAGCCTTAGGTGTTAGCAGAACTCCGATCCGTGAATCTTTGCAACTCCTTGAAGCACAAGACTTCGTAAAAATGTACCCTGGTAAGGCAACTCAAGTATCGGAGGTTGAAAAAGAATCCATTACAGATCTTCTTCCACCCTTAGCAGCATTGCAAGCGTTATCCGCTGAACTGGCCATCCCTCACTTAACGGATGATGTCATCTCGTTACTAGAAAATTCAAATGAACGATTTGCTATAGCTGTCCGTTCGGAAAATTATTTTTCCGCCCTAAAAATCGATGAAGAATTCCATCAAATCATCGTTGATACGGCGAACAATCCGTATATTCTTAAAATGGTCTCGTCACTGCAAGCACACGTGAGGAGATTATTTTTCCACAATTCGATTGTCTTAACAGACAAGTCGATAGACGAGCATAAGGCAATCATTGAATCGCTAAAAGAAAACGACGCAGCAAACGTTTCTGCGATTATGCGGAAAAATTGGCTCCGTGCGATTGAAGAATTTCGTTCGCTAAAAACGAAATGAATGTAAAAGCCGGTTTCCTCAAACATTAAGGAAACCGGCTTTTACTGTAAAAAAATATAAAGTGAAGCTTCGAGCATTAGGGTTTTCTTCATCCCTCAATTTTGTAATCGGCAAATTTCTTTATGCTTGAGCCATGGATAATCTTTGTATACGAACAGCTATTCCTGTAATCAGGATAACAACTACAACTGGCAACAACCAGCCAAGCCCTGCGCTGTATAGTGGCAATGCTCGTTCATAAAATGACACAATCGGTTCTATCCATTTGAAATAGGGAATACCGAATAGATCACAAAACGTTTTAAGGCCATCAATTGAACTAATCATGAACCCCACTGCTGTCGCTGCCACATAAACAACACGTGAATGGTTAAATATCGGTGACAAAAACGTTAGAAGCATTAAGACAACTGAAAGCGGATATAAGAACATTAAGACTGGAATTGAATACATAATGATGTTCGATAATCCGAAGTTTGCAATAACGAATGAGAATAGTGAAAAGAAAATAACAAACTTTTTGTAGCTTACTTTCGGTAATAAAGTGTGGAAGTACTCACCACAGGCTGTAATCAATCCTATACTTGTAGTTAAACATGCAAGTAGAATAACAATTGACAGCATCACTGTTCCAAACATTCCGAAATAATAGGATGCCGTACTACTGAGTACAGCCCCTCCTGTTTCAAAAATACCGAATCTTCCTGTGCTCGTTGCACCAAGATAAGCGACTCCAACATAGATAAGGGCGAGGAATATAACCGCGACCATTCCCGATTTTACTGTTGCAGACAGAACTTCACGTTTAGATGTTACACCTAACGCACGGATCGCATTGATGACGATAATTCCGAAAACAAGCGAAGCGAGCGCGTCCATGGTGTTATACCCTTCCAAGAAACCCTTCGCAAATGCTCCACTCGTGTATGCGTCTTGAGGCGCCTCAATTGATCCCATTGGTTTTACAATTACAAAAACTAATAATACGAAGAGAAGAATAATAATCCCCGGTGATAGAATCTTTCCAACCCGGTCGACAATTTTCGCTGGATTTAAAGAAAGCCACAAGGTAACACCGAAAAATAACAGTGTAAAAATGAACAAGCCAACCTGTTCAAACCCTTCACCTACAAATGGTGATATTCCGATATCATAAGCAACTGTCCCTGTACGTGGAGTTGCAAAAAAAGGCCCAATCGTCAAATACAGAAGTGAAGTAAAAACGACTGCATAGCCTGGATGAATTCGACTCGCAAGTTCCTGCAAGTTAGAACTTCCCGAAAAACCCATAGCCAAAATTCCAATAAAAGGTAATCCAACTCCCGTAATTAAAAAACCGATCATTGCTGGCCAAATGTTCGTTCCGGCATTTTGGCCTAATTGTGCCGGGAAAATTAGATTTCCAGCTCCAAAAAATAAGGCAAATAACATGACCCCTATAACAAAGTATGATGAAAATGGCAGTTTAGTCTTCATATTATCCGCTCCCCCAAAGATGTAAAATTTATTTCTAGTTCAAGAAATATATCGATTTGTATGCAATATATCACTTGAAATATATTACTTCTATTCTTGAAAAATTTCAATATTTTTTATGGAATGTTTCGAAAATTTTAAAAGATACGCTGAGATTTCTATCCTACATAAGAGCCATGAAAGACTTTTTCGATGGAAAGCCATTGAGTTTTGTCCTTCATAACGGACATAAAAAACTTTTAATGGAAAAACAGAAAATTTAGTTCTTCATAAATTCATTTAGAAAAAACTTTCTCTTTTTTTCAAAAAACTATAATAAAATTAAAAAAGCCATAAAAAAAAAGAACCGGATTAACATACCAATCGTACGTATCCCGATTCTTTATAACGCTTATTTATTAAAATACTGAGATAACCGCTCCATTTTTATGGATGACAGTGACTTTTTGACCCGATTTTTTTTGATAATCAGAAGCAGCACCGTATGGAACTTTTAAAACTAACGGTTTACCTTTTTGATCAAATTCTACCGTAAAGTTGTCAGCTGCACCAACGATTTGGGCTTCTGAAAAATAGGTGGATCCTGGTATAACTAGCCGTTGACCAATAAGAACCATTTCCTTACTAAGTCCATTCTCCTTAACCAAATCTTGCACTGTTACACCAAAACGTTCGGCAATTCCCCATAATGAATCTCCAGGAAAAACAGTGTAGACTATTTTTTCACCATGAGAGAGAGTTACCACTGGCACTCGGATTTGTTGACCAATGATAATTTGATCATTATAAAAACAATTTATCTTTTTCAATTCATTTACCGTGATATCGAACTTTTTTGCGAGATAATAAAGACTATCTCCTTTTTGGACAGTGTACAGATTAGAATGCTCTTCTTTTTGAGGGACCATTATTTCGCCAGGTACCACAAGCTGCTGGCCAATAATAATCTTCTGTGATGTTAAAGCATTTGCTTCCATTAACAGCTCTACACTTACTTGATACTTTTTAGAAAGAAGATATAAATTATCATTCTTTTTTACTGTGTAATTTATGCCGCATGCTCCTGCTTTACCATTCATAAAGACTAATGCTGTAATAGCTCCAGTGATTGTGGCAACAGCTATTTTCTTATTACGAGCTCTCATTTTTTCCTTACGTGCTTCTGCGATTCTTTGTTTCCTCTTTAATGAAATTGTTTCCAATGTCCATGCTCCCCAATAATCTCTAGTTAGTAATTTTAGATTAAAATCCTATATAAGATTACGAAGTAGGGAGGGATTTTTTGACTATATTTCTAAAAATTTTATATATATCCATATTTCCAGAGGGCATTTTTCATCCTACCGCTTTTTTCAATTTCTCTATGTTAGGCATATTTTGTTTAGAATACAGCTCTTTATAATAACCGTTTCGTTGTAATAGACTTTGGTGATTTCCTCTTTCGATTATTTCACCATTTTTCATAACAAAAATCGTATCCGCATTTAAGATCGTTGAGAGACGGTGAGCAATCATAATGATCGTTTTGTCATTGTCAAATTGATTGATAGATTCCTGAACGAGCTTTTCACTTTCATTATCCAGTGCACTAGTTGCTTCGTCCAAGATGATCAGTGATGGATTTTTCAAAAATACACGAGATAATGCAATACGCTGCTTTTGTCCACCCGAAAGCTTGATTCCTCTTTCACCGATTTCTGTCTCATAACCATTTGGCATGGCTGAAATAAATTCATGGGCAAACGCCTTTTTGGCAGCAGTAATGATTTCCGCATCCGTCGCATCAAGCTTTGCCATTTTAATATTATCTTTAATCGAAGTACTAAATAAAAAGTTATCCTGTGTCACAATTCCCATATGCTCCCTAAGACTAGAAGTAGAATAATCTTTAATATTTACTCCATCGATTAAAACTTGCCCCTTTGATACGTCATACATTCTTAACAATAGCTGCAAAATCGTGCTTTTGCCTCCTCCACTCTCTCCTACAAATGCATAGGTTTTACCTTTTTTGAGTTCCAAAGAAACATTTTGAATGATTTTGTTTTGTCCATCGTAAGAAAAAGACACGTCTTGAAGATCAATTGAATGAGTGAACTGTTTTAATTCAACAGGATTTGCTTTTTCTTTAATCATCTTCGGTGTACTAAAGAAGTCAAATATTCTTTGCAAAGCAACACTTCCTTCAGTGATAGCAGGATAAGCATTCACCAAAGCCGCAACAGGACTTCTCATTTTATCGACATAAGCAAAAAAGGCAATTAAACTACCCATTGTTAAATGACCATCCAGTACAAATAGACTTGCAATGATAGCCACGATAAAAGGCGTCATATCACTCAAAACATTGACCGAAGCTAACATGATGGCATTTATCTTCGCATGATGATCGGTTAGCTTATCGAAATGGGCTAAATGTTGATCAAGTTGCTCCTTGTCACGTTGTTCTGAAGCAAACAATTTGGAAAGAAACGCCCCTTGTATTTTTTCAAAAATAAAGCCACTCATCACCGAACGGTAGCTCATCATACTCCGGGTAGATTTCTTGAATCTTTTTGATAGAAAATGAGCTAAAACAAATTGAAAGCCAACTAGTGCTACAGACAAGAATGTTAATTTTACATTTAAGGTAAGCATTACCACAACAACGAATAGTAGTACAATCATTTCAATAAAGATGTTACCAAACACAGCAGTTAAAAATCCTCTCACCTTTTCGATATCGTCGAAGAAGCGTGTTCCGATTTCACCGCTTTTGTTATCTACAAAATACTTAGCATCTAGAGAATGAACTTTTTTAAAGGCATCTTGGCGTAGTTTTTTTATAATATTGTTGTTCGCCTTTTGAATACAAAATTGTCTTACATATTCCATTGGAGTTCTAATGAACAGAAAAACAGCAAGCATCCCTATGGCAATGTACAATAATTGTTCAAGTTTATCGGAATGAGACAATTGTTCATTTTGAAGCAAGTGATCAAAAATAAATTTTAATATCAATGGAACAAATAGTGGGATCAGGAACCGAAATAGGCTTCCAACAAATCCAATTATATATAAGCTCTTTACCTGTTTTACATATGGTAGAAATTGCTTGAAATCATTCAATGAGAAAACTCCTTTCCTTGGTTGAGATGATTTCATTTTACGGCGTTTCTCCTCCTTAAAAACCGCAGTCTTTCTGTATCATGACCGCATGGTTTTTGAGTCATCCCGCAAGTTTTTTGTGGTAGACCGAATAGAATTGAAAAAACCGCCATTAGAGGAGAGTATGTCAATAGCCCTCTAATGGCGGTTTCTCAATATCTTTTTTCTTTTTCGAAGGATTTAGGGATATTAATGTAATAGAAAGCAATACACAAGTAGCTCCTATTAAATGATACCAATATATTTTTTCTCCCAAAATAAAATATGCAAATACAATTGCACTAATTGGCATAAAAGCAGTAAATACTGCAGTTGAGCCACCAGGTAACTCTATAACAGCTTGATTCATTAAGATTACTGCTACGACAGTAACAATTACTGCAGAATAAAGCACAAGAATCAATACTTTCCAATCAATGCTCGTAAAGTCATAAGTCAATGCATCCTTAATTGCTAATGGTAAAAACAAAACAGCTCCAATTATTACTACAAATGCACTTGTTTCCAAAGGACTATGATTTTTAGATACTAATTTTCCAAAGGTAATAAAAATTGACTCTCCAAACACTGCTAACAGGATTAAGAAATTACCCAATAATGAAGAAGTAGACCACGAAGAATTAGTAGTCGCTCCAAATATATTAATTATAATCGTACCAATTAATGCAATGACTATTCCCACAGTTTGATTAATATTTAGTCTTTCTTTTAATAAAAATATAGATACAATACTAACAAAAGCTGGTGTTAGGCTTGTGATAAGTCCACTTTCTAATGCACTAGTAAACTTTGTTCCGTACAATAAAAAAATACTAAATAGAAAAACACCTAGTAATGCTTGAATAAAAAATATCTTTGCATCATTTTTCTTAGGTATAGAAAAACTCTTCTCCTGCTTAACTAATAAAAATATAAAAATCAAGGATGCTATTCCTAGCCTTAGCTCCGAAAATAGAAAAATAGGCATTTTAGCAGATGCAATTTTGTTTAGAGCGATAAATGTACCAATTAAACTCATTGCAGTAATGATTTTTATATAAGGGCTAAAGTTCCTTATAATCATCCCCTCCACTAATGTATTTTTTAAAAGATTATTTCTTGTAATTGTTCTTTTTACTAATGTAATGCTTGTCTAGAATTGCCTTTGATTATTGTGAGGCATTTCTGTTTGGAGATTATTCTGTGAAAGGTTTGGCATGGAAGCTAGATGATGTTAAAACCTTATCTACACCTATCGAAACGTTAAATAGTTGTATGTGACTACATTCTTGTAACCTAACTATTCAAGTACGGATAAACGATTGTTGAGGCAGTCGTTCTTGCCACTTCTTCCCCCATTAATTTTCCTACTATATAAAGTGACATATCGATGCCCGCAGATACTCCCCCTGAGGTTAATACATTTCCATTATCAACAAAACGTACATCTCGTAACACTTCAATATCTGGATATTTTCTTTCTAAATAATTAAAAGCAAGTGGATGAGTAGTCGCTTTTTTATTTTTTAACACCCCTGCTTCCGCTAACAAAATAGCACCAGAACAAATAGAAGCGATTATTTCACTTGATTGACTAAAAGTAGAAATCCAATTAAGTAATTCCTTATCCTGCAGTCCTGCTTCAATCGCCTTCATAGGGCCACCTGGGATAATGGCGATATCTAAGGTTTGATTTAAATTTTCAAAACTAAAGTCTGGAATTATTCTAAGACCATTATTTGAGGTAACAACCCTACCATCTTTGGAAATCGTCCATACTTTAAATGGCTTCCTTTCTACTGATATGCCTTGTGTTAATAATTCTGGTACTTCATTGACATCTTTCGCAGTGAGAGAAAACACTTCAAATGGTCCTGAATAGTCTAATACATCTACATCATCAAATAAAACGATTCCAACATTCCACTGGTTTTTCATTTACATTCACTCCAAATATTAATTTATTTCAATTACAAATGGGAAAGCTCTTACTTTTCCATTTTATCTACCTGTCATTCCTTGATTTTCAACTGGTTATTGACCATTCAGTATATAATTCGCCTATCAACCAGAAGATACTGCTTTTACATGGTGGTACTGACTTTTCTGAAGATGCAGTTTCCGTCCCCATCCATAGAAAACAATACTAACTAAAGAAAATAAAGCGAACGTAAGAAACATCGTTTTACCACCAAATGAAGCGAGTAGTATCCCACCAAACCAAGGTCCTATGAAGTTACCAAACTCACTAAACCCTTGGGCTCCATAATACATACCTCGCATCCCATGCGGGGTGATTTCATCCAGCTGAGCATATTCCGATGGGATGATCAAAATTTCTCCAAACGTGAATATGATCATAGCAAGGATCAAGCCAGACCAGCTTGTTGAAAAGGCAAATCCTATTTCACCAATAGCAAATAACAAGCTTCCAAAGACAATACGACTGAAAAGTCCGAACCTTTCAGACCACCTTGTAATGAACACTTGAGTTAAAATAACAGTGATTCCATTTATACTCATCAAGTAGCCGAAAAGCTTAATGCCATCGGATATATTTGTTTTTAAGTATTGGGAAAAAGTAACGGACATTTCACCATGAACAGCCGTAAGTAGAATACTCCCAATAATAAATAGTAGAAGTACCTTATCTTTTCTAAATACGTTCCAAGCTCCGATAATGGTTACCTTTTCAGTACTTTCTGAATCGATTTCCTCAAAATTATTAGAACGAACTAGGGTTCCCAATAGAAGGAAAAGAATAAAATACATGTTAGCTGTCAGAACAAACGCTATCGTGTTTCCTGCCAAGCCAAAAAGGGTTCCAATAATTGGACCTATTGAATACCCAATATTCCCTGCCAGATATCGATTAGAAAATACTCTAAATCTTTTTTCCTTCGGCGTTACATCCGCCATCAATGCCTTTGAAATCGTTAAGAAAAAAGAAGAGAAAAGACCGCGAAGAATATTTAATAGGAATAGAAATAATGGCTGGCTAGTAAACACAAAGCCTATAAATACAAAGCCCAATACAATTAGACTAAGTAGCATCAAGCGATTTCTACCAAAGAAATCAGATAGAGTTCCTCCTACAAATCCACCTACAGTAGCAGTTAAAGCACCGGCACCAACAATCAGTCCAAGAGTAGCTGGATCTAAGTGAGCGGTATTCATCAGATAAATGGGCAAATAGATGACACTCATAGAACTAGTTAAGCTAATAAACACGGTACCTAACATTAATAAATGGACGAGAGGATGGTAGGCTTTAAAATAAGTAGAGAACCTGAACATATCTTTCTCCTTTTATATAATTGAGGCGAAAAAGTGCATTTTTCGCCTCATAACTATTTTTTAGGGCACATTTACAACATAAGGTACCGTAAACACTTGACCGTCCTTTTGGAATTGCCCCCATATTTTATATACTCCACTTTCTGGAAAATTGGTTTCAAAAACGGCTTCTGGCCCGCTTCCTTGATCTTCCAATGCATGAACGTGTAAATAGCGCTCACCGTTTTCTGATAAAATTACGACATGCCCAATCGAACCTAAATATGGTTCGAGGTCAGAAATAGGTTGATTGATTTCATCTGTCAGTGTGAACTTCAGTGATAGTTCTTTCTTAGCCTCTATCTGAGGATTAATCGTTAATGTCACCTTCTTGCCATTAATCGTCTTCTCGAGACTCTCATCCACAGTAATAGCAACTGGCTGAGCACTAGCGCCCTCGATATTCACCCACTCCATCTTACTCATTGAACTTCCATTTTTCGGTTTGAAATCAGCGACCATCCGGTACTCACCACCAGCAGGAAACTCATTTACGATTTCAAATACTCCATTACCTTTGTACTCTGGATGAATGTGGTTAAAATAGGATAGATCCTTGCTTACGACAATTAAATGTAGTAATTTTTCATGGTTAACCTCAAAATCATTAATTGGCTCATCATTATTTGTAATTTTAAGTCTAATAAGCTTTTCATGGTTGGGAGCTTGATCTGCATCAAGCTCCCATTCTACTTTCACATCATCCGTGACAATTCTATCACTCACCTCAATAATTTCTTCTTTTTCCCAAGAGGTTTTCGTTCCACAGGCAGTAAGCATCACAGTCAATAAACCCATTAAAATAACCCGTTTATTCATATCGCAATGCCTCATTCAGTGGAGTTTTGGCTGCCTTTCTTGATGGAGTAAAACTTGAAATTAAACTAATAACGATTCCGAACAGGAAGATGATCATCATAATCATTGGTGAAACACCAAATTCAAATGTTAAGGAATTGACCTCTACAAAACTAGAGGTGAGATAGATTAAGAGAATTCCAAATAAGATACCAATGACAGTTGCAGAAAGACCTATACCAAACCCTTCTAGTAAAATCATTCTTATAATTTGACCCCTAGTAACCCCTACCGCACGCATCATCGCTATTTCTCGTACCCGTTCCATAATATTAATCAGCAAGGTATTCGTAATCCCGATACCAGAAACAATAATTCCAAGGACAACAAGTGCATTAATGATGGTAAAAGATCCTGTGATCGTACCGCCGATCATCGAAACCCAATCCTCAGGGCCCCACATTTCTTCGATTCTTTCACCAAATTGGTCGTAAATGTTTTCCCTCAATTGAAGAGGACTCGTTTGTTCATCCTTGATCACCAATATATTTCTCTCATATTTCACACCGAAATTCTTCTTGAAATGCTCTTCGTCCATAAAAGCGCTATAACCGCTATTTTTCATTGTCGTAACCACATCGACTACTTTAAAGGATTTTTCACCCTCCAAAGTACTTAAAGTGATACTGTCACCAATCTTTCCTCCCCAAACTCCAAAAGAAGTTTCATCAAGTATAATTTCATTACTGTCTAATTCCTTAATCAATTGACTATGCGATCCTTTTGAACCAGTAAATAGCGGGAAACGGTCAATCCATTCCTCCCCTACGCCGAATACTGGGAGCATCCGTTTCTCACCGTCCATTTGCCAAACGATGTTTTGCAATGAATAGGTGGATGCATCTGCAACACCTTCAGTATTTCTGATGATTCCGATATCTTCTTTCTCAATATGATGGAACATGATGTCTAGGTTCCCACCATATGATTGATGAATGACTCGTTCATACGATTGTAAAAGCGCAGAATTTAATGAGCTCATTAACACAATCATCGCAATCCCTAGACATAGAATGACAGAAGTCATAGAAGTTCTGCCGATATTCCGATTTAAATTACGAATCGCCACGTCTCCTGAAAATTTGAATACAGGACGATAGAACCCTTTCAACAGAAGACTAAATAATTTAAAAAGATAAGGAAATAACAAGGCGATTCCTATCATAAGCGGAAGAACCAATATCAAATGCTTAATAAAGAAGCTTGATAGAATAAGGAGTATCCCGATGATTCCAAGCCACTTATTATTACTACTGGCTTTGGCCTTGTTCTCTTTTAATATTTCAATAACACTTACCTTACCCACCTTTCGAATTGGATACGAGGAGGCAAGGAGTGGGACGAGTAAACCAGCAATCACTGACACAATCAGACCCGTTGTAAGTACCATGCTACTAGTACTTTGGACACCATAAAGCATGAAAATGAGTGCTTTTAGTCCAAGAGCAAGACCGTAACCGACCAAGAGGCCAAAGACAGTTCCGATGATAGCTAGTAGAAAAATTTCTGTCAGTACCATTACTTGTAGCTGGCTAGGTGTATAACCGATCGTCTTCAACACAGCAAATTCATTTTTTCGTTCTTTAATGCTAACGTACAGTGAATTAAAAATGATAAAAGCACTTAGTGCGATTCCTAGGAATCCTGCAATATATAAAGCTAAAAAGAAAGTGTTAAGGTCTTTAAAAACGGTGTCAAAGTTTACGACCATCGGCTGTAGGTAAATACCGGAATTCTCTTTTACTAGATGGTCCAATTCGTGCTCAACTGCCTCAAGTTGATTAGGACTTTTTGCTTTAACCTGAATGGCTTGGATTTTTGCATCTAAATCAAACCAATTTTGGACAACAGGTAAAGGCACCGCTACTGCCCAATGGTGATATTTAGCCATATTCCAGCTGGACGGACCCATTAGATCCTTGGTGTACTTAACAATGGCAGATACCTTGATCTTTTTCACACCATTGTCTGTATCAAAGGTAATCGTATCACCCACTTTAGATCCCCAGACTTTGGCCGTTCGATCGGTAATAACTGCCCCATCAGATCCTAAATTACCTTCAATTAATTTGAAACCAGTAACGGGAGTATCGAATTGACTATAACCAGTTATCATCACTCTTTTTTGTATAGATGATATTCCCTTTTCTTCTGTAACAAGCTTCGTATTTTCCTTTAGCATAGCAACAGATGTGTAATCCTCACTTTTCTCCATCTGCTTGTGAACATCTTCTGAAAAATAAGCTTCCGTACCAGCTATATTAAAATCAGCTTTTGCAAAAGCTTCTTTTATATAGATTGGAAAAGCCTTTTCCGCCGTATCGACTGCTGCAATAACACCAAACGTAGAAGCCACTCCAATGATAATCGACATGATGGTGAGGAAGGTCCTCATCTTCCGCCGCATTAAGTTACGCCATGCGATTTGCCACTGTTTCATTTCGATATCCTCCCTTACGACCTTCATCAACGATTAAGCCATCTCTCACGACAATAATTCTGTCTGCTGCCTGGGCTGCCTGCTGATCATGAGTGACCATAACAACGGTAATTTGTTCTTCCTTATTTAACTTTGACAAGAGCTGTAAGATGTCTTTTCCATTTTTCTGATCAAGATTTCCCGTCGGTTCATCTGCCAAAATTAATTTCGGTTTCATTGCCAACGCTCTAGCGATCGCTACTCTCTGCTGTTGACCTCCGCTTAACTGGGATGGAAATTGCGACTCTTTCCCTTCTAGATTTACATCTGCTATCAATTTTTGGACCGTTGATTTGATATCCGCTTTTGAAGCGTTATTTGCTGAAAGTGCTAGTGCTATATTTTCTCCGACCGTCATCATCGGGAGAAGCTGATAGTTCTGAAATACAAAGCCAACCTTTGTACGTCTAAAAAGAGTAAGCTCTTTTTCGTTCAATCCATTTAAATGAATGTCATCAACCATGATCTTTCCGGATGTCGGAAGATCGAGTCCGCCCAGCAGCTGAAGAAGTGTGCTTTTACCTGATCCGCTTGGACCCATGATTGCAACAAACTCCCCTCTACTAATGTGGATATTGTTATTTTTTAACGCAAAGAAATCTCCTGACTCTAATGGGTATACTTTTGAAACATCTTGAACTGTTATCATAGAAAAACCTCCATTTTTTTGAATATCAATTTCTATCCCACTCTTAACGGGCAGTAAGACCCCCATCTCAAGATTTTCTGAGTGAACAAAGAAGATAGGTGGGGGATCAACTGCCCGTAAAGGTCCGATTAGTTCAACTAACCATCAGTGGGGGATGAAGAAAACCCCCACTGATGGTAGTTTCACTTTATAGTGACTAAGTATTGGATGATTTCATTCTACGGTGTTTCTACTCCTTACAAACCGCAGACATTTTGAGAAGCACCGCAGAATTTTGGGGTACTGCCGCATCTATTTTGCAGCCATCACTGACAAAAAAATAAACCTTAACAAGAATGGTTAAGGTTGGTAGCTCTTCGTTCATTAAATCATTAATTTTT
The DNA here is from genome assembly GCF_042683745.1 of Bacillus sp. CGMCC 1.16607. Taxonomy (NCBI): domain Bacteria; kingdom Bacillati; phylum Bacillota; class Bacilli; order Caryophanales; family Bacillaceae; genus Bacillus; species Bacillus sp. CGMCC 1.16607. The sequence continues at coordinate 48,267 of NZ_JBHUJX010000003.1, forward strand.
GATTGGTCTTCTGTTTCCTTGTCTTGATTAGATGTATAGCACCAACAAAGCATGCTAAAATCACTACTGATACAAATAAGATGATTAAGTACATTGGCAAGAATTTTAAGGAAATGGCAATCCAGGCAAACATAAGTGACACAGGGCTTATCGCTTTAAGTAATTTATAAACTACTTTAACCACTCCAGACCGAATAAATGGGGTTGCTTCTAACAATAAAATAGTCGGGTTCATGATTGTACCAAATACAAGTGGGATAACGATATAGGAGTGAAATCGTGTTTCCATCGACAATTCCAATAAGTACACAAAACCAATTGCGAAAGCTTGCATGAAGAAATCGATATGGGCTGATGTAAGCTTTCTAGCATTAACAAAAATTCTTTTCATGATTGTATCCTTTTGATAATGAACTGCCGCAAGAGGTAGCGACAAAAAAATTCCAATCATAAAGGAAAATAATCCCCATTGTAATAATAGATCATTCATCTACGTTCATCCTCCTAGAGTCTTTAATTTAATAAAAGGTCAATATAAAAATAGCAACGATAAAATCATATGTAGCGCATAAAGGGGGAAACCATTTGATGACTTTCGTTTTTATCATATGAGGGTGATGGAACATATCCCATATTCCATGCAAAATAAAACCTACCCCTACCCAAATAGGAGAGTACACGTAGCCCAAAAAGGCAAATGTAAAAAACAGACATGACATAGCAAATTCAACAGAAATCCATTTAATCCGTGAATCCGCAAGTGCCGCTCCTAAATAAACACATGCAGTATACGCAAGGAAGAGCACAAATAACTGATAAGAAAATGGCGATGAAAATGTATGAAACATTCTAATAACTAGCAACGCTAAAAGCAAACCTGCGACAATCGACCGAACATATAATTTCTTCAAAATTCTCCTTCCCTTCATCGATAGAATGAAATCATTATAAATCAATGGAAGAAGCTTACACGCGCAAACAAATCAGTTAGAACCGCAAAAATTTGGGGAATTCCCGCAATTAAGAAAAGAGGCTTGCGTTAAATAATTTTATAAATCCCAAAAAATTAATCTATAAGAAAAGAGACCAGTAAACTCCGGTCTCTTTGATACATTCATCAATATAAATCTTCAGTTGGCAGAACTCCTAGGCTTTTCGCCTTTTTGATCGCTTCTACCCTTGAATTAACATTTAGTTTTTGAAAAAGTTCTGTCAAACTGTATTCTAATGATCGCTGACTGATCAAAAGTGTTTTGGAAATTTCTTTATTACTATGCCCTTTTGCTAATTCACGAAGAAGAATTTCTTCCTTTTGGCTTATTGTTGTCTTTTCATTTGCATTCTCACTATTCACAACAATTTCCTGCCGTCTAAGTTGCTTCAGAAGCTGCATTGGAACAATAGCCTCTTTTCTTGCTGCACTTCTTATTGCTTGGACTAATTGTTCTCGTGTTGATGTTTTTGAAATAAAACCAGAAACACCTGACTCCATCAATAAATTAAAATGAGGGGCAATATCAAATCCTGAATAAATCAAAATGATGGAGTCTGGAGCATCTGCGAGCACTTTTCGCGCTAAGTCGGCTCCATTTATATTAGGCATATACAAATCAAAAAGAATCACCTCAAAATTCTTTAAACGAATGAGATCAGGGACAAGATATACATCTGTCTCAATCGTTACTTTCATGTCTGGTTCTGACTCTATTAACATTTTTGTTCCTTCGACAACTGATCGATGATCATCAACTAATAATATTTCCATCATTATCACCTACTTGCTTTGTGGTTGTGGGGATATGGATAAGAACTTGAAAACCTTCTTGAGGAGCAGATTTCAATTCCATACTCCCATCTAAACTAAGTACCCTGTTTTCGACTCCTACGATCCCCATATGTTTAAATGATCCACTAAATGAAGATAAATCCATTCCTACCCCGTTATCAGCATAAGAAAAATGGATATATTCTTTATTACCAGTCAAATTTATTGTTACTTTTGTAGCCTTCGAATGTTTGGTTGCATTATTTAACAACTCTTGAACAATTCGATAAATCCCCAATATCTGATCTTCATTAAGAGGATATTTCAACTCCATTTCAGAATAATCAATCTCATAATTAGAAAACATCCGTGCGTAAGAAAATAGACTTTTTAATGATTCTACGAGGCCCATTTTAATGAGAAATGGAGGACGTAATTCATTACACGTAATACGTATTTGATGTATAGCATCTAATATTCCTTCTTCAATCTCAATAAGCTCATCCTGTATTTCCTTTTTAAAAGAAGTCGAGGAGCGTAATGATTCAAGTTTACGATACCAAATGATAAGATCCTGTAAAACGGTATCATGTAAATCACTAGAAAGGGAAGCTCTTTCCTTCTCCGATAGTTTAAACAAAAGTCGCAAAATCCATTTTGGCGTCTCATTATTCGTTACCAAACCTTCTAGACGGTTCATTAAATCTTCGATTAGCTGAAGATTATCATATAAAATTGTGACAGAATGAATGACTGTTTCAAGCCACTCTTCCTCTAATTTATGCAAACTTCGATGGATTCCAATCCTCAAATAGACCATTTGCTCCTTTTCGCCGATTTTGATCCATATATCATTCAGATGTTGTATAGTAGATTCTTGACCTCTAGAAACTTCTTCTATCGACACATTCGTTACTGGTAATACATTCTTTACCTCTGCAACTAGTCGGTCTTCCAGTTCTGTTACTTTCATGACATTGGCAAGGTCATTCGAGAAACGGGTGATACTTTGCTGGAGGGACTTATATCTTTCTTCACTTTGGATTAATTCCAGCTCCTCCCGTTTTTTCTCTGTAATATCCTTTACGATTCCGTGAACTCCATTGAGTTCACCGAAGAGAAAGATAGGTACAAAGGTAATATGGACGATTCTTTCCCCCTTTTCCGATCGTGTAATTCGACACTCCACGTCTTGTGGTTCCTTCATTTCCATGACCTGTGAAAGGATATCACCAACCGTTTGATGATCCTCATCATTTATTAACTCGATAAAATGACGATTTATTAGTGTATCTAGTTGTATTCCAGTAATTTTTTCAAAAGAAGAATTAGAATTAACAAATTCCCCGTTTAAATCAAGGGAAAATACACCATCCAAATTGTTTTCAAATAAAGACTTATATTTTTGTTCACTCTCCTCTAACGCTAACTCTGACCGCTTCTTCTCTGAAATATCCAATATCATACCATCAAGACGTTCGATAGCACCTGTTTTGTCAAAATACGGATGGACAATTAACCTAGCCCATTTAATCTCTTCTTCCATATGAATAAAACGAATAATCTTATTTACTGGCATCCCCTTACCAAGGGTTGATTTTACTTCCCCACTAAGCATTTTATTATCATCTGGATGAATATGATCGTGTAAACGAATAGGTTTTGCCATGATTTCTTCTCTAGGTATTCCTGCTATTTTTTCTATACTTTCAGAACAAAAGGTTTGATACGTAAAATCTTTATCTGAAGCCCATACGGCTGCATTCACACTTTCTAATATATTTTCAAGCAATTGCTCTGTCTTTTTACGCTCCGATATATCTCTAACTACCGCTACAACATACTTAACATTTCCTTGACTACCTAATACGGGCTTTACTCTTGCTTCCGCATGAATCGTCGTACCCTGTGCATGGATCACACGATACTCCAAATTAACTGGCAGCTTTTTATGCAATGCCTGCATATATGAATCACGAACACGGTCTCTATCCTCTGGATGAATAAGACTGAATGCATCCATCCCTATATATTCTTCAATTAAATAACCTAATGTTGGTTGAATAGATGGTGATACATAAAGGACAGAAGCCTCATTATCAACAAGAACGATAACATCCGTTGTATTTTCAGCTACAATTTTGTACCTCTCATCTTCATTTATTAAATAATCATTGTACATAACATTACCCCTTATGATGTTAGTAATCTACAAAGATCAATCTTATTAAAGATATTATAAAAGAGAAAATAATGATTAAACACGCAAAAAAATGAGAAGTGTCCGAAAATTATAAGAAAAGCGCAAGCGCCTTGATCAGCCCCGACAAGCAAATGCTTCGCCACCCAGAAAGTCGTTCTTTGACTTTTTGGGTGGCGAACATTTAACCTCGAGGGGCTAGGCGCTGGAGCTGGACATTATTCGAAGTCTAAAAAAGTTATACATTATTACCTTTAAAAAAAATCTGCCCATAGCAGATTTTTAATTGATGAACTATTTTCTACCTTTATTTGAAAGTCCGGCTCTAATAAAAACACCCCTTCACTAGAAGAGGTAGAATTTTTTTATATTTCTTCTATAGTTCCTTCTCAATTACAAGCCCCGCAAAAGTCTCGTCAGATAATATCTTGTCACCATAATAGCCTATGATTTTAGTAAATTGTAAGCTTGTCCAAAAACGAATAGCTGGCCAATTCTTCAATTTAACTAAAAGTCTTATCTTTGAAAAAGTGGTTTCACGTAGTAACTCTTCCAATCTATTGATAATTTCCTTACTATAACCTTTACCTTGATAAATAGGGTCAATAAAAAGAAAGTTAATCCACACAATTTCTTCCGTTGGATAGCCAAAATAATAGGTGATATACCCGACTAATTCATTCGTTGATTTTAAATGAAAGGATTGAATTTTAAAATTTCCCCTCACACCATTTGGTGGCAAATCCCCTTCAAGGATCGTTTTTTTTATATGCTCGGGATCGATCTCTTCATTACCTTCCCATTTCCTTAAATAATCACTTTTCTCGCAAAGTTCTTGTAGAACATCTGCTTCATCAAGTGTTACATCACGTATCCACATTCGATTGGATTCCCATTTATCCAAGATCTTATTGGTCATACTATCATTCATTCCTTTCCCCCCTTCAATAAGCTTTTTGTATTAATATTATACACTAATTATTCTATTAATTTTGATAATAACGGCGGTTTGCGGGGGTACTTCAAAATCATTGCGGTGTTTGTGCGGAAACTTTGCGGATTCTAGCCCCTTGTCCTGACGTATGATGAGTTCATCTTATTTGAAAGGTGTTGTCACAATATGTCAGACCAAACACAGACGATGTCTCCTACAATGCGATCGTTATTTTCCAATCGCTTTGTCCAAGCGATTTTGTTATCTGGTGTTTTCCTGCAAATGGGGATTTGGGTACGTAATTTTGCCATTTTGCTCTTCGTTACGGAACAGACGAACAAAGACCCTTTTGCCATATCCATGATTTCCGTCGCAGAATTCGGTCCAATCTTTTTATTTTCTTTTATCGGAGGAACCTTTGCCGATCGGTGGAGACCTAAACTTACGATGGTACTTTGCGATATATTAAGTGCTCTATCCGTATTTATCGTACTCTTGGCACTCGTATATGGAGGTTGGGAAGCAATCTTCTTCGCCACTCTCGTCTCATCCATTTTATCTCAGTTCTCTCAGCCTTCTGGTATGAAGTTATTCAAGCTTCATGTTCCAGATTCATTAATGCAGCTTGGAATGTCGATGAACCAAACAGTACAGGCAATCTTTATGATCTTAGGTCCAATGATCGGAACTTTAATTTACTTCCGATTCGGTATCAATGTAGCGGTTGCAATCATGGGGACTTGTTTCCTACTGTCTGCTTTCGTACTTACCTTCTTACCACCTGATCGAAAAATGGAAGCCATACCGACTTCAAATTTCACGCAAGAAATGAAAATGGGCTTTCGTTACGTCATTTCCAATAAAATCTTCGTTTATATGGGTGGATTCTTTTTGGCGGCGGGAATGGGGATTGGTCTTGTTAATCCACTTAGTATCTTTTTGGTGACAGAGCATCTACATCTGACAGAACAGCATTTGCAATGGTTTACTGCTACCAATGGAGTTGGTATGATTCTTGGCGGCTTTGTTGCAATGGCTCTTACTAAGAAAACGACTCCTCAGAATATGCTTCTGATTGGCTTTATTTCGAGTGCCATTTCTGTCGCAGCCATGGGTTCTATCAAACTTGTGTGGGTTGTCTTAGTGACTCAATTTATATCAGGAATGATGGTGCCTCTTATCCATATCGCTTGTCATACATTAATTCTTACGAATGCTGAGCAATCGTTCGTAGGCAGGGTAAATGGCATTTTGAATCCCCTTTTCATGGGAGGTATGGTTTTAAACATGAGCTTGGTCGGCATACTGAAAGATCAATTTTCACTAGGTGTTATGTATTTAATCGCTTCTGGTTTATTTACTTTAGGCGCATTAGCCATGTTACCAATGCTGCGTAATAAACAGATCAACCAGATGAAGATAGCGGAAATGCAACATCATTAAGTCGTAAAAATATAATTAACAAAAGAGAGAGGTTCATATCGAAACATTTCTCTCTCTTTAGATTTTTATACCATTAACTTAAAAAATCGTTTATTTCTTATTAGATTTTAGCGCTTGGTCAATAAGAGTTGTTAAAGCTTCGATACCTTTAGGTTGTAGATGTACACCGTCAGGAGTAAAATATTCCGAATGGTTTAGAGCTGTCGAATGCCAATCAATCAAGGTAATATGATCATACTCATTGGCTTTTGCTTCTAAAGAATGATTCACTTTGCTTTCCCAAGGACGGGGTACCCGTGTGTTCACTAAATAGATATGAGCTTTTGAAAATGATTGAAGTAATGAATCGATCTGAGTATTTGTAAAATAACCATTTGTACCCAATTCAATAATGACAGCATTCCCTGACTCATTAAATTTTGTATAAGATTGTGCAAGCTCAATTGCCTGAGATACCTGTCTTCCAACCTTTCCATCAATCTCCATTTCCGGATACTTTTTATGCAAGCTTGCAGCAATGTCTAACATGACAGAGTCCCCAATGGCCAGTATTTTACTATACGTGTTATTTACAGATGTGACACCCGTTTCTGTTTTCTCCACTTGGGGGATTTCTTTGTTCTGTTCAACTTTTGGTGCTAATTCTTTTTCATTATTTTGATCAGATGGCTTTTTTTCCAAAACCATACTTTCCTGTTTTTTAGATGAGCTCGTAACAGAACCTATAATGCTAGAAGGCTGCTCTTCATGATTTAGGGTTGGATAGGAATCCATTAAATCCTTTTGTTGCTCACTTTTTACCACATCCATAATACCAAAAGTAAACACCAGAAGGACGAGCGGCAGGACGATTGTTGTTATCTTTCTAACAAAAGATAACCCCTTCCACTTTAAAAAATTGAGGGCGAGATAATGCCGAAGATATAGTCGGAAGCCGTGTTTTCGAATTGGCATTTCAATCAATCGATAGGAAAATTCCGCAATGATAAATGTGATTACTACTTGCAAACCAACACGCCAATATACTGGATTTCCAATTTCATGCACAGGAGTACTGAGAACCGTAACTGGGTAATGCCAGAGGTAGATTCCGTAAGATCTTGAACCAATCCAGCGGAGGGGCTTAAAAGAAAGTAATTTTCCTAAAAAACTAACTGGATGACTAATACAGGCGATTAGGATGGCCGCATTTACACAAAAGAGCAGCATTCCTCCTCTATAAAGAAACGATTGATATTCATCCAAAAATATAATAGAAAGAATAAGAATACCAAATGCAATGAAGCTCGTTATATTTAAAATGTTTCCTAACTTAATAGTAAGATATCTCGAAGAAAGTCTCTTCATTGGCCAAACAAAGGCAAGTAAACAACCAATTAGTAATTCGAATGACCGTGTATCTGTCCCATAATAGACACGGCTTGGATCTGCCCCTGGCTGATACAATAAACCCATTAACAAGGTCGAAATAGCTATTCCGATAAGGATAAGGATTGAAAAACTGCTGCGCTTTTTAAATACAGAAAAGCCCGCAATTAAAACGATGGGCCATAGGATATAAAACTGTTCTTCTATCGCTAGAGACCAAAGATTCTTTAAAGGCGAGGGTGATCCGAAACTGTCAAAATAGGAAAGCTTATGGAAAATAAACCACCAATTACTCGTATAAAAGATGGAAGAAATGGCATCTCCTCTTATAGTGTCTAAGCGATCGCGATAAAACAGCATAACCCACACAAATGTGGTAATAATCATTACATAGGCTGCCGGCAGTAATCTCCGAGCTCGTTTAATCCAAAATTCACGCACATTTAGATCAAGTTGATTTCCTTGCGTCGGTAAGGCGATGGAAGTGATTAAATATCCCGATAAAACAAAAAAGATATCTACCCCTAAAAATCCCCCTCTAGCCCAGCTAAAGCTAAAATGATAGGCCATTACTGATAGTACAGCGAAAGCACGGATTCCATCTAAACCAGGAATAAAGTGGTGTTTATTTGTCATACTTAAAAATCTCCTTCTTATTCGTCATCAATCTTCATGGTGTTTGTAAAAAGGATTTCCATTTATCCAAAATGCTCATTCCTCTTCATAACCTATTTAGAAAAGCGGAAAATCGTTCCGTTTACTTATTCGCTCTTAGTTATAAACGCTAGCATCAAGCAATTTACTTTGCTGAAATAATAATTTTAATAGAAATTATGAAACGGCACACTCTTTTCTTCTTTATTATTTAAGAAGGTAAGGGGGTGCCGCTTAACTATGTCTTCAACTTAATGAATATATCTTTCTCCAACTAGGATGTCCGAAATAACTTCCGTTGGAATTTTAAACTCTACAGCGCCCATATATCCCGGGGCAACCTCATATTCGTCAAATGAAATCATTAGTTTATTATCGTCACTAATGTAAAACTGCTGATTTGGATTAATTTGTGTAAAAGGTTCCACTTCGTCATCTGTTATAAAATAAATCTTATTAGGGTCTGCTTTCATTTGTTGTTTCATTTGTTCTATAATGTTTTCACTAATAACGTTTATATATTGATCATTTTCAAATAAGCTTTTCAAGGTGATTAACGCCTCATTTTCTTTATCAATGGTCACATAGTGGTTTTGCATATATCCAGAAGCCTGTATAGTTTCAATACTGCGGCGGATAGATAATAGAACAGGCGTATTGGTGACCGTCTCAAAATCGCTATCAATCGCTAGGCGGCCATTCTTGTTAGCCGCAATGAACTCCTCATACAGCTTTTTACTTTCTTCTAAATATTTTTTATTTATGCTGTCTTCCAATGTTTTATTTTCAAGGCCTGTAATTGCTGGTGTTTTCACATTAATGCTAGTGTTATTCTTTTCTTCTTTAAACTCATTGAAGGTGATCACCTCGACAATCCCCTTCATAAAAGGAACTTTATACATGGCATGCGCCGCATCAGGGCTGAAATTGACGGTTGCAGTCAGCAGTAGGGCTGCTGCGGCTGCCGCTGTTGGCCACATATACATTCGTTTTTTCTTTTTCTTTTGTGGGAGTGCCTTAATGATCATTTCGTCTAACTCCTTTGGTATTGGAACGTTCTTATACTCTTCTCTTAAAGATTCCAGTTTCTTATCCATTTATTAGCTCCTCCTCAGTAATTGCGATACGTAATAGCTTTAATCCTTTGTATAGCCTCGTTTTTACTGTATTAGTATTTTCTTCTAGAATCTCAGCGATTTCCTCCAACTTCAAATCCTCAAAGAAGCGTAGTGTGATGACGGTTTTGTAAATAATCGGCATTTCATCTAAAGCCTTGTGAAGGTCCATATCCTTATAACTGTCTTCTTTACCTTTACTTAAAAAATCAATCATTTCATCATCAGCAACAGTTAATTTCTTTTGTTTTCTTAAAAAGTCAATTGCTGTTCGAACAACAATCTTATAAAACCAGCTTTTCATCGAGTGTGGGTCTTTTATTTTGTTCAAAGAGCTCAATGCTTTTTTTATTGATTCTTGAACAATATCCAATGCATCCTCTTGATTTTTCACATAGCTGTAGGCTAAACGGTAGAAATCATCTTTGTGATCGGTAATACAGACGCTAAATCGTGCATGTATATCATTTATTTCCATTTACCAAGAGCTCCTTTTTTAAAAAGTACAGTTCATAACCGGTTATATAGTATTGACGTAGTACCCTATATAAAAAGTTTTCATAAAAATAATAAACAATTATTCATATATGGGTCGACGTGCTAATTGGGTTAGTTAAAAGAACACAATGGAATTCTGAGTATTCCCACAAATAAATTGATGGGTTTACTAATTATAGGTAATATAAGAATGGAAAATAAATGCAAATTTTGGGAGAGCTAACAATGATTGAAATAAGAAATTTAACTTTAGATAGAGCTAAACGGACGATCATCATATCCGATATTCACGCAAATTTAACTCTATTAGAAAAATTATTAAAAAAATTGAATTATACAGACGAAGATTACTTGTTTATAAATGGTGACCTATGTGAAAAAGGATCAAATAGTTTAGAAGTAGTTGAATATATGCGAGCCTTGTCCAAACAAAGAAACAATGTATATATTACAAAAGGAAATTGCGATGTCGTTTTTCGCTATGTCTTTAACGGTGTAGAAGGAATTTTTCCCTATATGCAAAAACAAAAGAACTCGATATTAAATGAGATGCTTTTTCAACATGGGAAATCAATTGAAGATTTTACAGATCTACAGGACTTAGCCGAATTCTACAGACAACATTTTCATGAACAACTAGAATGGTTAGAATCTTTACCGATTGCTTATGAAACAGAGGATTTCATTGTGATTCATGCTGGGGTGGATGATATTGAAAATTGGCAACTTACCGATGAAAAATTTGCCTTATATAATCAAGCATTCTATGAAAAAGAGCATCAAGCGAATAAAGTCGTCATCGTTGGACATTGGCCAGTCGTTAATTATCGTTCTACACAGATAAGTTCACATAACCCCATTATTGATATTCATAAAAGAGTGATTGCATTAGATGGGGGTAATCAAATTAAAATGGAAGGACAATTAAACGCGGTTATTTTTGAAAATAACACCTATTCTTTTACATATGTTGATGAGTTATCAGAGGAAATCCTTGTCCGAAAAGATCATTTGGATACAACAGGAAGAATAGGAACCGTAACCTATCCGAATTATGAAATGACAGTCCTACAAAGAGAGGACTTCTTCACACTTTGTGAAAATAGCAAACTCGGAATCAAACAATGGGTGAAAAATGAATATCTTATTTCAAAAGACGGCCAAGCATGCTGCAAGGGCGATTTCAGCACAACCTTCTTATCCGTTTTGCAAGGTGAAAAGGTCTGGATTGTCGACCAAGAATGTGAGGGATATATGCTTGTTAAAAAGGAGAATGGCGAAGTAGGTTGGTTGCCAAAAAATATATTTGAAAATTAAACTAAAAAGGAAAGAAAAAATAAGTGAAGTCTTCATTTTTTCTTTCCTTTTTAAAATTAGGTTTTTTCTATCATTTTCTCTTTTCTTGGAGAATAACTAATCCCGACAAATACAAGTAATATTCCTAGGATTTGATAGAAGTCAGGACGGTAATTCAAAATCATCACATCAAGTAAAATAGCAACAATCGGATCAACAAAAACTAATATGGCTATAGTTTGGGCTTTCAGTTCACGTAAACTACTAAAAAACAAGTAGTAAACAAATCCTGTGTGGAAAAATCCTGTCACTATAATATAGAGCCAATTTTCAAGGGTAATGTGTTGAAAATTGGACCACTTCACTAAAGGTAACAGTAGTATAACCCCTAGAATCATTTGGATCACCGTTGCAGGCAACGGTTTAAGAATATGAATTCCCTTCCCTGCAATGGAGGTAAGGGCGTAAAAAAGTGCTGCTGCAAATCCCCACAGAACCCCAGTCGATAAAAATCCTGAAAACGAGGTATGCTGATGAATGCCACCAACTAACAATGTTCCTAAGAAACAGATAAAGAAAAAAATAAATCCTGTTCTAGTTATTTTTTCTTTAAAAATAAAGGATCCTAGGAGCAGCACAATGACAGGTGCTAAATGATAGATAGATATGGCAACCGTAATAGGCATTACCTCAATGGAACGAAAGAAAAAGACCCAGTTTACAATCAAAAACACACCACATAGAAAGGTAATTAGATATTCCCGACGAGGAATAGGTTTTTTCTCCTGTGACTTCATCTTTATTGACTGAAAGCCCCATATAGTACCAAGTAAAACACTTGCACAAAGACAACGCACAAACACCAATTCAAGGGAAGGCAGTCCTGTTTTTACTGAGAATAAACCAATTGAACCAAAAATAGCCATAGCGACGGCAAACTTTAATTTTGCGTACATCTTTCACTTCCTCCCTGAAGATTGCTCCAATTCTACTATTCATAGTTTAAATTACTATTATTCTAGTTATTCGTTATACAAATAGCAATTGCGATGATACACTTTATTTTGAGGAAATATTTAGATATATTAAGTTTTTTACAAATAAGGTGGGAACAACTTGAAGGCGATACGCTTATTATTAGTAAATTCATTTCTTATGAATGTTAGTTTTTTTGCTTTTATTCCATTTTTATCAGCCCATATTACGGGAACCTTAGCACTTTCTGCTGGGATTGCAGGACTTGTCCTTATGCTGCGCCAATTAACACAACAAGGAACATCCTTTTTGTCTGGGGTATTGGCAGATCGATTTGATTATCGTTTGATGATTAGTGTAGGTATGGTATTACGTGGAGCGGGCTTTCAATTGTTTGCCATATGCGATACACCACTTGAGTTGGTTACTGCTGCCATTATTACAGCTATAGGTGGTTCACTATTTGAACCAACAAGTAAAGCGGCATTTTCAATCTTTACACCTCCAGAAAAACGCGGTGATATTTTTGCACTTGATAAGATCGTTCGCCATTCGGGGATCATTTGTGCTGGAGTATTAGGAGGGATTTTATTACAGCTTGACTTCTTTTTTTCCTCACTCGTATGTGGTGGAATCTTTATTTTCAGTGGGGTTATCACCTTTCTCATTCTTCCAAGTGAGAAAGTAGTGGTTCCGAAACAGTCCCTAGCTAATTCATGGGGAAAAGTGAAATCCGATCGAAAATTCATCTTTTTTACCATTAGCATGATTGGGTTTTGGTTTATGTTTATGCAATTGTATTTGACGATTCCATTACATGCAGGGAAAATATTCAATAGTGCATCATTTGTCTCTAGTTTATTTATTGTATATGGAGTAATCGTCGTATTTCTTCAATATCCGCTGCAAAGATGGACGAAGAGGTTTCAAAGATTGTCCGTTATTAAAATTGGGATGATCATAATGGGGGTAGGGATATTACTATTTGGCATGACTGATAACTTTATATTATTTTGGATAGGGTTCACGACATTTGCAGTCGGCATTATGCTTGTAGAGCCAACCTCCTATGAATACACAGCAGAAATTGCTCCCCCCGAATTTTCCGCCAGCTATTTTGGGTTTGCCTTACTTGCCATGGCGATTGGCGGTGGAATTAGTCAAGGAGCAGGTGGGTGGTTGTTTGAACATATGCCCCAGGTTAATTGGTTGATTGGGGCATTAGCTGGAATAATCTCTGCCTTATGCATTCAGGTATTACAATGGAAGACAAATAGACTTCATTCATTAAAGGGATTACAAGGTTAAAATACTAAAAGTCTGTAGATAAGACAGAGAATTTTTCCTATCTTGCGGAAAAGGTGGGAATATTTCAGTTTTAGTCGAATAGATGGAAAAAGAAGTCTAAAGTGGACTTCTTTTTTCCATTACTTATTTTTTTATGCAATTAGGCCAATTATTATAGGAATACTCGTGCTTGAAATCGTTAGCGGTAAAAACCATTTCCCAAAACCACTTCCCCAGCCCAAAGCGATGGAGATTGTTTCAAATAAGATGAGCGAAAAGAGAACTTACAGATGACGTTGTACCGCTTATATTGTGATTCTGATATCCGATTATCTATTTAACTATCTTTTCCCATTTTCACCTTTACAATCTTATGATTGAGATAGCGGTAGTTTAATAGATACTTTCGTACCTACTCCCTGCTTACTTTTAAATTCAATCCTTCCATTATGTTCATAAATGATTCTAAAAGACAGCATTAATCCAATACCCGTACCTTTATCCCTTAAAGTAAATAAAGGTTCTCCTAATTTTGAAATGATATCTGGTTCTATTCCACACCCCTGATCTGCAATCTCAACACATATTTGATGGTCTTGTGAACACCCTATAAATATTGAAATGATCCCCCCTTTTGTCATTGATTCAATAGCATTTTCTACAATATTAACAAACGCAACTTTTAGCTGGTTTTTATCCCCGATCATTGAGATATTATTATTTTCAATATGAATAGCAAATTCAACGTTGTTAAAATGTGCCTCTTGTTTCAGAATTTCAATTACTTCTGTCATTATCGTTACAACATTGCAACGCTGGACTAAGTTTATGTTCGGATTTGCCAATGCTAAATATTCTTTAATCGTTGTCTCAATTTGATTAATTTCACTTGTAAGAACAGTTAATATCTCTTCATTTTCTATTTTTGATTCTACAAGTTTAAAAAAGCCTTTTATCGAAGTAAGCGGATTTCTTACATGATGGGCAAAACCTCTAGCAAGTTGGCCAGCTACCATTAACTTTTCAATTTTCGCTGATAATTCCTCTGCTTTTTTTCTATCCGTTACATCTCTTGCTACAATCACTACATATCTTGGAATGTTTGAGTCATGAATTACTGGGACGACCTTTGACTCGATAACTTTCCACTCACCATTTTTATGCTTTGCCCTATACTCTATAAAAAAGGGTTTTCCAGTATTTAATGCCTTTTCATGCAATAAAGCTATTTGCTCTTTGTCCTCAGGATGAAGTATGTTAAAAGCTATTTCCCCTTTATATTCACTAATGCTGTATCCTAACACTGAAAAAATGGATGGAGAAACATATGTTACAATCCCTTCACGATTTACAATACAAATAACATCTGACACATTATCTTCTACTATTTGAAGCATCTTTATTTTATCTTCGTCAAGTTCCTCTAATTTAATTTCCTTGATACTCGGAAATAAATGAAACAACTTCCATTCCTCCAATAAATGCAAAATTAATTACTGCAATTTATGATTTGTAGAAAAATCAGAATATTTTTATAATACTAAAGTACCATAAAAGTGCCTTAGTCTAATCTGTTAAATTTTTTGCTGCGTGATATCGCTATTAAAAAAGAACTGAATACTCAGCTCCTTCAAATCTTTTTTATTATCTTTTATAAATGATACTCTAAGCTTCCATCATTCTTTGATATTTTTTTTTCACACCACAAGTGGTTCTTTGTAATGACTCACTAATTTGTTGATATGTTTTACCAGCATTTAATAGCTCAATAAGAAGTTGTTCTTCCTTTTTAGTCCAACTTTTATAATGTCTAGAATTCCTATTTTCCAATCGCTCTTTTGCTACCCATAACGGTTCAGGCGGAAGAGAATTCTTTTCAATTCTAGAAAAATCTATTTTATCTCGATTCTTTTCAGCCCACTGCCAAAATAAATTTATTTCCACAAAAGTAAAGCGCTTCTTTATTCTTGTAATTCTTCGAGTAAAAGGTAACCCATGTCTATTCATCCATCCTAAGACGGTATTCCGATCAACACCTATAATTTTGGCAAGTTCACCAGCAGTAACCATTCCAGTACTTGCTTTTGTATTAGAAGTTCCTGTTATTCGTTTCAACAAAATGATTATAGATTGAATGGAACGACCCGTTTTCTTAGCTAAGGTTTCAATCGAATACTTACCCAAATTTTCCAAAATAAATTGTACATCTTTATTTTTTTTATCCAATCCTTCATTTTCCCCTTTACTATTGTTTTGATACTTTGGTGATCTGGTTTAGATATTTCGTTAAAGATTATTGGATTTTGCAAAATACTATTATTGAAGTACATTAGTAAGATTGAACTTTTCAAGAAATATCTGAATCTGATTACTGTCTAGTGGCTTACTTATAAAATAACCTTGAATGGAATGGCAACCCATCTCTTCTAAGATTACTAATTGGTTTACGGATTCTACCCCTTCAGCAACAACTTCCAAATCTAATCGATTAGCTAAATCAATAATTAGCTTAATAATTTCTTTAGATTTAATGCTTTTATCCATTTCTTTAATAAATGATCGATCAATTTTAAGGTAATCTATTGGAAGAATCTTCAAGTAATTGAGAGATGAATGCTCGATCCCGAAATCATCTATTGCTATGGTTACTCCTAAATCTTTTATTTCATTTAAAACAGATGTTATTTCATTTACATTATCTACTGTTGCTGATTCTGTAACTTCTAATGTTAATTGGGACGCATCAAAACCAATGGATTGCAAGATTTCATTTATTCTCGTTGGTAACTTTGAATCTAACAATTGGATTTTAGATAAGTTAATAGCAATTCGCTCTAATTCCAAACCTTCTTTTTGCCAATTTTTAAATTGTAAACACGCTTCACTAATAACCCAATCTCCAATTTGGTCAATCATATAATTATTTTCAGCAAGCGTGATAAATTCTAATGGTGAAATGACTCCAAATTTAGGATGATTCCATCTAACAAGAGCTTCAACACCATAAATTTTCGAATCCATAATTTTATATTGGGGTTGATATACTAAAAATAATTCTCTATTTTTAATCGAGTTGCCGAGATCATTAAGTAATATTGAATTTCTTTCCGTATCCGCACCCATTTCACTAGAATAGATAGAATAACAATTTTTATTTTTACTTTTAGAATGATACATAGCTATGTCTGCATTCTTTAATAATTCATTTATATTTTCACCGTTTTCCGGAAAGAGACTAATACCTATACTTGCAGTAAGAAAATGTTTCTTATTCTCCACAAAAAAAGGATCTTTTAAGATATCTAAAACTTTTTTTGCAATAATAACCAATTCTTCCATTTCCGTATACGATTCTATGATTAAAGTAAATTCGTCTCCACCCATCCTAGCTAAGAAAGCTTGTTTATCTTTAGTAGCCTTGACGATACGTTTACTAAAAGATTCTAATACCTGATCACCAGCTAAATGTCCTAATGTATCATTTATCATCTTAAAATTATCTAAATCTATAAAAAACAGCGCAAATTTATTCATTTTATTTTGTATCAATCTTTCACAATGCCTAGAAAAGTGATTTCGATTCGGTAACCCCGTTAAATTGTCAAAAAAGGCGAGATTTTCAATTTTCTTTTCAAATTCAAATCTTTCCGTAACATCAACAGCGTAACCGGCTAACTCGTCTATCATTTCTCCTCCGATTGTTGGCTTCATAACAATATGGTACATTTTTTCCTCAAACACAATATCAAACTCACAATCTTTTCCTTCAAAACCCTCTTCAATATAAATTTGGAAATTATTCACTACCTCATTCGGGAGTATTTCTTCCATTCGCTTACCTATAAACCCATCAGGAGAAACACACATTTGTTTTAGCTTATTACCCTCCAAATATGAAATCGTTACTATTCCGAAATGATTTTTTTCCAACTTAAATATTAAATCTGGTAATATTTCTATCGTTCTTTTGAAATCTTCAGCCACTTGAAATTTTCTATAATCAGACTCTAAAGCAGATTGTGCCTTTTTATTGGCTACCCTAAATGATAAAACGATCAATAAAATCGTAATAACAAATAGAGAAATTAATAGAACAATCAATTTGTGCTCTATTTTTTTCTGATAGGATTGATCTAATGTAACTAACAAGATTTGCTTCTTGTTTATTGGGACATATGCTTTTTTATAAGGCTTATTTTGATACATGATGTTTATTAATTTTATCCCGGTTTCCTTTTTGTCTTTAAAAGAACGTATGATTTCAAAATCATTCTTTGTACCTATTTTGTTCGTACCATTTACAATGGGTAGATCTAATTGAGGTTCAACGATATTTTTCTTAGGAGATAAGAATGAATCTATATTAATAACAGCCACTTCTTCTATCCCTTGGTGATTGTGGTTAACTATTTTATTTATTAATGAGCTCGTGTCACCTTTTGAGATGAGATTAGCAAACTCATCACTTGAAATATATGGATTGATGATAAAATCGGTAGATCCGTCATAATAATAGGCATACTTAAAGTAAATATTATAGATTTCAGATTTTGATATGGGTCCTACCCAATAATTTGGTTTGTAATACCCTTTATTAATATCAACTGCTTCTCTGTTGTATAATTTCACTAAAGCATCGTACCAATAATTCCAGCCTTTTGCATTTAGACCTTCCTCATTTTGATCTGTTGACTTCCTAATAACGATTCCATCTTCCTCTTTCACAAATAACGATATGTCATGTAGATTCCATTTCCTTTTTAATTCATTTAATTCTTCGTAGGTAATATCATCGATCTTTTTCCCTGACAAACTATCTGAGATCGATTTTGAGATGTTGTGAAGAAGTAAATTAATCAATACTTCCTTATTTTCCATTGCTTCATCATTTATCTCAATGGAGTGCATAATTAAATCAGATATGACTTCAGCTTCCTCCATTTGCGATTGATTAATGATGTCACGTTCAAAAAAATAGTATACAGAAATCAATACTATTCCCAACACACTCATAATCAAACTTGTTCTAAATAATATTTTGCTAACCGGTATATGAATTCTATTCCCCACTAAACCCACTCCAACATTTTTTCGTTATTAGTTCCAACACTTTAATCTTTCAGTTGGGGTTCTATTTGTCATGTAATATATTTATAGAAATTTACCTTTATATTAATAACTTGTTCTATATTATTGAGGTTTCACGTAATATTAATTCGTCCTTATTGTTTACCAGATTCTAATGACTACTTGTTTACACTATAGATCTGTAAAAATTCTAATGGGGTAATATGATTGAGTGTGGGGGTATTACAGATAAGTGTTTATACAAAGGGATGAAGTATTTTAACAGAAACAACTCACGACAAAGTTTAAATCGTGAGTGTTATGTATGTTACTTACTTATTACGATGTTTTCTAACTCTTTTACAGATTGTTTTACCTGATTTAATGTTTTAATTGATTGTGAATTATTAATAAATTCCTCTTCCACACTTGCTAATACTTGTTCAGATGCAGCTGATGTATTTTCAACTAATTTTGATGATTCGTTCACTTCATGAATAACGATTTGAGCTCTATCTTTAAAATCGGACTGCTGAGAAACAATCTTATCTACAACAACATTTAATGAAGAAATAAAGTCTATTAATTTATCCACATTCTCAATGACTACTGAAAGCATACTATTTGATTCTTCTTGAACAATCTGCCCTTGTTGTATTTGCTCAACTGCATTATCTGCCTGAATTTTAAATTGTCTAAGAATGGTCTTAATGTTTTCAGCTGAATTTCTTGATTGTTCAGCAAGGAGTCTTACTTCGTGTGCAACAACTGCAAAGCCTTTTCCATTTTCACCCGCTCTTGCTGCTTCAATCGCTGCATTTAAGGCAAGTAAATTAGTTTGTTCTGCAATATTTGTAATAATTCCAACGATATCATCTATTTTATTTGTCTGTTCTTTCAAACCATTAATTACTACACTTGTTTCATTAATAATTTTTTGATAAACCTGGGCACTATCTTCAAATTTAACTAAAGTTTCTCTGCTTTCATTTGATAATTTATTGTTCAAATCAATTTCTAAAGCAACATTTTTCATTTGATTAGAAATTTGATCAATCAATACACTCATATGATTCAGTTCAGTAACTGATTTTTTAATATTATCCACTTGGTTCAGTGAACTAACTGCAACATCTTGGAATGCTGCCTTAATCTCTGTTGAAGATTGCACAGATGTTTCAACATTATATTGTAATAATGAAAAGCTAGATTGAAGTTCTTCTACCGTTTTTGATACAGCTAAGTAAGTACCTTCCAAATGGTCTGCTCGCCGCTTTGCTTCATCTTTCTCGGCGATCATAACATCAGACAAATATCTTCCTATTCGAGTCACTCCCCATAAAACCATAGTTGTTTGTAAAATAACACCCACAGTCACATTCCAAAAGGCAGGAACAAATGCTGGGAAGAACCATTCAATGGCAAAATTGTAGGCAATGTAAATAAATGCTGAGAAGGATAGTCCAGAAAACCAAATCAATTTACCATCTAGGTAAATTAATGATAACGCCAAGCCGATGAATAATATTTGAAAAACAGTAGGAAGGGAATTAAAGAGAAAAATTTGATAAATTAGAAACAAATTAAAAATGATGGTTCCGATATATTTAAAACTAACTGTCAATCTAGGAATAAATAGTAGTGAAAATATTAGGGTGGTTGCTATTAAATTACCTGTCATAAACTTAAGGTGTACATCACTAGTAAATGGAATTTTTCCAAGTACTAATACGTTGAATTCGCCATAAAGATTTATTAACAATAAGCAAAAAAACCAAAGATTGTTCCGGTTTTGTAATTTTATTAAATCGGTAAAGCACTTATTTTTAATGAGTTGAATAAGACCCATTTCAAATCCTCCATTCTAAAAGGTTTATTTTTTAAAAAATATCCTGGAAATTAATTTACTCTTCCACCCCAATGATTAGTCAATATTTACTATTTCGCCTATCCTTTCACATAAATTAAATAATACTATTTTCCCGAAAAATAAATACGCAAAAAAATAGCAAGTGCACGCACCTTTTTTGCGTTATTCGACAAAATGTTCTAAAGACACTTCGATACTAGTAATAGAGGATCTAATAAAAAGGTAATTTATTTTCCAATTTTTGCATTCTGCTTTTTAAACATTGTGGAAGTAATCCAGGAAAATTGCGGTGTTTAAATGATGGCGTTTTTTCCACGATAAGGTTTCTGTAGAAAGAACCATGAAAGCCTAATAATATGAATAATATAAATAAACCTTACGGGATTAGTCCTGTAAGGTTTTAATGTCACTTATAATCTCATCATATGGTATCTCGTTTAGACCTGTATAATTTTTATATACCTTTCCCTCTTTATCTACCAAATAAAATTGGGTTTCATGGATTACTTGATCACCTTGATCTGGTTTCTTTACAACTGATTTAAAGCTATCTAATGCCAAATATTCAATATCTTTTTGTGAATACCCTGTTAGAAAGTTCCAGTTTACAAAATCAACCTGAAAACTTTCACCAAATTTTTTTAATACATCAGATGAATCTACAGTAGGATCCACACTGAATGAAACAAACTGTATATTTTCTATTTCTTCCTTTTTCGACATTGTTTGCAATTTTTTCATATTGTATGTCATCGGGGGACAAACGTCTTCACATTTA
This sequence comes from Bacillus sp. CGMCC 1.16607, assembly GCF_042683745.1. Classification (NCBI taxonomy): domain Bacteria; kingdom Bacillati; phylum Bacillota; class Bacilli; order Caryophanales; family Bacillaceae; genus Bacillus; species Bacillus sp. CGMCC 1.16607. The sequence continues at coordinate 69,517 of NZ_JBHUJX010000003.1, forward strand.
GTAAAGATAAAATTGGCAATCCAAACTTTCCCACTTAAATCCTTTAATCCAAACGATTTTCCGTTTTGGTTTGTATATGTAAAATCTTTAACAGCGTCATTTACTGAATCTGTCTTTTGACCACACGATGACAAAATAATAAGTATAACAAATATCTTAACTAACGATATCCTCTTCAACAAACTGCACTTTTTCTTCATCAAAATCGCTCATTTCTTTATGTACATTTTAATAATAATTACGAGAAGGTTTCGATCTATACAATCATTTTATCTCCCCTTCCTTTCTATCTAAAAAAATATTTTACTATTTAATTTATATTGCTTAACCGCAATAATTTCTCGTTATCACGCATTTTTTTGCAGGTCTTTACAAGAATGCGAAGTAATAGGATTGAAGATTCGGATTGGCAAATAGACGTATGAGGTTTGCTTATACATAACAACAAAGGCTATATATTTAACTACCGATCCCACCTTATATCGTACTTCCAAGCCTTTTTTCTCCTTCTTCTCCCTCAAAAAAACACGAGGAAGATTGAATGAATTATTCAATCTTCCTCGTGTTATCTAATATAGTTATAGTGCTAACTGTTTTGTTGTTAAGAGTGATGCCCTATTGGAAAGCACTTTTGCCTCTAATGCTACTAAACCTCAGTGAGCGCATGTTTCTATTATTGTATTCAGTGAAATAAAGATACCCCTCATACTACCTTGAAAGATGAGAAACCTGGTTGAAGTCATTTATCTCCCATTTCTCTTTATGATAATGAATATTGCTCAGGCAAGCATTTGATAGTTTGGTTTTCCCCGAACCAATTTCCCCATTTGATACAATGGCTAAAATAGAATTGATCACGGCTCCATGTGCAACAACTAACACTTTACCGTTCTTGTACTTTTTATTGACTCTGTCTAGTCCTGCCATTACTCGCTTATTTAAAGATAGTCGATCTTCTTGAAGGGGATATTTTTTATCTGGATACACTGACAATCTTTCCTGTAATGTCATACCCTCTGCTTGACCAAATGATCTTTCGATAAATTCTTCCATCTCAACAATGGGTATATGCAAGTCTTCGTTAATGATTTCAGCTGTTTGCTTTGCCCGCATTAATGGACTTGTTATGATTGCATCCCACCGAGAGGCTTTTAAAAATTCCCTGCATTCCTCAACTTGCTGGATACCGTTTTTATTTAAAGGGATATCCGTTCTTCCTTGAAGTTTACCTAGAGCGTTCCAATCAGTTTCCCCATGCCTAATCAGACAAATAGAAGTTATATTGAACTCCCCCAAACTAATATCCTAAACATCCATTATGGTTGATAAGTCATATTTACTTCTTCAACGATTAATAGCAATTCACTTAAATCATCAATGATATAATCCGCTTCAACATGTTCCCATTGACTGTCTTTCTTCCAAACTCCCAACATTCCTATATTCTTACAACCGTTCATATCATTTTCCGGATGGTCTCCGACGTACATACTTTCATTTGCAGAAACATGAAGAAGGCTCATAGCTCTTTTAAAAATGTCAGGATTTGGCTTTTTTATTCCTTCCCATTCAGAAATAAGAATGCTATCAAAACAGTTTTCAATGCCTAAAGCCTTTATATTATCCATCTGGAACTGCCCTATTCCATTCGTTATCATTCCTAAACGAATGGCTTTACTTTTTAAAGTTTCTAACATTTGAATTAAATTGGGAAAAGGAACACAACTATACTGAAAATTATCTAAATAATCTTGCAAAAAAAATCCCCAAGAAACTCCGTTAATATTAAATTCATCAACCAACTGTTGATACACTTTATCTTTCCAAACATAACCGCGGGTATCCAACTCTATAAATCTCGAAGTATATCTTTCTTTAGGAATATGCCCAACCCAATCGTTCAAACGTTCATATTGTTGTTCGATAAATTTTTGGACTGAAGCATCCCGATTTAGCAGCGTGCCATCTAGATCAAATATAACGGCTTTAATCAAAAGTATTCCCCACTTTTTACATTATTCAATATTGCTCTGATGCTTTATCTGATTAATTAAAAAACCTTCAATTTTTTTTGTATCATCTGGATGAAAGAAGTGAGAGCTTTTTGGTAATAGATGAAGTTCCTTCGAATAGCTTGATTCTAATTTTTCAAAGAATTCTAGGACGGGCTTCTTGTTCACATGAACATCCTTCTCACCGTGCAAAAAGGTAACAGGTAGGTCCATTTTTCTTACGGATTCCTTGAAATTAAATTGAGCTAAATCATTGATGAGAATCATTCGTGGGTTATAAACTAATTTGAATCCTTTATAGAAAGTATTGTATACATCCTTTAAGGTGTAGTCTTTGGATTGGAATAATTCTTTTGTGGACTTAAGCATACCAGGATGTTTTACATCCTCACCCGAGTAGATCATACTATTGAACCGTATTAACCATTTTCTTAAAACACTCCACTGTTCATAACTATCAAGAAAAGGAGCTTCTCCTACTGATTCCAATTCTTTTAATGCCTTTTTATTTCCCTTTTTTCTTGCCTGCTCTTTTGCCCAATTTAAAGCTAATTGATCATTTTCACTCCAGCTAATGATTTGCGATAAGCCGACATAAGAATAAAACTTTTCAGTTTGTTCACTCGCAAGCCGCAGTCCAATTATGCTTCCCCATGAATGGCCAGCAAGAAAGATCTTTTCCTTTTTAAAACGCGTTCTTAACATGTCCGTTAGTTCATTTGCATCGGAAACAAATTGTTTAATCGTTAATGATTCCTCAGGAATGTCAGGATGATACGATTTTCCTGTCCCTCTTTGATCCCAAAAAACAAGGACAAAATGGTTAACCAGTTCTTTTGTGTTTGTGGCGATGGTATAATCTTTTCCTCTGCAAGCTATCCCAGGTATGGGCGTTGATGGTCCACCATGTAGAAATAAAAGCACAGGATTGTTACGATTTTGTGCTTGGATCAGTATAGATTGTTCAATTCCGCCAAGCATTACTTTCTCAACTAAATCTACTCCTTCATCAGATATGACGAAATCTGGCTTCCGAGATAATAGCTTCATAGAATCACCCTTAAATTAGTCTACTTGCTTTGTATTGGATAGTATCCAATCTGTTATGGTTTCTAAATAATAAGGTACAAACTCTTTTGTAAGTTGCGAATATTCCTTTAAACTTCCTGTTTTTGCGAGATAAAAAGAATGGTTTGCCTTGGGGAATGTTTTAATTACGTAATTATTTTTACCTGCTCTTTTAAATGCTTCTTCAAAAATAGGAATATTCTTCGTAGGTGGTGTTAGCGGGTCTAATTCTCCAAAAAGTGCTAATACAGGACAGTTTATGCTTCCGATAATTGGTTTTGGATCATAATCGATCATATAGCTAAGTGGGTGAAATTTGATAATCGGCTTCAATTTAAGGATTAATTTTAATAGAAGCGCTATTTGACCGATTTTCTTGTTAACTTTATTTTCTGGGACGCCATCTATGATTAAATGGTTTCTACTGTCTGTTAAAATTTGTTCAAATACAGACTCACCAGGACCTGCAGAATTGATGATAAACGCCATTTCACTTGATTTCGTTGCTGCCAATTGGCAAATCCATCCCCCTTGACTGTGCCCAAATAATCCAATCATAGCTGCATCAATTTCTTTTCTCGTTTTCATAAAATCTAGTGCAGCCAATGCATCATTTGCGCGGTCCTCAAATGTACATTTCCACTTACTACCTGAAGAATCACCTACACCTCGCTTATTGAAAATGAGACATGCTATACCATGATCGATGAGATAGTCAGAAATTCTCATTAAGAATCGCGAGTTTAGTGGACTAGTATATTCTGAACCTTGTAGAAAAATAACAGCAGGGCTTCGTTCATTAGTGGACGGTAATCGTAATAACCCTGTTAATCTATGTATACCGCTGTAAAAGGAGACTTTTTCCTCTTTACTCATCTTTTATCCTCCTGCTTTTATTAATCGACGTAGTTCCTTATCATCTTAAAAATTTTTCCAATTATCTCCTTCATCATATAAAACAATCTGCCTCCAATCAATTTTTATTTTCCCAGAAATGTCTTTATATTTGAAAGACCAAAAAAACGTTAAAAAGATTTTATTTTATTCTCCTACATTAATCCTTTGAAAAACTTCTATCTTATTCCAAACAGATTTCCATTCCTTCTTACTTATACGGTTTTCATATAGTAATAACCGGTCATTAGATTCCATGAAATAAGGAGTAGGCTTTACATCCATATTTATCACATCACCTATTCCACAAGGTGCAGTCAGTATCACATGATCTTCTTCATCTAATTTCACTCCTAACGCAGTTACTGTTTCAGGGAATTTCGAAATTGCATCCACGGATGAAAGATAGGGAGGCATATTGTTAATAACGTGCATTCTTGCTTGGTTTTTCACTGACCAAGGGATATCGGGAAGTAGAAGCTTTAGTTTTTTTTCCAGTTCTTTTTCATCTACCTCATTAATGTTCGCAGGGTCATAATAAATGACATCAACATCAGGTAAAGCAGTTCTTTCATTAAAATGATGTAATACATCCCAAATCTTTGATCGTACAAAGCCTGCACATACCCACCAATCAGGCAACCCCAATGATCTTGCGGCTTTTAATATATCCATCATCCATTTATCTTCTTGTATATGTGTAATAATATCTTCCGCATTTTTGATCATTCTCAAGACTCCCTTGCAGAGTGTAATATTTTATCATTTCCTTTAAGTACCAACTACGACTAACACTAACTTGTTCATACTAAGACATAATTAATGTGTAAAATATAGTCTTATAATAACAGTCCCTATTAGGTATATTTAACTTATTCTTATTTTAAGGAAGTGCCTATAAATGTTTAAATTGACGAAGGATCAACAGAATTTAATGATAGCTGATATTCAACATTTCTTTTCCCAGGAAAGAGATGAGGAAATAACTGAATTTGCTGCTGAAAGAGTGTTAGACTTCTTTAAAAAGTCATTAGCACCGCATATTTATAATGCCGCGATTCAAGATGCAAAAATCGTGGTGGAACAGCAAATGATGTCAATTGAAGAGGAAATTTTATCTTTAGAAAGACCTGTTAAACGCTAATACATTTATATACCCGTAGCATGTTCCAAAGTACCAATAGAAGCAAACTTTTCCTACAGATTAAAGGCATCCTAGTAGTAGCCAAGGTAATGTGGAAAGAACTTTACATAACATCCATATGAAATAATCAAATTCATAGTAAAAAAGTAAAGCTAAACTTTTTGTGCTTAGCTTTACTTCATTTTATTATTATCAAGTTTATAAAGATTCACTTTGTCATTAAACAACCAAAATTCAATGGATATTTCTCTTTTTTTATCCACATATCCGATAATTTCTGCTCCCTGTTCAGCGCGAACATACTGATTATTTCCATATGCCCTTATAACATCTTTCTTTTCATCACCAATTTTTAGTCCTTCTGCAGTTTCCACATTACCGTTAGATACAATAAATCTTGTAATTTCCCCTGTTTTATTAACCGCTATTTCAATTCCGGGCTTGAGATCAAAATAATCATAATCTGTTACATTCCTACTTTGTTCTACTCTCTTCCCATACTTTTGTAATATTTCTTCATTATTAAACTTATCATTTAAAAACAGACCTTCAATGTTTTCCTTAGATAAATCTGTTGTTTTCGTAAATTTGTGATGATATGAACGAGGGAAACTATCGTTAAATGAAAAAGCAGATAATAATAGAATCATTCCAATTGTAATTGTAAAAATGAATATATTTCGTTTCATCTATAACTCCTTTATGTTTTTTATTAAGTTTAATAATCTTACCATAAATTTCATAGCGTCTACAAAAAGTAAAAAATCAATAGCTTTGTCAATTTGCTAATTAAGCAGTTATATTTGTAGCCAATATCGTTACAAAAATTTTACAGTCAAACCTTGTAAAGCGATGTATATCGTGTTACGATGTTATCGTTAGTTTTATATAATTGAGGTGGGTTTATGGATAAGGAAATTATGAAGGGTAGTATTGATATCTTACTTCTTTCCATTGTGAACACAAAGGATATGTATGGATATGAAATGGTAAAAACCTTAAAAGAAAATAGTAATGAACTTTACAATATGAGTGAAGGAACTTTATATCCAGCTTTGAAAAGATTAGAAAATAAAAACTGGATACAGTCCTATTGGGAGAACTCTGAAGTAGGGGCAAGGAGAAAATACTACCGAATCACGGAAGACGGCAAGAAAGAATTACAGAGGAAATTACAAGAATGGAAGAAAGTAAATAATTTAATCAACGTATGTTCGGAGGGAATGGCTTGGATCAAAACCTTGAAACCTATCTTAATCAGATAGTTCGCGAATTAAATTGTAGTGAAATTGAAAAAAATGAAATTGCTGAGGAAATGAGAGACCATTTACAATTATTAAAAAATGAATACATAGGGCAGGGTTTTTCTGACGAAGAGGCTACGGAAAAGGCATTGCAAAGTTTTGGTGATAATAGAAATATAAAAAAGGGACTCCAATCTTCCTTATTTCCTTATTATAAGATTTTCAGATTCGGGATTTGGAGTTTATTTAGCTTATATTCCTTTATATTACTCTGGAGTTTACTGTTAATGCGAATGATAGACAGGATCATTGATCATGGTTCTTTTAATGGCTACTTCCGGTACACAGAGGACGCAAACAGTTTTTTTAATATTGAAGTATGGAGGCTCAATTCCAATCTCATCCCGTTCCATAGCACGTATGAATATATGATTGGAATCGATCGATTTAACTTAGATATCATACTCCATAACACTATAGGAAATATTCTAATTTTTGTACCTCTTGGCATATTCCTGCCTATTTTATTAAAAAAGTATCATAAGTTTTCGAAGATATTTTTAATCGGGTTCGTTATATCTTTTGCAGTAGAAGTTTTACAATTCTCCCTTCAAATTGGACAGTTTGACATCGATGACATTATCTTAAATACGCTTGGAACGATAGTCGGATTCTCCCTTTTTAAATTTCTTATCCAAATTTCAAATCTTACTAAGTGGAATATTGTTCAAAAAATAACAAACTAATCATTATTATCATGCAACCAACAGACAAAACGCTCAGAGCAATCTCTGAGCGTTTTGTCTGTTGGTTGATCCGACTTATTTCATAAAATGTACACCTATTAACATTAAAAAAGAAATACCGATCATGCAGGCTACCCATAACCAAGCAAGCTCCATATTACCTGAATCAAAGGCAACATAGATTGCAGTCGACATCGTTTGCGTTTTTCCTGGGATATTTCCAGCGAACATTAATGTAGCACCAAATTCCCCTAAGGCTCTTGCAAAGCTTAATATAGCACCCGAAATGATCGCTCTTAGTGCAAGCGGTATCGAAACAAATATAAATAATTTAAATGGATTTGCCCCATCCACTCGAGCGGCATTTTCGATATCCTCATCAATCGCTTCGAACCCCGTTTTAGAGGATTGGTACATTAATGGAAAAGCAACAACAGTCGCCGCAATAACAGCTGCCCACCAAGTAAACATAATTGGTTGTTTAAAAATCCACTCCATCCATTGCCCTACTGGACTGTTCCTTCCAAATAAAACAATTAACAAAAAACCCACAACAGAAGGCGGTAAAACTAAAGGCAAAAGGAAAAAGGTTTCTACGATGGCTTTCCCTTTGAATTTTGTATTAGCCATTACCTTACCTAATACTAATCCTACTACTATAACAATGACACTTGAGACAATCGCTATCTTAATTGAAAGGATGACTGGTGACCAAAATTCTAATGACATTTTATTTTAACCCTTTAAATCCGTATTTTTTAAAAGTTTCCATCGAATCTTCATTTTGAAGGTACTCATAGAAAAGTTGGGCTTCTTTTAAATGGGAACTGTTCTTAATCACTCCCAATGGATATATAATTGGTGCGTGGATACTTTCATTAGCAGTTGCTACAATCTGAACCTTTGGTGAAATTAAAGCATCCGTTTTATAAACAATTCCTGCATCCACATTATTCGTCTCTACGTATGTAAGCACTTGCCGAACATCCTTAGCAAGGATAACTTTCCCTTCAATCTCTTTCCAGACATTTAGATTTTCTAAAGTTTCTTTCGCATACTTCCCTGCGGGTACAGACCCAGGGGTACCAATTGAAATTCTCTCAGCCTTCTTCAAATCCTCGAAAGTATTGATTCCTAGATTTGAATCCTTCGGAACCACGATGACTATTTCATTTCCAACAAGGTCTATTCCTTTTTCCGCTACAATTAATCCTTCTTCTACTAAAGCATCGAATTTGTCCTCCGCAGCAGAGAAAAATAAATCAACAGGTGCTCCTTGAGAAATTTGTTGTTGAAGTGCCCCTGAAGCTCCAAAATTATAGTTTATCTTCACATTAGAATGTTTCTTCTCAAACGTTTCCTTAATTTCATTAAGCGCATCTCGTAAACTGGCTGCTGCTGAAATGGTTAACTCTACACTTTTTTTAGAAACCCCTTGTCCCTGTTTTTTAGCATTATCATTCATTTTACATCCAGCCAAGGAAAATAACACTAACAACAGCGAGAAAACTAAAAGATAAAGCTTTTTCATCATCCCACTCCCTCTCATGTTAATTATAATTAAATATGATTAAATTGAACACGAGAATAGAAAAAAATGAGGCACAGGGGTCCCTTGTCCCAGAAAGAAATTTTATCGAATGCGTTCAATCACTCTTTTAAAATAATTGGATGGCTTTATTTGTCAGGAGAAAACAAATTGAGGGCTAACTCAGTATCAACGAAGGCGGCTTGACCGTAATATTCAATTATACTGGTCCATTTAAATTCAAATATATTATTTGCTAATCCAGCCTTGACGGGATTTTGAAGTATATATCGGAGAACCGTTAAAATGTATTGGGTTCGTTATCTATTAAATGGCCTTATAATTTTAAATATTCAATACTAAATTAAAAATTTCCTGCAAGTTCAATAGGCTTGGTACTATTCACTCACAAAAAGAAACGGGACACGGTCCCCATGTCCCTTCTTGATTCTATAATGTTAAACCACCATCGACTAACAATGTACTACCAGTCATATAACTTGAACCTTCTGAGGCAAGGAATGCAACTGCGCTTGCGATTTCCTCTGGTTCAGCGAAGCGACCCATTCTCATAATGCTTGTTTCAGCAGGAATATAGCCGGTTTCCCGAACTCTTTGCTCTACACTTTCTGTTAATGGTGTGCGGACACCTCCTGGACAAACCGCATTGACGCGAATTCCTTTTTGCACATATTCAATTGCTGCAGCTTTCGTTAATCCGATGACGGCATGTTTGCTTGCAGAATAGACTCCTGCGCTGTGCTCTGCACGAATACCTGCTGTAGAAGCAGTATTAATGATATGACCAAATCCTTGTTTCTCCATCACTTTTAGGACATATTTCATTCCTAAGAATACACCTTTAACATTTACCCCAAACACCTTATCAAACTCCGATTCTTCAGTATCTGCAAACATACAGAAGTTTTGAATAACCCCTGCATTGTTAAAGAAAACATCGATCGTTCCAAAAGTATCTACTGCGGTATTTACATAATTTTGTACATCTGCTGAATTCATTACATTCGCTTTAACAAAGATAGCCTCTGATCCTTTTTCGCGGATAAGAGAAACCGTTTCTTGCCCTTTTTCTTCATTGAAATCTACAATTACTAAATTAAATCCATCCTCAGCTAATTTTAAAGCTGTTGCACGACCAATTCCCCCAGCTGCTCCTGTAACGATTGCGGTTTTTTTACTCATACTATTCTCCTCATTTCCCCAATATGTTCAAGATGCTGTTCGACACCTTGTCTATTAAATGTTAATATATCTTTCAGTGAAGAAACAATAAAAATACTCCATCGTATAAGAAGTTAGACAAAATATAAATAAATGTAGAGAAAGGTTTGTTGAAGAATGATAAAACAAGATCCACGTATTGCAAAAACACTTGAATTATTAAAAATAGGTTTTATTGATCTATTGCTTGAAAATACACTTGAACAAGTTACTATAAAAAAACTAACATCTAGTGCAAAAATCAATCGGACTACCTTTTATTTACATTTTACTGACATTAATGATTTCGTTGAACAGATGATAAATCAGATCATAGAAGACTGGACAATTATTGCAAATGAAGAGGATCCTAATTATTCCTATCACAGTATAAGTGATCCTTATCCAGGTTTTATCAAATTGTTGCAACATATCCATGATGAAGCGATCTTATATAGAATTCTTCTTGTAGAAAACCGAGTTCCTGTCTTTACAACTAAAGTTAGAGAGTGGGTCATAGGTTACATTAAGCCAGGTTTTGAAAGTGGCAATGTGGCCTATGATGTTAACTCATATGTACCTTCTTTACGTCATATTCACCTGGCGAGTGGTACATTAGGGGCAATAACTTGGTGGATAGAAAAGGATTTCCCATTGAATGCTCAAGACTTTGCAATTGAATTAACAAAAATCGGAGTTAAAGGAGCACTTTTTTCATAAAGAGTTGGGACATGCCTGTCCCCTCGTCCCACCATCGCACAAAAAAAGGGACATGGTTCCCCATGTCCCTAAACTTGAAGCGATTTTGCTTGCATTTGATACATTTGGTTGTAGATGCCGCCTTGGGCGAGTAGTTCGTCGTGGGTGCCTTGTTCTTTGATGACGCCTCGATCTAGTACGAGGATGCGGTCAGCATTTTTTATGGTTGAAAGGCGGTGGGCAATAATAAAAGTCGTACGTCCTTTTTTAAGCACATCCATTGCATGCTGAATGATTTCTTCTGTCTCAGTATCAATATTTGATGTGGCTTCATCCAAAATTAAGATGGCAGGATCAAAAGCGAGTGCTCGTGCAAATGATATAAGCTGACGCTGTCCAGAAGAAAGGGTACTTCCTTTTTCAATAACAGGTTCGTCAATCCCCTTTTCAAGGTTCTTAAGTACACGTTCTGCACCTACCGCTTGCAATGCGGCTTCTACCTTTTCTCGTGTGATTTTTGGATCATTCAAGCTGACATTCGAAGCAATTGTTCCTGTAAATAAGTAAGGATCTTGTAAAACAATGCCCATATGCTGACGTATTGTCTGTCTAGGCAAAGACGTTACATCAACGCCATCAATATAAATCTTACCCATTGATGGATCATAGAAACGGAATAGCAAGTTCATAATGGAACTTTTACCGGATCCTGTATGGCCAACAAGTGCCACTGTTTCACCACGATTTGCTTCAAACGATAGGTTCTTCAAAACATATTCATTTTCTTTATAAGCAAAAGATACATCATCGAATGTGACATGCCCTTCGTATCTTGGCATAACTTCTTCTGATACCTTTTCCCCAGTTGTATCTAGCACTTCAAACACACGCTTTCCAGCAACAAGTGAGCGCTCAAGCTGTGAAAACTGATTGACAACATTTGTAATCGGATTAAATAATTTCGTTAAATAATCAACAAATGCATAAAGTGTACCCGCGGACACGATCTCTGCTGTTGTGATTGATTGTGTCCCAAAATAGACAATGAAGATCGTAAACATAATGAGGCGTAACGAATTTACTAAGTTGAATGATGTGGCTGAATCTAAAAACAGTAATTTTCGACCGTAAGCATAATGCTCTTCATTCATTTCATCAAATTCCTTCGTCATTTGCTTTTCACGACGAAAGGCTTGGATGATCGTCATCCCTTGAATCGATTCATTAATCATCGCGTTAATATCAGCGATTTTTGTGCGAATCACTTCATTATATTTTGACGCATATTTTCGATAAAAAATCATCCACAGATAGACTATTGGCATCATTAGTAAAGCAATAAGTGCCATTTTCCAATTCAGGATAAACAGTGCGATATAGACACCAACAATCGAAATGAAGCTAGTTGCAAAGTTTGAAAGTACTTGCACATATAAATTTCTTACTGCTTCTGTGTCGTTAGTAACACGTGCGACAATTTTCCCTGCTGGAAGATTATCAAAATATTGAATCGGTAAGGTTTGAATATGACCAAATACGTCTTGGCGTAATTTTTGGACAACCCGGTGTGCTCCCATTTGCAAATAAATGTACATAAAGTACCGCAAGATCGCTGTTGCTATGGCTAAAATTAAAAATAAACAAAGTAGCCAAGCAATTGGTTCCATTTCAATTTTTCCAATCGTCATATATTCATCGATAATATATTTTGCAATGAATGGTCCTGCAAGCTCTGTAAACACAGCGGCTGTTAAGAAAAACAATCCTAAAAAAATGGGTCGTTTAAAATACATTGCATATTTCGTTAATCGTTTACTCGTACTCATGATTCGCCTCCTTCTAGCTGTTGACGGTCAAATTGTTCTTTATACCAACCATTTTGTCCCAGAAGCTCCTCATGTGTTCCTTGTTCAGTAATTTGTCCCTCATCAAGAACAATAATTTGGTCTGCATGCTGTACACCAGATAAACGATGTGTTGTAATAATCGTTGTCTTCCCACTTCGTTCGTTCTGAATGTTTTGAATGATACGAGCCTCCGTTTTGGCATCGACTGCTGATAGGGAGTCATCAAGGATTAATATTTCAGGATCTTTGATGAGCGCACGCGCAATTGACACACGCTGCTTCTGGCCTCCAGATAAAGAAACCCCTTTTTCTCCGACAAGTGTTTCAATTCCCATCGGCAAGTTTTCCAAATCCTTTTCAAAGTATGCAAGGCGAATGGCTTCCATTAATTCGTCATTTGTTGCATCTTCTTTACCAAATAAAATATTTTCCCGAATGGTACGTGAAAATAACACATGATCCTGTGGCACATACCCTATCCAGTCAAGAATTTGCTCTTTTGTTTGTGAGGCTATATCGATCCCAGCAATATTTAATTGCCCTTCACCAAGTGGATATTCACGTAATAATTGTCTTAAGAATGTTGTTTTTCCCGCTCCTGTTTTACCAACAATCCCGAGTGTCTCTCCCTTTTTTAATGACAGGGAAATTTGCTGTAAATTTTTCACCTGACTCGTCGGGTATTGGAACATCAAATCATCAAAACCAATGACACTTGGCGTCTTAATAGAGACAGGATTTTTCGTATTTTGTACGTCTGCTTCATAGTTAAGAGTCTCTTGTACGCGATCAAGAGAAGCATTTCCCTGCTGCATGACATTTATTAATTCACCAATGGCAAAAATCGGCCATACAGCAAGACCTAAATACACATTAAATGTAACAAGCTGACCAACCGTCATGTCACCATTTGATACGAGAACGGCACCATAACCAAGTGCTACGACGTAACTAATACCAGTTCCGACTTTAGTAATCGGTCCAAATAAGGCATTTATTTTCGCGGTATGCATATTTTTTTGGTAAACTTCCTCGCTCATATCTGCAAACTTCATTTCATCCTTTTTCTCTTGCACATAAGCACGAATGACACGAACACCTGCAACAGATTCTAGGACACTATCATTCAGTTCCCCAAATGAGTCTTGAGCTTTCATGTATCTTTCATGTACAAGCTTACCTAAATACTGAATGAGCGCGGCCATAATCGGTACAGGCAGCATGGCAAAGATGGTTAATTTCCATGAAATCATGAATCCCATCGCACAAATAATCGTTCCTAGAAATAAAGTCGAATCAATTAATGTCATGATTCCGAATCCTGCAGTTAGCGAAACGGAATTTAAATCATTTGTTGCACGAGCCATCAAGTCACCCGTACGATTTTTCTCGTAAAAGGTGGGCGTCATATTTAAAAATTGGCGCATTAATTTACGGCGCATTAGCTTTTCAAGATTAAGCGCCCCTTCAAATAAGCGATACTGCCAAAAGAAATTTAAAAAATAGCCAAAAACAATAATTCCAACGAATATAAGCATATATTGGACTAAAACTCCACTAGTCATTTCACCAGTAGTTATAATATCGATAATAGATCCCAGCAATTGTGGTGGAATTACCTCTAACACTGTCGCTATCAATAGTAAAAAAATAGCAACTGAATATTGTTTCCAATGCAGTTTAAAAAACCAACCTAATTTCCCTAGTACATCAAACATTTATCAACCCTTCTTTCTCGCTTTAGAATGTGAACAATAGCTACCCACTATCTAGCAACTCCCTCTCGAAAATCAATGTTCTTTGCCTGTTCCACATTGTCATCTACTCCTTTTATCAATTTACTAATTTATTTCTAAAACACAAAAAATGCATACCCTAAAAAGAGCATGCATCTTTAGGAAAGGTATAGAAGACGTGCCAATACCTTTCATTGTATTAGAAATTCACAATTATACAGACAGAAGGTATGGACAATGTATAAAATTTGTAGTTTTAACGTAAACATTAAGATTTCTCATTGTCCTTACCTCCTTTCGTCTAGCTTCGTCGGCTAGGAGCTCGAGTCATAAGCCAACCTGTCATAAAGGTTAATGAACAACCTTCACGTCATCTCGTCTTATGCTCGTCGTTCCTGAGCAAGCCGCCTCCACTTTTCTTGGAATAATTTGTTTAGTATTATTGAAGATTATCACCTTTATTAGATAATTGTCAACTGTCAGACAAGTTGTTTGTAATTATTTTTAATGTTTTTTATTTCGTACAAAGCGAGAGCATTATCCAATTCTTTATGTACTCTTAATGGGACGAGGTCCCCGTGTCCCACCATTAAAGACAGAAAAAAGTTAGACAATCGTTTCGTTATATAGGTCAAAAGCCACTATATAAATAGGTATATTTTCCTCTATAATAAACTTACTTTTACAATATTCTGATTTTTAAAAGGTAGGGGAGGCTACGATGTCAACTGTTTCACTCAATAGAACCGAATGGCTTGATGTAGCGAAAGGAATTGCCATCATGTTAGTAGTGATAGGCCATTCTGCTAGTTTTGATGTTTCTCCCATCTACTGGTTTCATATGCCCGCCTTTTTCATGATTAGTGGTTACCTTTTTAAACCACAGGATCGTATTCCCTCTTTAAAAGCCTGGATGATCAAGCGTGCTAAGCAATTGTTTGTTCCCTATTTGTTCTTTTTACTTCTTATTACAAGTTTAAGATATTTGTTCCTATTGTATAACTCAGAATTGACCTTTCATTCGTTTCGAGAAGATTTTTTAGATATTATGATTGGTGGTAGGTTTTTTCCTAGCGATTTCTATATGGTTATGTGGTTTATACCATGTATATATTTGACTCAAGTTACTTTTGCCGCTATACATTTTTTCATAAAATCCAATGCCGCTCGTTTTGCCATTATTTCTTTATGCTATGTTTTAGCTCATATAGAAGCTTGGTTTCTGTTGGAAAATAAATTAAATTATGTGCCATGGAATTTAGATGTCGCGTTACTGGCTATTTTTTATTATGCATTTGGTTATTTCGTCAAAAGGGTAATTATTTATAACCAAAACAAGAGGAATAAGCTTAAAATCACCATGATTGGTATTTTAGCAGCAGCCATCTTTATAACTACCATCTACGTTCAGGGAGATTATTTGTTTAATATGCGTTCGGTCGTCTATACTCATTTTTTCCTTGATTTAAATGTGCCCATCACACTCTCCATTTTACTTTTGATTTTAAGTTGGGGGATTTCTAAGCTAGGACACTTTTTTGGAATCATTAACTACATAGGAAGGTCTTCACTCATTATTATGTACACACATGTTCCTATTAAATTAGTTTATGAACATTTCTTTCAAACAAATAACATGATGATTGTCATATTAGGTATTATTTTACCATTGCTTGTTTCAACGTTTATTTTAGAAAAAAGTCCATTGTTAAGCTATTTGGCTTTAGGAAGAACGGATACCTCGTTTCCGTTCTTAACAAGTCCAGTGAAGAAATTGGGCTTTTCACTGAAATAACTCGGAAAACTCGTGAAACTATATGAACCAAGCGACTCATAACTCATGGGGGGGAGATATTTTGAACTACACTACAGAAGAAAAAGCAATTACTAATGAAGTTATAATTCATTCACCTTTAAATTTAACATGGTATGCATGGACCATTTCCGAACGAGTTTCTGAGTGGTTTGCTCCTGAAACGGTAGTAGAAGCTAAAGTAGGCGGGGCATATGAACTATACTTTATTCCTGGAAATAAAACTGGAATGAATACAAAAGGTTGCAAGATCACTAAACTTATTGATGAAAAAGAGCTCCAGTTCACTTGGAAAGGACCAGACCAATTTGAACAAATCATGAATAATGAAAATGAATTAACTACTGTTACCATCTATTTTGAAACACTTGACAAAGAATCTACAAAAGTAACAATCAAACATACTGGATTTAAAGATGATGATAGTTGGTCGGAGGCTTTCAACTGGCATCAAATGGCTTGGTCGGGCGTTCTTAGTAGCTTAAAGTCTGCTCTTGAAAAAGGCGAAGGTAATTTATGTTGTCAACCTTAAATTGATCTATCCACACAATGACAAAGTGCCAGGCATATCCCAATTTTCTGGATGGTGCTAGGCACTTTATGTTATTAATGATACGATTATAATTTCATAATTGGTATCAAATATTTAAATTCATGACTATCCACATTTTCAAACTTCTCCAACTTCTTACCAGTAGGTACAAAACCAAATTGTCTTATCATTTGTATAAACTGAAAGCAAATGAATTCATTCCCCACGGAGCATTCCATACTGGCAAAAAGTGTAGGATCTTGTTTTTCTACATACCAATTAGTATCTAAAGGAGGGAGAATATTTTCAGTCAAAGTAAGAAACCCCACTTCTCCCATCATTTGATCCCCTCTCGAATCTAGTTGACGTACATAATAACCTAATCCTAATTTAATATCCATTTCTGATAGTTGCTCTCGATCTTGGAGCATAACATCTTGAAAAGGATGAGCTTTTCGGGGTACTACATGCTTATGCCAAATAAATGTAGCAGACTCTTCCCAACGAACAAGATGCATATGATTCTCTTGCGGTCCTATCCCGCCGAGGTATTGCTGGGCAATTTTTAAAGCCGAGAGCTTTGAATGTACTTCTTGTCTCCATTTTGAAATTAATTTGTTCTTTTCATTCTCATTTGCTTGTAGAAAATACTTAATTTCTTCGATAGGAATATCTGCATTTCGTAAAGAGTGAATCAGAAGAGCATCTGAGATTTGCTCTTCTTTATACACCCTGTAGCCATTTTCAAGCCTACGTTCTGGTTTTAATAGATTTTTTTTATCGTAAAAGCGCAACGTACTAGCTGTTAATCCCGTTTTATCTGCAAATTGCTGGATGGTGAACACAATGGTGGATTCCTTTCCTATTACATCATTTGATAGGACCATATATTAATCCTATTTCCATCTGGATCATAAATATGGAATCCACCCCAGCCTTTTAATGGATCCCCTGCAATTTGTGACGGAGAAATCCCATTTTTGATCAGCTTATTATAAGCTTCGAAGAATTCTTCAGGTCGAATATCCAAATAGGTTCGGACCGAAGGATTTCCTTTCACTGGCCGGTCAATTTTTTCCAGGTAAATATTATCCATTAATACTTCCTTCAAAACATGTTTGTCATAGGCATCTTCCGTCTGTAAATGGGCATATCCTTTTTCTGGATCGACACTTACTTCGATAAAGCCTAGATTCGTTGTATACCAATCAACCGCTTTATTTATGTCAGTTACCCCAATTCTTGTGTTCACTTCGCCAAAGCCTAGCACTCGTGCATCAGGATAGGAATCTTTAAAGCTTTGATTTTCATACACAGTGATTCTAGCATTTTCAAAACCATAGAAATCATAGCTTCTCATCCCATTCGGCAAGGTGATGGGATCCGTATAAGCGATATTATTTTCAGTAAAGTAAGCTATCGTTTGGTCCAAATCACCTATTTCAAAGCATAGTCGGACATTCCCTTCTTCATCTCCACCATTTTGGAAGTGTTCATAATCACCTTCGAAGGACTTTAATGTGACAACACCAGCTTTTGGCATCTTTAAGAATGCCTTTTTCCCAACAGGAGTAATAATTTTGTCAAGACACTCCCAACCTAAATGAGTTGTGTACCAATGAATCCCCTCATCAAAACCGTCCCAAGACACCATAATAAAACCGCCATCCCAACGAAACATCATACTCTTCACACTCCTAAAATAATAGTATTAATAACTCTACTATTATCCTAAACCTTAAAGTTAGTTTAAGGTCAAGAATCTTCTAATAATTCTGTTGAAAAAACTAAATAAACCTAGCAAAAATAAATCCCCCACTTTTTTCATTAAAAGGCATCGGATAGATTCCGATGCCTTTACTAGCTGCCCCTATAGATATTTATCCACTTCAATATTATCCTTCATAAGGACTACTTTGTTTTCAAAAGCACTTAGTATATTTAATATTTCTGGCTTACTTACATTTTCGAAATGAGCATTCCAACTAAACATCTTCTTAAAGATATCGAAAGTAGGCCGATAGTTTGCCTTTTCCAGCCCTAATTTTTGAAAAATAAATCTCCTCGCAATTCGATATTTTCTTTTAGAATAATCTGTATCTAAAAAGATGATGAGATCAGCTTTTTGAAAACTTGGGATTAACCATTTATGGTGAACACCTTCTACAATCCAAGATTCGGAATAAATAATTTGATTCAAACAGTTATCCCGCTCTTCTTCACTTCTTCTTATATCTCCAGTTTTTGACCTTTGCCAAACCACATTATCTAACTCGTAGAATGGAATTTTCAGTTTAGAAGAAAGAACTTTTGCTAAGGTTGTTTTTCCACTGCCAACTGAACCGATAATATGTATTTTTTTATTTTCCACTAAAGACCACCGCTTTAAAAATGAATGATACCCATTTCTGTAGAAGCCTCGAAAATTCCTCTTTTCAAAAACTACTTAACTAATGCCGCTCTCAAATGAACACCATATTCCAAATAACCTTTTAGACAGGTCATCATATATACCCAGCCTTCTTTATTATCGATCATTTGATTTAATATATCTTCATCATTTTCATTAAAGCCTTCTTGTTTTATTTCAATAATTGTACTCGAATGATCTAACTCTTCTAGTAAAATTGTGACAGCGCCTCCTAAACCTTGAAACACAATCTTCTTATTTTTTACGATTTCCATTATTTCTATATCACCTTGAAAACCATACTCATCATATCTCAAGGTAATGGTCTTTCCTTGTTCCCATCTTTCAGAACTGGATGAGAACCAAAAGTTTCCGATTTTTTCAGGATCAACGAATGCTTCAAATACTTCATTTGTTGGTTTAGAAATTTTTAATTTTGTAATATTATTCATCATCATACTACTCCTTTATAGTGGATGTTTTTTATATTAAAAAGATGGCAATGTATTTATGTAACATAAGCTTTTTAATTTTGATTTTTCTTCTACCCTCCCCTAAATCTATTTTCATGTGCCCAGTTCTTTTATACAATTTTACTAAAAATTCAAAATTCTTTCCAATTATTTTATCAAAATTGCGGATTTTAAGTCCGTTTCGTTGTAGAACGAGTCATATTAATTATAACCTTGACCCAAAAGAAAGAGCATGTTTTGAAAAAGATGGTTCAAAACACGCTCTAACTAATTTCAATAGAATTAACTTATTATTGACTCTCTAATTCTTTAATCTTTTGAGTAAGTTCATTAAATCTGCGATCGAGTTCACTATACTCTGGGCTTTTTGATGTTAAAAAACTCAATTTCCCTAATACTTCTTGTCGCTCTGTCTCAAGCTTTAAGCGCTGTTCGGCAACTAAATCCACTTTTTCATTTGATTGGTCTAATTTCTTTTGAATACGTTGATTTTCAAATACCAATTGAATAGAAGTTGTTTTACTTAAGAAATATTGATCGTGTGAAACAACAATCAACGTACCTTTGTATTCTTCTAATGTTTTTTCCAATTGCTCTCTCGAAGGCAAATCTAAATGGTTAGTCGGTTCGTCTAAAATGAGGACATCTTTATCTTCTAGTATATATTGCATAAGCTTACACTTTACGCGCTCGCCCATGCTCATCAGCTCAATGGGCTCAGACCATTGACTTGAAGTAAATCCTAAATGCTTCATTAAATTTTGAACCTTGCCCCGTTCTTGAAATGTTTCACGTTTAAATAATTGTTCAGGCGTTTCCTTTAGAGGTAAGTCAAATACTTGCTGTGTCAAATAACCAATATTCGCAGATGGAGAAATCCAAATGTCCCCGCTAGCCTGCTCCTTTCCCATAATGATATTTAAAAAAGTCGTTTTACCACTGCCATTTGGTCCAGTAAGTGCTACTTTTTCACCATGTTGGATCGTAAAATTTGTCTGTTCAAATAATAGTCGTTCCCCAAACTTCTTTGTTAAATTTTTCACCTCTAAAAATCGTTTGCCAACCTTCGTATTGGCTTCTAAAGAAAAACGAACTTGATGATCTTCTTCCACACGTTCAACCTTCGATTTCTCCAATTCCTTCTCGAGACGTTTACGCTTCGATTTGACTTGAGCATCCATTCGTTTTGCTTTTACGCGGTAATATTCTTTTACTCCTTCTTGCTTTGTCGATTGTGCATGCGCTTTTTGCGACCATGATGTTAGTTCACTTATTTGATTTTCGACGAGTTCAATTTTACTTTGTTGTTTTTCGTACTCTCTAGCTTGTGTCAATCTCCGTTGTTCTCGAATCTTTATATAATGTGTAAAGTTTCCTTTTTGCTCAATTAATTTCGCATTTTCAATGGACCAAATTTTTGTCGCAATCTTATCCAAAAAATATCTATCATGGGAAACGACAATAATGGTACCTGGATAACCTTTTATTTGATTAATTAGTAGCTGTGTACTTTCCATATCAAGATGATTTGTTGGTTCATCTAATAAAAGTAAGTTCGGTGATAACCCGAAACCTTTTGCAAGACGAATTTTGAGCTTTTCTCCACCGCTTAACATTTCGTATGGAACATCCGGGATATGCCATTTCGTCATCAGGGTTGCTTCTAATGATGAAACTTCATCAGAAGCGTATGTTTGTTTCTCCTGGTCTACTAAAAAAACATCTGTTTTGTCATTTCCCCATTCGATCTGCCCTTCAGTTGGTTTTACCTGTTCAAGTAAAATTTGTAGTAATGTTGACTTGCCGCTACCATTACGGCCAATTAAGCCAATTACTTCTCTACGACCTATTGTTGCGCTAATATCTCTAAATAGAATACGGTCCATTATTTCTAAACTGATATGATTTAATTTTATGATTTCTTTCATCGTATCACCCTTTCTTTTCAAGGGAGGAACTAAAGCGCAAGCGCCTTGATTAGCCCCGACAAGCAAATGCCGACCCAAAGAGGAGGTTTGCTCTTTAACCTCATCTTTGGGGCGCCATTTGACCTCGAGGTCGACAAAAACGCGACGTCCTGTCGCATTGTCGACACTAGTACATCCTGTACGTCGGGGCTAGGCGCTGGAGCTGGACGTGGACCATACAATTTAATGAATTATCCACATCCGAGTTTTTTATAGTTTTCAAACTATAAAAAATCCCCCCAAATAATTTGGAAGGATTAGTTGCTTTTTCATAACGAAAATAAGCTATTTATTGAATAGCTTAAAAAATGATATGGAAAATGGGCAGACTAATCCTATTCGTTAATTTGAAAAAATATTCTCAAATGTTTGAAATAAGATTAGTTTAACATCGGCCACCCATCATCCCTTCTAAT
Source organism: Bacillus sp. CGMCC 1.16607 (assembly GCF_042683745.1). Taxonomy (NCBI): domain Bacteria; kingdom Bacillati; phylum Bacillota; class Bacilli; order Caryophanales; family Bacillaceae; genus Bacillus; species Bacillus sp. CGMCC 1.16607. The sequence continues at coordinate 91,267 of NZ_JBHUJX010000003.1, forward strand.
ATGATTAATTATAGTATACCTACAAAATGAGCGATTGAAAAGAACAGAGTTTTAGAGGTATCGACTCTCACTCTCCATTAAGGTTTCAACCTATGGCATTTCGACTAACTTTTTGACATATTCTAAGAACCTTTAAAGAAGTTATTTCTTTTAATATAATTGTTCATTCTTACATGATGTCGATTTTCCAAATAGCTCATAACTTTTAATTGTTTTTTCCACTTTTTATCTAAAAAAGTCCCACAAACATTGCACTTAATTAACGACGAGTCAATCTGCTTAAAACATTCTTTGCATTTTATTTTCTTCATACTTCCTATTGTGAGTAATCCAAAAACAACCTTAACAATCTCATAAATAAAATATAAACAAATAATAATACCAAGAATCAGATTCAACATATTCCCTCCTCAAACTCAAGATCACTCACTAAGCTTTCTCCACCGATCATGCTATTTCCTTCCAATTGATACATAAAAAGTATCATAATAAGTTATAATTTATTTCTTTAAATATCTTTATGACACTTTACTTAAGACGGCAATATTTTAGCAATAACTTTCTAGTAAAATGTTTTATAACATTGGGAAAGGACTCTTTAAAATGAACAAAACGATTTTAATCATAGAAGATGAAGAATCTATTATTGATATATTAGCCTATGCGTTACGAAAAGAAGGATTTTCCGTGCACTCTGCAACAACTGGTAAAGCGGCTTTAAATAGATTCCAAGGTACAGAGATTGATTTAGTTATATTAGATCTCATGTTACCTGATACAACAGGCTTTGAACTGTGCAAAAAAATAATGGCAACAAGTAATGTACCTATCCTTATGCTTACTGCGCGCGATGATATAGTTGATAAAGTGCTTGGACTAGAGCTCGGTGCCGATGATTATATGACAAAACCATTTGATATCCGTGAGCTGGTTGCTCGGGTAAAGGCATTGCTTCGCCGTCAGCCGAAAGAAGCGTTGTTTAACTACTTAGTCGTTAATGAATCAGTCAAAATCGATCCACGTTCCCATACCGTTATTAAAGATGAAGAAGCAATCTCTCTTAAGCCGAAAGAATATGAGCTGTTACTTTTATTTGCTCAAAATAAAAACCGAGTTTTCACTCGTGAAGAAATTTTAGATACAGTCTGGGCAATGGATTTCGAAGGCGGGTTACGAACGGTTGATGTACATGTTCAAAGGATTCGTAAAAAATTAGATCCTTCCATCATCGAAACTGTTTTTGGTACTGGCTATAGAATGAAGGGATATTAAAATATGAAATGGTCGATCCGCAGGAAATTTCTATTAGGTTTTTTAATACTGTTTACGTTTGCTACGCTGATTTTTAATCAATTATTGGAAAAAACAATTGAAAATAATACAAAAAATTTCTTACAAAATGAACTAATAAAACAGCAGCATACTTCAAAAGAATATATTAAACAGTTCTCTCAACTACATAGTAATGAAGAAGACATATTTATTAAATATGGCAGTACGATTGCTCAAGTTCTAAGTAATTTGCATGCACAAAGTGTGGCCATTTATAGAACAGATGGCAAGTTTTTATATGAAGCTGTACCCATTAACCAACCTTTGTTAATTGAAAACCAAAAATATGAACGGGATGTAAATGAAAATAGTAGTAATGAGCTGCAACGGGCCTTTCAAAACCAAGCTGCCTATACGCCGAAAGCTTTGGCAAAAGGGACAATTATTTACTTTGCTTACCCTGTTTATATTCAAGATATTTTTTATGGTGTGATTAGGTTTACCGGTGACTATTCAGACACGTTTGAGCACAATAAACAATTATTGAATAGCTTCAGACTCCTCACCATCTGTTTATTTATCGGTGTTTTTATCATTTCTATTTTATTAACGAATCAGATTACTAAACCGCTACACTATTTAACAACCGCAACGAAGCGTATAGCAAGTGGTGATTATAACGAAATAATTAACCTTAAGAATTCCGATGAGATTGGGGAACTAGCCAATCAGTTCCAACATATGCAAAATGAAATTCGGCAGCGTATCAACGAAATTAATGAAGAAAAGGAAAAAGTATTGTTACTGGGACAAAAACGGACAGACTTTTTCAACAATGTGACTCATGAACTGAAAACTCCCCTTACGACCATTTCAGGATACGCCCAGATTATCGGTGAAAAAGACTTTGATGATGCTATGTTTTTACAAAAAGCTGCGTTTAAAATCTATTCAGAAAGTGAACGTTTAAACGATATGGTGACTCAATTACTTTCCTTCTCAAAAGCGCAGATGTCAGGTGTCATTAAAAATAAGGAAGTCTTTGATCTATTCCCTTTTATCCAATCCATTTGTGAGGATATGCAACTGAAAGCGAAAAAATATGATATGGCAATTGAGCTGATCGGTGAAGTCTTTATCATTAATGCCCTCCATGATGATATGCGCCAAGTGTTCATCAATCTAATAGACAACGCGATTAAGCATGGAAAAGTAAATCAGATCATCCGTGTAAACGTGAATGAAACTATTACCATTACAAACCATTGTGAGCCAATTCCTTCTAATCTTATTGAACAGATTTTTGAACCTTTTATCCATCGGGTTGCTAACGAAGGCCATGGCTTAGGATTATTCATTTGTAAGCAAATCATCGAACAGTACGACGGTGCCATTTCCTTTCATTATGAAAATGAGCAAGCAATGATTGAAATTTCATTACCGCGGCGGCAACAAGATGGCAACATTTCATCACGTTTTGGCAATAGATCTGTCCTATGATGTTCATGTACAAAATGATGAGGAGGAAATGACATGAAACGAAAATTCCAAGGATTGGCTGTATTAACACTTGCAGGTATCGTTGCAACAGGATGTTCATTAACAGGAAAGGCAGATATGCAAAAAACAGTAACGATTAATGAGAACGTACAGCTTGAAAGTTCTTTAGCTGATAGTTCACTTGCCGTAGCCCATGAAAAGACAGTCAAATTACCAGTAAAGGCTGATTATACTGGGTTTCACGGCGACAAAATTTATTTCAATCAAAAGGGTGGATCGTATTTAATAAATACCGAAACCCTCGATGAATCAAAACTAGCAGATAAATCATTTTTCGCCATATCTGAAAATGGCAATCGTGCGCTTTCATTAGTCGATGATAAAATTTATATACTAGATTTTGAGACAAAAACGGAAAAAATAATTGGGCATGGTACCGAGACGTATTTATATTATTTTGCCGATGCCGCTGGAAAAGAAGTCATTCACATGGAGAACGACAAAAAGCTTTCAGTAAACGTTATCGATGTCGATTCATCCGAGGTTACCACTTGGGATTTAACAAAGAAATTTGAGGTTAATAACTTTAATTTAACTTCTATTAAAAGAGATACAAATGGTATTTATATCTCAGCTAGCTCATTAGAAAATGGCTATGGTCTTTACCACTTGGATACTAATGGGGAAATGAAAACTGTATCCACATTAGATAAAATAAATTCACTAGATCACTATGACTTTATTAGTCCAACTAAAATTATCTTTAATGATATTTACAAGGGGAAATCAGGGATTTTCATCATAGATTTACAGTCAAATGAAGTTACACAGATCGTTGCAGGTGGGGAAGACGAAGAAGGAATTTGGGTTCCATTTTACAAACTTTCACCGGATCACAGCAAAATTCTCTTTGATACACCTGTTCAAGTTGGCGATAAATATAAAACAAATGTTTACATGGCTGAACTAGTCAATAATCAGCTTGAAAATACCGTGCGAATTATGGAGAATGCCGATTTGTATGCAGTTATTTCAACAACAGGATTTTGGAGCTCAGATTCCAAAATCGCTTACATCAGCACCTCCAAACCTGGGAATGAATCGATTGATACAGTTGAAGTCTTTACACTTCAATAGGGACAAGGGGACAGGTTTTGTCCCTATTCCGTGGGACAGTGTACCTGTCCCCCTGTCCCTTTAAAGGAATCCCACAAAAAAACAAATCAATAAATATAACACAGAACCTACGTTTAAATAGTTGACACTAAGTGAACCAAATGTTTTTTGAAATTTATAATTACTTCTTAATCCTACATAGCTTCTCGCAATTTTAGACTGACTTACATTTGAGATAAATCCACCTGTGCTAGAGAAATAAATAAATATCACTGTAAAAAATACCCCTGCATAAAACATCGCATCGATAAGCGGTATTTTGGCCTTATATGAAAGTAAGTATGATAAACCAAATTCCACCAACATCACAATTACTGTAAATAAAACAAATCTTAGTACCCTCATATACATTCCTCCAAATAATAGTTTTCGGAATTTAAATATGCCTTCAAACAGAAAGTGGATATGCAGGTATAACCCCTTCATTAAGATATACGGAAAATATTGGGTGTATGTTTCATTATTTTTTGAAAACTTACCAAGTTGATTAATTGACAAAATTTTTCATTTATGCTATAATTTACAATTAATATATCTGTGTGTATAATAAGATTCTCCTGGCCAGGGGAATCTTATTTTTGTTTTATGGGGGAATTGATGTATGAAGAAGAATGAATCAAGTGTAACTTCCTTAGTATCAGCCTTTGGTCGAGCATACCACAGTAAATATGACACACCCAAGATTTTTGATGATTTCATTGCAGAAGATTTAATTACCCAAAAGGAATTTGCAGATATTCGTGAGAACATGATAAAAGGGATTCAATTTTTTAATCATGATATTGCTGATAAATTTCAAGACCAACCAGATGAAATTTTAAAATGGATCACTCAGGTTCAACTTTCCCCAACTCCTTTAGCACGTGCTGCTTATTGCGAAAAAGTATTATTTCATGAAATATTGCTAGGCACGAATCAATATGTCATTCTAGGTGCTGGATTAGATACCTTTTGTTTCCGTCACCCAGAATTAAACGATCGTCTAGAAATATTTGAAGTTGATTATCCAACTACACAAGACTTTAAAAAGAACCGTTTAGCAAATGCTAATTATCATATCCCGGATCATCTTCATTTTGTTTCAATGGACTTTACTAAAGAATCTACTGTTCAAAAGCTTGTTGAAGAAGGTTTTATGCCTAACAAAAAAACTTTCTTTAGTCTTCTAGGCGTTACTTATTATTTAACAAAAGAGGAAATTGCCAACCTGATTAATAACTTATTTGCTGAAATCCCAACGGGAAGCTCTATCGTCTTTGATTATGCAGATGAAAAACTTTTTGAAGAGAGAGGAATATCTAATCGAGTTCAAAATATCGTTCACATGGCTTCGACTAGTGGGGAGCCAATGAAATCATGTTTTACCTATGATGAAATGGAGAAAATGTTAGAAAACGCAGGTTTACTCATTTATGAACATTTATCACCTGATGCTATTAATAATCAATTCTTTCGTGATCGGGCGGACTACTTATCTGCATTCGAAACGATTCATTATATCCACGCTGTAAAAAAATAAGTAAGAGGGGGATAGGTAAACCTGTCCCCCTCTTACTTAAAATAATTCTACTAATTCCTCAATTTTCTTAATGGAATAATCAAAATGACTTACCTTCCCAAAACCGTAGCTTGCATACACAAAAGGAATGCCTGCGAACTGAGCTGCTTTCATATCCCCTTCCGTATCTCCAACATAAACTGGATTTTTTAAATTATTTCTCTCCATAATTAGCTTAATATTTTCTCCTTTAGAAAGCCCCGTTCGACCTGGATTTTCAAAATCTAAAAAATAATGTTCTAATTGATGAAAGTGATAAAAAGACTCGATATATCCTATTTGACAATTACTAACAATGAATAGCTTATATTTTTGCGATAGGACCTTAAGAGTTTCCTCCAGATTTTCATAAAGAGTTCCACCATGTTCACAAAGATACTCAGTTTCAACTAGGCAGCATTCATCTAAGATCTTTCCTCGAGCGCCTTCTTCCAAATAAGGGAAAAGCTTCTGTCCGATTTCTTTCATTTGAAGACCCATACAACCTTGTAAATCCTCAACAGTTAATAATTTTTTTATTTCCTTTTTCGTCTTTAACACATTATTCCAAACATTTAATATTGGATCTGTTGAATCCCATAATGTCCCGTCTAAATCAAAGATTATACTATCCATTAAATAGGTACCTCCAGTTATTTCAATTCTATCTTTCTAAACATTTGATTTTGTGCTAAGTAGCTTTACACCCATACCTATAAAAACAATGCCAGTTAATTTGTTGAGAATGGATTCGGCTGTTTTATTTTCTCTAAATTTTTTCGTTGTAAAAGATGCACCTATGGCAATAGTCAGACACCAAATCGCTCCTGTTAAACAAGAGGTTAAACCTAATATTAAAAACGGGATCGGACCTGAACCGCCATTAGCTGTATCAATGAACTGAGGTATAAACGCTAAAAAGAATAGCGCGACTTTAGGATTCGTTACATTTGTAACCAAACCTTGAAAAAATATCTTTTTATTCGTTTGTTTAGGTAAGGACGCCTTATTTTCAGTGGAGGAAGCCTTTGCTACTATCATCTTAACTCCCAAATACCCCAAATAACAGGCTCCAATAATTTTGATTGCATTAAATACTAAAGCTGAACTCATTAAAATAACTGATAAACCAAATGCCGCTAACAATGTGTGAACGATTGTCCCACATGTAATGCCTAGTGTGGAATATATGCCTGCTTTTCTTCCCTGAGAGATACTTCTGCTAATAATATACATTGTATCCGTTCCAGGAGTTATACTTAAAAGAATAGCAGCCATTAAAAATACTTCATAATTAACAATTCCATGCAAAATGAGTCCCTCCCTTTTTTATAACACGATAAACTTTCCTAATAACAATAATAATCACTTTACTGAACAGTTCACTAATATAAAACCATTTATATACTAGAAAAGGAGCCATTTACACGGCTCCTTTTCTATTCAAAGCTTTAATATTGTCACTTACATTAGATTTACTTCTATAAACTATTCTAGTCCATGTTGGTTTGGAATAAAGTTTGATTAAAAGTGTGCTGTAAACATTAATTTTACAATAGAGGAAACTCACACACTTTGAAAAAAGATTAATCAAAATGTGCGAGTTTGATTTTTAAATGAAGTAAATTTTTATAAAAAAGTTCAATCAAAAAATACATGTTTTAATTATTTCAACTTCATATTACTAAATTTATGTGTGCTTGAACATTTAGAGAATCATACAAATAAATCCATCTCATCATTGTTTATAGTATTATAATAAATACTTTTTGGAGGATCTAACTTCTCTACAGTACATTTCGTACCCTGAGACTTCTCAATTGCTGTGTCATGTAATATTTCGACTTTTACTGCCCATTTGAAGTTATTTCTTCATACTGGGCATGTTAAGTCCCCATTTTGATTAGTTATTGTCTCAAAAATTATAATTCTCCCCTCACTCAGATATAAATAGAAGTAGATGGATATTCCCAATCAATTGCTATATGCTTAAGATAAAAATTAGGAAACCCTAACAATAGCGTCTCTAGAATAACAAGTCGGCACTATTTCAGCATTACAATAAACCATATTTTGTATTATAGTATAAATATAGGGGGTAATTATATTGTTTTCTATACCTACTTTAATCATCTGTTTTATTTTTAGTTCCTTACCTTTCATTCCATTGTTTAGATTAGTTTCTCCATTAAACCAAATGCTTATTATGGGTAATAATAAGGGCATAGAAAGAGATGTATTTAGTCCCTTTGATAAGCTAAAGCTAGAAGATTTTCGCGATTTCAAAAATTTTATTAATATAAATTTTTATAATTTTGATTCTCATGAGAGAGATAGTATATATAATTTATGCCTAAAAGTAAGAAATGGATTTTTTATCCATATTTCTACAGGGTTTCTTTACTTATTTCTGTTGTTTCTCTTGATAATTAATATATTTTCAAATTTTATTTTCGAAGATAAATTTACTATTATTGAGCAAATATTATGGATGTTTTCTTTATTATTACCGTTTTCAATATTCTATTTAATACCTCTCCTTCGACTAATGAAGAAAATGAGATTAGCAATCTTTTTAGAATTTTTAATTATTAAGCTATTACGTTTCCCAGATGTAATAATTAAATATGTATGGAGATCGTCCATTGGTGTTTCTAAATTTATAATTTTGTCTATATATATGTGTTTTATTATATATTTGTGGACATTAATACCCCAAATATCTCACCTTAGAATTGAAATACTTTATTATTTTTTCTGTTTATGTATATATCATTACGGAATTAATTATGTGCTAGGAAGTTTATTTAATAAATTAGATAAAAATGCATATCCTGATATTTCATTGGAACATAGCAGAAAAATACAAAAGAACTTTAATTACTTATTCATGTTTATGATTTATGTTATCGCATATTTAATTAAAATTGAGACTTCAGGTATTTTTATTTCTATAACCTTAATATTTTTATTGGACACATTTATTTCTAATCAACAGCAAATCATCAAAGAGTATAAAAATGATAGAATAAAAAAAATGTAAAACTAGCATACATATATTTACAATAACTATGATAAGTATAGATAAGCCCACAATAATTATATAGATCCAATATAACCAATTGCCGTTTTCTCATAACAAACGGGCATCCGTTATCCCAAGAGTTGTTTTTGTAATACTCTGCATGTGTCCTTTTATTTCTGTAGGTTTCTCTTTTCTCCCATTAATCATTTTTACATAGGGGATTACAATTGACATTATGAACGTTACAAATATAAGTAATAATGTAATAACAAAGTAAATCGTACTTGAGTAATATAAAGGAGCAATTGTGAAACCAAAAGCTATAATTACAATACCGATAATAAATTCAGTCGCTGGTCCAGAAAGTGCAAACGAAAGTACTCTCCACCTATTGGTATCAGAGTAGACATTGTTCCAAGGATATGCAATTCCACGTGTTTTTCGATTTTTTTTAGGCCTTGTCTATCGAAGAATAGGTATTCCAAAGCAACAATAACTATAAAGTTTTTTTCCATTAATATCACCAATCATAATACCGCACTCAGTTTCCTTGTATTTATATTTCAAAATTATATAATGACCAATTTCATGAACATAGGTAGTGAATTTGAAAGAGTAGGTTAAAGTTAGTAAAGTAAGCAATATCAACGAAATTATTTCCAGTTATAACTAATCCCCCTTCTAAAAATTCTCTGCCTCATTATTTCAAATATATTTATGTGAACCATCCTCACTATTACATATAGAAATGAACTTAGATTACGGGATAATAACCCTTAATTTCATATAACTTTTTATAAGAATACCCTTATCGAAGCTGTAGACTTCTTGTAGAGAATCTATTGTAATTGTGTCGCTTTTAAAAAAAGTTTGATTAAAAATATCGTGTTAATCCGTATTCTATGGTAAACAAAAAGAATCCATTTTGAAAAAAGATTGATCAAAATGGATTCTTATCTATCAGGTTTATGTTTCGATTTTATAAAAAAGTTTGATCATGTTCTGCCTGTGTTACTCCACAATCGCGCCCGTTTGCGGAATATTAGTTTTTTATTTCATAGTATCGTTGTACTGCGCAATAATTAGTTCTGTTGTTTTTTCATATTACTTATTCAACATTAGCCCTAAAAAAGAAGCGTTATGAGATACACGCCAGATTACTTCAGTTCCATTAAAATCAAGGCTTGCACCTGAATGTAGAATTAATATTTAAAGTCTATTATTATCTATTTGTTCTCTCTAGTTAAAAATGAATAAGTATTCAAGTATTTTTCAGCTATTTCTGGTATATGGGCCACATATCTTTAAAATGCTTAATTGCATCATTAATAGGTAATTCCCATTCTACACAAATTTTCATAGAGCTAACTTTTTTCTTGAATGGAATATGAGAATATACTCCCTATGTTTTTGGAATATCCTCTTCTTTTATCTCAAAAATAGCAGAAGGGGTCAGACGATCAGGATAGAAGTTGCTAACTCCGATAGCTCTAACCTTACCCTATCGTCTTCCAATTCCCCTTTAATCTTAGTTCCACTTCTTGATTGGGAACTCTTCCTTCTTGAAATTAACTTGTGAACTTTTTCAAGTGTGTTTTAATCACTACAAGTTATTTAATCTGTCTAAGATTTCCTTAGGCAACTTAATTTCAGTTGCCTGTAGGTTGGTTTCGATTTGTTCAATGTTGCTTGCCCCAACAATAGCACTTGCGATATTTGGATTACTTAATATCCATGCTAGGCTTAAATGTGTTAAACTTATTCCTAATTCCTTTGCAAGATTACTAAAATTCTCTATTCTTTCATAATCATTTTTTCTCATATATTGTTGAATAGTTCGATTGGCTAAAGGATTAGCACTTCTACTATTTTTTGGAGCATCCTTACCATACGTATATTTTCCCGTTAAAACCCCTTGTGCCAGTGGTGAGTAGACCACCTGACTAATGCCCCGTTCATGGCAAGTAGGTATAACTTCTTTTTCAATTTCACGATTTAATAGATTATATTTTGGCTGATTGACAATTAAACGGTTCCAGTTATAACGATCTATTACTTCAAACGTTTCTTGGATTTGAGTAGCAGTCCAATTACTAACACCAAAGTAGTGAATTTTTCCCTGCGTAATTAAATCGTTAATTGCCCGAAGACTTTCTTCGATTGGGGTATCAGAATCAAAACCATGAAAGTAATATACATCAATATAATCTACCCTTAACCTTTTCAAACTTGCCTCTACCTGCTCAATGATATGCTTCCGAGAAAGTCCCTTATCATTTGGCCATTCTCCCATTGGCCAGTAAACCTTTGTTGCAATAACAAGCGATTGTCTTGGGAAATCTTGAATAATCTCACCGAATAATGATTCAGCACCTCCTCTTTCATACATATTGGCTGTATCAAAAAAGTTAACACCTAATTCATATGCGCGATGAATTATTTTGGACGTTTTCTGCCTATCGATATAATTCCCGTAAGTAAGCCAACTCCCAAGACTAATTTCACTAACCTTTAATCCAGACTGCCCTAATTTTCGATAATTCAATTTTTTCCTTCCCCTTCCATGATAAATGATCTTTATCATGATACTCCATGTTTGTCAGAGAATTATCAAAGGATGGCAGATTAGTGATATAATAACAGCATATAAGTGAAAATGAGGTTGTTTAGAAATGCTACAGTTCAATAAATTGAATTATTCCATCACATATAACAACATAAATATTTCATTCTATCCAAAAGAATTTCAACTTCTATACTTTTTATACTCCAATTCCCATCAAGTTTTTTCACGCGACCATCTATTAGAAAAAATTTGGAGTAATGAATCACCTATAGATCGGACAATAGACGATCATATTTATCGAATCAGGAAAAAAATAAATAGTATTCCTTTTGTTGAAATAAAAACAGTTCGCTCAAGTGGTTATCAGCTTGTAGATAGGCAACATATTTTTCCAAAGCCCTCCTATGGTAATTCTGACATTACTAGAATTACATCTGAATTAATCGAAAAATATAAACAGTTGGGGCAAGGTAATCAAATTATACAACTTGAAAAGACTAAAGATGTACTAGATATCCAGTTGCATTTTTTCTATACCTTTTATTCAAGAATAATGAATGGGGATTTTGACTGGGCCATCAAGACAGAGGAATTTCCATTTTGGAATAAACTTTACTTTCTATTGCAGTTTTATTATATGATTCAGTTTGAAGCTTCCAAATCAGTCTATTATTTTGAATGTGCACTTGCTCATAATAGAATGCCTTATAACTATCAGCGTGATACTAAAATGCTAAAAATTTTCGACGCTTATATTGAAAACAATCAGTTAGATCAAGCATTTAAAACTTTAGAATTAACAGATTTTTATATTAAAAAAGACGAATTATCAAATTATCTCATACCTACTAAAATAAAGTATATCTATGCATATTTATTCTCTGGAAATTTGGAAAAAACTGAGGAGACAGTTCAAGAAGTGGAATCATTACTAGACAACTCTCCGTATTACCGAGAAACTGGGAATTTTTTGATTGCTAGAGGAATATGGCTTCTTATTACGGGAAAAGAGAAAGAAGCAGAAAAATCTATTCGAGATGGTGTTTCTTTTTTAAAGGAATCAGGTTTTACATGGTTTTATATTAAAGGAATCCATACTATTTTGTTTAACCTTAAACGTCATTTTTCAAACGAAAGACTTCTGAGTATTTATTCAAGGGAATGGACTCTCTTAGATAAAACATACCATTTTTCACAAATGGAAAAGAATTTATTAGGACAATTTAATACATACCTTTAGGAAGTTTAAAGGATTTGTTTTAACAACTGTTTCAAAGAGATTCTTATAAAATGAATATCTAAAAAGCCGAATGAAAAAGAAAATATATTCAGTTCAGCTTGACTATGTCAAAATACTAGAGTCTATACTCTGCCACAACGTTAAGACTGTAATAGTGTCATATAGAATCTAATGAAACCATTTTTTCAGTAAACAATTTAAAACCTAATAAAGGCGCCTCCTGTACGGTCCTAAGAATCTACTTTTTTTTATTTATCTAGTTTAACTGAAGCAAGCCTTTAGTTTTAGTACATTATTTCACAAAGTCACCTAAAAATGGAGATCTTTGCTGCGCAGTAAGAGTCTACTACGAATTAGGGGGTTACACTACAATCTGGCCCTATTACTGAAAAAAGGCACAATTCTTCTTCAAGAATTGCGCCCGATTGTTGAATAACAGATTCAAATTTATTGCATTTTATCATCGTATTCGTATTCACACAATATCTTTTTTTTTCATTTTAAAAAAACTCGTATATAAGTACGGTCATCCTTTGTGGTTTGTATTCATTTCACACTGAATGAGCTCTACTGCTTCTTCAAACATCTCTCTATTATTTCTTTTTAGGCCTTCTAATAATAGTGCTACGTTATCAGCTGTCAGGAAAAAAGAGAGCTTTTCGTACTTATGTTGAACGTTTTCTTCCTCTCTCAGTTCCATTACTTTTTTAGTAAATATTTCTCCACACTCCTCCAACAAATATAAATATTCATAATCAGGGTCACCAATCTTCATGTCACCAAAATCGATGATTCCAGTTATTTCTTGTCTCTTTAGATCAAATAATAAATGGTCCATCGATAAATCAGCATGAAGGAGCTTAGGTGAATATCTGAAATGGTTTTTATCTTCTAGGTATGTTTCGAATCGAAAAGCAATATATGTTTGCATATCTTGTTTGATTTTAGTAAAGGCTTTTTCCTTCACCTCATTGAAAGTCTCTAAGTAATATGGATAGAAATTCGTTTCAGGTATATTTAAGTTTTTCGCCTGTTCAACACAGAATGAACTGATCTGATCCATAAACTCGGCAATTTGATGGGCGATTTTGTTCTTTGTTTCTGATGGTAATGAGCAAAATAGTTGTTCATCCATAGGCTCTCCTGGCAATAATCTGTAGCCGACAAAGGGATAACCATTATCTTGTTTCCCACAATAAATAAATTCCGGTATTTTTAGAGAAATATGTTTTTTTAGGCTTGGTAACGCCTTTATTTCTTTTTCTGTATCAATAGCTCCGTCTTTTTCTTTTGGAAATCGAAATACTATCTCATGATTGATCAGATAGGCACGACTCATCCAGCCCTCACCAAGTTGCATTATATGATTAATTTTCAAGTTCTTAAAATTACTCATAATCATTTTCTTAACCCACTCAAACTCAGCATTCTCGATACTGCTATCCATCCTAATTAGTCTCCTTTGCTAGTATGGGCACTTCTACTTTCAATAAAATCCAACCTTTAATTCATCAATACAAAATCCATAAAAAATGATTTTTTATCTCTTCATATCTTGAAAAAAGTATTTCGCTCCAAATACTATTACACACATCCAAATTCTATACTTTTACTCAACATCGTGCTTTTTAGCTTAATAACATCTTTATTATGGTTTATTCCACAATCTGGCCCGTTTGTTGAAGCAACAAATCTTCTATTGACTGATATTGAGGAATAAGAAAGTACAGTTTTTTGTATGCCTATTTCACATAATCTTTGTTATCAGTAATTGTTTAGATTAACATTTTAAGGAGTTTGTGTTGAATCGAACTTCATTGATCTGTTTTTTTGCTGTAATAGTTGCATCAGCAATAGATTTAGACATTTGTTCTTTTGAAATGTTTCTCCAATTTTCATCTTTTTTATTAAAACAATAGCTATACGTAATTCCTCTGGACGAAGATATAATAGCTCCTAGACCCTTTTCATCGAAGAAGACAGCTAAATCTTCTGCTTTTCCACCTTGTACACCTAACCCAGGTACTAAGAAGATTGAGTGTGGTAACAATTCTCTTATTTTTTTTGCGTCCGATGGGTAGGTTGCCCCTACGACAGCTCCAATAAATGAGTAGTTATTTTCACCTTTAGTTGCTGCGGCTAAAGCATTTATATCTTGCGCCATTTGCATGTACAAGATTTCACCATTTTGTAGCTTTAAATCCTGAATTTCGAATGAAGAAGGATTTGATGTTTTTAGTAACAAAAATAGACCTTTATTGTTTTTTTGTGCAACTTCAATAAAAGGATTGTAGCCATCACTTCCTAAGAATGGATTTACAGTGACCATATCACCTGATAAAGATCCATTGGTTAAAAATGCTTGTGCATATGCTTTTGAAGTTGAACCGATATCTCCTCTTTTTGCATCGTTAATTACTATTACGTTTTTTGATCGAGCATATTGTATTGTTTCTTCTAAAGCTTTAATTCCTGCGCTACCATGTACTTCGTAATAAGCAAGCTGTGGCTTTACTGCTACTACATGATCACAGACTTCATCAATTACTAATTTGTTAAAGTTTATTATGGCATTACATATTCCTTCTGTTGTTTGTGTTGTTTTGTTTAACAAGAAGTCTGGGAAATACGTTATATCAGGGTCTAATCCAACTACTAAAGCTGTGTTTTTTCTAATACTGTGCTCAATCAATGTGTCTGCGAAGTTTTTCATATGTATGGGCTCCTTAGTGTAATGTGATATATCTTTACCTTATCACCAACAATAGAGTTTTACATCATGTTGTTATAAATATTTACTAGTTCCCCATTATTAAAAATGGAGTGATTATTATGATCATTTATTCCATTATCTAGCCCATTTGTTGCACAAGAAAAATCCTGCATTTCAAGTAGAATATATGATCAAACTTTTTTACAAACAGTACATCTTTTTTATAAACGATACGACTTTCTTATAAACAGTAAAACTTTGTTTCAAACCGACAAATTGATCATTACAATAGATTCTTCATATGTCTAACGTGACAATAAAGTTGTTTAAGAATTGCTCTTGGTTTAGTGAGTATATTTGTAAAAATGAAAAAAAACAGGGTAGTATCCCTGTTTTTTTCTAACGAATATTTAGCGTATAGTTCTTAACGAATAAAAATAACGAATAGTTATCGATATGAATTTACTTTAACAAATACGAATACGGAACGTCAAGCGAACATATCAATTTTTATTTAATATGTTGCAGCTACTTCAACAAGCGAAATGCGTTGTAATGAGTTCTCTGTAAGAATTATACTACTTTTTGAGGTTCCATTGCTCAATATTTTTGCTTCATCATCAATTAAATTCTCTGTACGCAGTTTTTCGATCAGTGCACTGCAGTCATTAGGTGGAATTCTAAGTTCTGTGGATAAACTATTTCTCAACCACGATACTCCCAAAAACTTATCGGTATTTTTGAATTGATCCTGCCAATTCTGAATAAACAGTATTGCTGCATATATATAGTTTTCAATATCAATAACATTATCTTCAATGTTAATAAACTCCAATAAATCTTGGCTATAATGTGCATAAGTAGTCATATCAATATGCTTTGGTAAAGCTTTAGATAGATAAAAAAGTTCCACTCTTTTTCCTTTGTACATCAGACGACTTAAAATTGGTATCATATCACTGTCCGCTGTAACAAAAACATAACAAGATATGTTAGGGTCTTTATAAGTACTTTCAATGGCGTCAATACATAATTCAATGTCAGAAGAATTTTTTCTATGATCCCCTTGCTTCTCATTAGAGTATACATGCCTAATTTGAACTCTTTTCTTCTGAAGGCTAGTTAAGGATGTTTTTATTTTTTGAAAATCCGCATAAGCTCTAAATGTTCGAACATTATCTTGTTTATAACGCTCCCATAATTGAACAAATAAATTTTTTGCTGAATCATCAGAGTCAGGATTATGCTTATAATTATTTTCTAGAGTCCAATAAACATTATCATAGTCAACAAAAATAGCCACATTGTCCAATTTACTTTTATTATTCATTGCTCTCACAGTTTTTTCAGTGGTATTTCCAAAAATATCACCTAGTAACCCCATCATCTGTATAGCTTCTTCGTTAGAGTCTTTTTCCGTGTATCCAACTAATTCCATGTCTACAGTTTTTTCTTTGCTGACTATTTCTTTATTTAAATCAGTCATAAAACTCCTCATCCCTTTGCGACAATTAGCTTATTAGTCTATATAATAATAATAATAATTTGGAAAAACTAATAAAAATTCCTTTATAAATCAAATTTGCTTATTAGGAAAAAGTACTACATTCCCATAAGCATTCTTCCCTTCAATATTATTCCTCAAGTCGATTTCGCCTAGCTGAGCTAATTCAGAAATAATTATTCCTGTACTAAATGATATCTGTTCTAATGTAAGATCATACTTTTTAATCAATAATTGAATCGCCTGTTTAATTAGCATTGGTTTCTCAATAGGAATTACATCATCAAGAGGCTCATTTAACCTCCATTTTTTTCGACTGATCTGCTGCCTCAAATATAAAGCATAATCTTCTCTAAAAACCCCTAATTCTTCAGCCCTGTATATAATTGCTTGAACTGAGACTTTCCAGTGCTCCTTTAAGATAAGCAAGTAGTCTAATCCGGAGGAGGATAGCTCTGGAACCAGAGTTGATTCCGGCATTAAAAACGAAGAAGCAAATCGATTGGCTTCTTGTTCTATTCTTTTGTGTTTACTTTTATCATTAACTTCTTTTTCAGCATAGGTTGAATGCAATAAAATATGACCTAATTCATGTGCAATATTAAATCTTAAACGAACTGATGATAGCCTTTCTTTGTTTAAAAGGATATAAGGTCTACCGCTATAATAAACTGTACAAGCATCAATTTTTTCATTTTCCATCTCAGAAAATGCTATAATTATTCCTAATCTTTCACATAACGCAGTAATATTACTGATTGGTCCGTCCCCTAGGCCTAGATAACGCCTCATTTGCTCTGCAACAGCATCAATTTCCTCAAAGGAGATTTGTCGTAATACTGAATGTTCTATAATAAAACTAGGTTTAACAAACTGAGGTAATCTCAATTTCGCCTCAATGAAGTTAATTACATAGGCTAGAGTACGAACCTTTTCTTTTACTTGATCTTTATATTTTTTCGCAACTGCTGCACCACTTCTAAAGAAGTGAGTTGTTTGTGGATATAGTAATTCTTGATGGTCACTAAAGAAGAAAGAAGGTGTAAATTGTAGTAGATCAGCTAACCTTCTCACTACTTCTAGATCTGGGCTTGCTTTATCATTCTCATACTTCGATACAGATTGATGACTTACTCCTAATTCTCTCCCTATATCCTCTAAGGTAAACCCGCGTATTAACCTAGCTGTCTTTAATTTCTGCCCTTTAAAATTATGAGTTTGATTCCTTAAGTTCATTGTTTTCCACCTCTTCAGCAAATTGCTGAAAATCTTCTAGACTAAAATCATTTATATTTTCTAGTTTACTTTTCGGATATCTACCTTTATATACAGCAAATTCTTTAAGTAATTGAATATTATCAATCCATTTCCTGTTTGCACCTGGAATCCCAAGTGAAACAAATAACGGCTCATGGCTTTGGTAACCATGATTTAATTGAAAATACTTTTGCTTATTCTCAACAGTACTAAGGTACTGACTGTTCCCATCAAAGTCAATGTAACTTTGAAATGGTTGAATGTATTGATCCCTACAAAAAGCAGCACGAGCAATTTTTCTATGGCTTCCTACTTGATTTATATGTAATAGGATTTCATCTGAATAAAGCTCAATTAAAGAAGCCGATTTGTTTGAAGTATAGCTAACTCTCCAGTTTAATGGAAGGTTTCCATTTTTTATTTCTTGAACTAAGAAAAACTCTACTGCAATATTCTTTATATTAGGAGTTAATGTTCTACCCCTTATCCAATTTAACAATGAAGTATTTTCCACAATTCTGAATGACCACTTGTAAGCATCCAAAATTATCTGGGGTAACTTTATTCTTACTTCAATTGGAAATGCTTCCTCAATTACTTCTCTAGCAGTTTTATCGGGAACAATAATATGCATTCAATCACCTCTTTATATCATTGCAACCATTTTACAATTTTACATCAAACTTTGCAACCACAAAACCAAACGTTCATTCTGGAAAATTAAAAAATTAAGGCACTTCGAATTTAATTTCGTAAGTACCTTAATCTTTAATATCTAACTTTAATTATATACCCTATCACTCTCTCTTTTTGCTATAACAAACTAGATTGTCAACACTAAACTAGACAAATTTTTTAAGGTGTTCAAGTTTATAATCGACTGGACTTACATAACTAAACATCACTATGTAGAAGTCTTGAAGCTGTTAATTGACAAATTGTTCTGTTCAAATTAATCATTTGAACACTTATAATTAATTAAATTCACTCTCTACACAATTGGAAACTGCGCTTTCAACATCTTTGCACCATATCGGCCTTATCTTACCATTCTTTAATACCCATACAGTGTAACCTTGCTTACCACGTTTAGTTCTTTCATCATCCCACTCACCTTCAGTGACAAGGCGAATCTTAACTGGTTTTCCAGGTCCAATTGAGTCTAAATGAAAAAGCTTGGTAGCTGAATCTTGAGAAATCAAATGATCTCCTTTTGTATCAATAGCTATAATTGAATTTTCACCCCATATAATAAAATCCGGATTAAAATTATTATTTCCTGCTAAATCCAGCAACGGTATTTCAAAATAACCTCTGGATGGGTTTCTAAGCCATTTTAACCCACATTTATCTATAGCTTTGGCAAATGTTTTTTCTAAATTATTTAGTCCGCTATATCCTTCATGTACTGAGTTTTTATACCTAATCATTTCACCTTGGTTCATTGGAATAGAAGATACTTCTAGTAAATTATAGTTATTTTGCATCACACTAGAATAATCAATATATGTTTTAACAACCTTATTTGCTGATTCTCTTAGATGTTCTGCTGCATTACTACTATACTCTACTAAGGCATCTAATTTTGGAGCTTCAATATCACATAGATTGACAGCTTTTCCATACGTTTTTTGAGCTTCTCTTATAAATACCCATCTTGCAGAAACACGGTTGCTATGGTCAACTTCAATCCATTCTTCTTGATTGTCATTATCTACCCCGATTGATTGTAGAACCTGAATTCGCCCGCCTTTACCCACTGTATTAACAGTATCATATCTGAAATCTTGTATTCTATCAGTTATTTCTTTTATTGGTTTTTGAGCATTTTGTGAGTTAATTGATATTTCTGGCACCTGTAATTTCCATTTAGGCTTAAGAATCGGATTATCCTGGCTAGACCCTTTTTTATAATAAGTAAGATTGATTTCAGGGGAATCTGCGGTTATCTTCTCCTTAACTTCTCGTAATACTTCTTCAAAAGTATTCTTTTCATCTGTCCTTATGAAAAAATGAGCAGTATTTAACTCTTCTGATGCGTAATGAGTAGCACCAGGTTGTCTTAATACTCTTCCAATAATCTGAGTAACTTGTATTTGTGACCCCATATCTTTATCAATATAGGCAAAATAAACTGAAGGATCATCCCATCCTTCCTGTAAGGTTTGATTAAATATAATATGGGTATAATCACCAGATATAAAATCATCATAGTCCGAGTCACCCCCTGAAAAAAGATGAAAATTCTCAGGAGATGGGAATTTTTTATCGAACTTCAAATTGCAATACACAGCTATATTAGAAGGATTAATCCCTTTGTGCTCTACGAGATATTTCCATATTACAATAGGCCTAGCTTTCCTATCATCAAAAGGTTGTTTAATATCATCTTTTTCTGCACCAGATATAACATTGGTATTAGTAACATAAATTGCTTTTGGTCTAAAACGCATATTAAGCTTTTTACACTGTTGCTCAACTTTTTCAATATTTGACACCATGTCATCTATAGCAATTTCCATTGGTGTTAAATATCCTCCCAATAACAAATTTTGTTTTATCAACCCTGATTCAACAACCCTTGAACTTTTTACACTAGTATAAAAGTCTTCGTCTTTCCAACCTTTATCCGCCTTAAGTCTATCAATAGTATTTGATAGAGACTGTGGCACTTTCATTGTTGCACTCGCTGCAATTAAAGCATCTGGATTTAGTTCCAACAATAGATTAGTTTGCTGATCAGAAAGGTTATGCCCTTCATCATATACAATTATCAACGGTCTTTTAATACCTTTTGCATTTCGACGATCCTTTAATAAATTCCATAAAGAATCATCAGCACTGTCTAATTGCACCCTGAAAATTTTTCTATCTCCTTGTTCTTTATCTTTTTGATTAAATTTACCTACTGTGGCTACTAAAAGTAAGCCGGAGTCTGGTGACTCTATATCTCTCTTATTGGCATCTAGAAGTGGTTTGACATTAAAGCCTCCAAGTAAATTTGAATACTTACCTGATGATAAATTGGTATAGGTTTGCCAAACAACGACTTTTCCTTTCGAAAGCCAAAGTACTATTGGTTCCACAGGAAGTAGACATCTTATTTGTTCTATTGCATCTGCAAGAATTAACGTTTTACCACTCCCTGTAATTGAAGAAAGGTTTTGATAAAATGGTACAATTTTAGTTCTAGTAACTGTAAGTGGGTCCACCATATATTCAACAAATCGATTTGCGATTTTAGTTGATGCCTCTATCTGAAACGGTAAAAGATTCAATTTTTACTCCTCACCTTCAGTCCCATTATAGGGATCACTATTTTCATTTAACCCTAAATGAGCTAAAATTTTATCTGGTATTTTGTAGAACTTAACACTATTCGATTGAAAAACTTCATACCTTGCATAAACATGATATGGACCATTTAATTTCTCTCTTTTAGCTTCTTCAATAATAGTCCCATATGTTTCTAAATCCAACTGCCCTACCTGATCATCACCATTCCAAATAATAAAATATCCTTCGTTGTCATCATTCTTTCCTACTAAATAGCGACACTTAGTATTTTCTATTCTTATTAAATTAGAACTAGATCTTCTTTCATTTTCCCAATGGGATGTAATTACTAAATCTACTAATTCATCTTTTTTCATTGTAAGTACTGTGCTAGCATCAATCTGTTTTGTTAAAATTCTAAATTCAAAACCACTATTAACAGGTTTATGTTTTTGGACAAGAACTCCATTCTGATCAGGACGCTCACCAGTAATTACTCTACGGATTCTCTCTTGAGTTAAACTTCTAGCATATTTGTCCCCTTTTTCAGAATTACCTTGTTCAATTAAAATAAATTTCCTTTTTGCCCCAGTTTCTTGGTTTAAATCCAACACTGCATGTCCAGTTGTTCCTGAACCAGCATATGGATCAAGTACCAACCCTTCAGAAGGACACCAAAGTTGAATAATTTTTTTCATTAACTTCAAGGGTTTGACAGTTTGAAACTTATGTCCCTTTCCTATTATCTCATCGAGCTCATTAATACCAGTCTGACTATGTCCAGATTCTTCATAATTCCAAGATTGAGTTCCTAATTCGAAAGGCGTATCATAATTGTCATCGCCCCAATATGTTAAAGGGACTTTTCCCTTTTTAACATTTTTCAAGTATCTTTTGATTGCAGGTCTACCATTCCCATTTTTAGCAAAATATAATATCGGCCAAACATTATTTTGCATAATATTAATTGCTACTTCTCTTGATAATTGGATAACTGGTGAATGAAATACATCTTCACTTTCAACTACTGGATTATTATCTAAATTTCTATCTACAGGAATAATGGGAATTGGGGCATCTTTTATTACTAGAGCACTAACCCGACCATCTCCAATAGACCTCTCAATATACTTTGAGCCCCATTGTTCTAACCATTCTTTCATTGTTTTCTTAGGGAAGGACCAAGCTCTCGCTCCAGGATAATGTAAAGCTCCTGTAAAAGGCGATTGAATTGCATAAATATCTTTCTCAGCCACTGTTGCTACAGTAGCATTATCATTTCTCCAAAGCCCTTCAGGATCTTTATCTGGATTCTTATACTTTGAATTAGTCGTACCCTCCCTCGGTAATAGTCCTGTCTTGGCTATTGCTCTATCTTTTGCATACACTAGTACATATTCCGTACCAGTAGACATGTGTTTGCTATCACTTTTAGGAGCATAAGATTTTTGCCAGTTAATTATCCCTATCCTATTTTCTTCGCCAAATACTTCATTCATCATCATTCCTAAGTGAAATAGTTCATTATCATCAATACATATGGCTATTACACCAGTGGGTTTAAGCATTTTCCACATCATATGAAGACGTGGCATCATTGCTTTCATCCACTTTGTATGTTTAGAACCATCATCTTCAGAAACTAAAGTCCCAAGATCTGGGTCATTTGGATCACTATCCCACTTATCATTATACCGAAAATAATGCCCAGTATTATATGGTGGATCTGTCAAAATTAAATCTACTTGTTCTCTATACTTATACAAAGTGACCATTCCCTGAAGATTTTCGCCCTCAAGAATGATATTTTTAGACTGCTGCTCTTCAGTTCCTACACATAATTTTCTATTAACTCGAGTTACTCTTGGCCTTACCTTCTTATAAATCTCTTCTGCTGTTCGCTTTCCATAAAAGCTTAGGGATACCCCTCCATTCACCATATTTTTAAGGATCTTCAATAAGTCTTCTTTATCTAAAAAGTCTAAATTGCTATCATTCAGGTCTATATTTGTGTTCATTTGTCTATTCCTCCTGTAAGAGTATTTGTTAATTCCAATTATAGAACACACGTTCTCTCTAGTCGAATGTTTTTTAAATACTCTTAAATCTATGTTGTTATATCTAAGAAGTTTTTCAATCTTATTTTCAAAACATTTCAGCAAATGGAAATGTCTAGTAATCTAATTTGTTCAATAAAACCTCTGCCCTATGCTGAACCCCTTTAGAGCTGTGTTTAGCTTTCACCACTGTAATACCTTGACCTTCAATGATTTTCAATGACTTACTTGTCCATGTTCCACTGTCATTCACAAGATTTATAAGCAGTCGATCATAAATAGTTTTCCATTCACGAGTTACAAGCGATGATAATATCAACATCGACAAAGAGCGATTTTCCCGTTCAATTTCTATAATGTTGTATTGTTTTCCATTTCCCAAATATATTTGAGCAATTACATAACGCCGTTTAGTGACGTTATCACCCAATTTCGTAAATCTACGTTCACCATGACCATCTGGCAACACATCCATAATTACTTGTATTGTTCCTACAATAGGATATTGCTCAAGTGCTTTGAGGACATTAATAAAATCTTGAAGCTCGCCTTGTGCCTGAATTTCATGTAGCATTTGATGCTCTAATCCTCGCACGAGTTGTTGGCCACCACTATCTGCGGTAGATCGAATGGAATCATGATTAATGTAGTATATCTTCGTGTTTTCATCTTCCTTCATTCGTTGCTTGGAATGGCTACCTTTAATACGTTTAATTGTAGGAACTGATGTGTATTCATGTTTTAACTGATTCATTTGTACAAGATCAAAGTCTTCTGTAGAACCATCTAATTGTTCATCTAATGTGAAACCCTCTTCATCACCCTGTCTATTTAGAGACCGATAAGTGTATTTTTTTGACTCATTGGATTTCTTTTGATCTTGTATTTCCGGATGAGAAATCGAAATATGCTGGTACGATATATTTTTATTTTTCACATTAGCAATTTGTAGTACTGTATATGTGTTATTCTTCTCCTTTACACGAGCTGTTATTGTTAGTGGTTGTGTAAAATTCCATTCGAACTTCAAATTCTTTTCCTGCAACCAAGTAAAAGCGATGTTTTCATATACTTGCCGTATATCACGATTCGTTAGCAACCACACCAATTGATAAATGAACGCTGTCTTTGTGTATTTCAATTCATATTGTGAGGAAAAGCTAAGATGAAATTTATTAGGTTCATATGTTTCCGTGAAAAACTGAGGAAATGAATTTGATTCAAACAAGCGATATAAAAGGAAACCATTCGGAGCTAATAAGCTACGTAATACTTCAATGATTGGTAAAATAACATTCTTCCCATTGAAAGAAAACACGAAACTACGGGAAGTAGCAGGATCACTGCTTCCTTGAATAGACCAAGGGCGTTCGTGATATTTAACTTTATCGGGATAAATAGTCATATCGATTTCTTGTACGCCTTCAGGAACTTGACTAGCCGTTATAATACCATCAGTATAATAATGTTGGATTGCTAAGCATGGTAATGTACCCCAATCCATTAATATACCTTCTGTACGGCCTTTTGAGCGAAAATAAGCTTTAATCATCTTTTTATGATCATATCGGAATGGTTCACCAATCCATAGCAATTGTGCTTTTTCCCCTTTTGCAAAAGGCCAAGCAATTTTAACTTGTTGTTTGCCCATTACTTTTCACTTCCTGTTTTGTTCGTAAATGTTCTTCCAAATACGGTTTTATCTCATGAAAATGATGTGACTTAACAGCGCCAACACGCTGCACTTTCCATAATACAACTGGTTCTTGCTCCTGTAATATTCGATCAATAATCTTACAACAACGTCTGATTTGAAATTGCTGGGTAGATTCCACAATTTCAGACAGGAGCTTTTTAGTTCGGGGTAGCTTATCAAGATGTTTCTCCAAGTTTGATAATATTCCAAATCGTTTTCCTATAATCGAAATTGTAATTCGAACAGGTTTATCTAGTTCGATTAACTCCTTGTAAAATTTCTCTATTTTAGAGCAGTATTCTCGATCACGTGAGGCCCAATCGACAATTGCCTGGTTCTTCTTCTTCTTCTCTTGAATTATAGGCAACTGTTCAAACAGCCACTCTTTATCGTGACGATACAAGTATATATATTCTTTTGGGAAACACTTACGAATTTGTGTTCTTGAATAACTTGGATATTGCTGCATTCCCTTTAATAATTGTTTTCGATAAGTCAGCAACATTGGAGGAATGTCCTTTTCTGATAGTTCTTCTATTCTCATCTCTGAAGAAAGGTATTTTTTAACCGTTTTTGAATCTACTCCAAACATTTTTGCTAATGATCTTGTACTGTAAGTACATTCAGTTGCCAATTCATGTAATTTAGCCTTCCAGATGTCTCCAAACGCTTTTATACGTCCAATACGATATTTATCTTCAGATAATCTATCAGGACCTTTTCTAGCGTATATAAAGCCACAAGAGCATTCAAACGTACCTATAGTTGCTTTTGATTTAAAATCTCTCGTAACATCTACTTCTTGGATCACATATTCCTTATAATGATTAGCTGCCTTATTTAAACAAGGCCATGGGCCACTACCAAAAGGACCTGTATCAGCTTCAATTTGTAAAAAGGTCTTCAAATCTTGCTCTAAAAAATAAAGCATAAGCAAATGACGAAAAGGATGTGCATGACGTTTTAGATTTCGTGTAATAACCTTGAGCCAATTGTACTCATCATTTACATCAATTTCTGATTCGTACTTACCTAAAAATCCTTTTGGAAATTTTGCTTGAAATGCATTGTATAGCTCATTTTGCCGAATGCGATTTGAAGTTGTTATTAAATTACTCTCTCGTAAAAGAGCACGATATTTTAGATTAATAGATTCTCTTGAAAATTTATATATTGGAATTTGCAATAGTTGATAAGCCATCTTTGCTAAAGCAATTTGAATAGTTACAAACTCTTTTGGTTCAGTTTCTTGAAGTATCGATAAATTCATCAGTTCCTTTTCAAATCGAATAAACTCAATTCGACTTGATTTTGAAAAATCGATCGCGTATTTCTTTAATTTCAGCTCATGATGTGCACAATAAAAAATCCCTTGTAGCTGGTGCTCACGATGTATATAAGGTTCTCCGTATTGATTAACATCGTTTGTTGCACACTCTGGACAATAAAATAGTCCATCCTTTTTACAAATACCTCCCGCAACCATTCCAAGTCTTGGATAAAGTCCTATCCCACGATCCTGGACGTCTTCTAGAATTTCCTTTTGACGTTGCTTAGAAAGAAACGGATCATAGTATGGGTAAATCGTATGCTTAGTTAATAAATTTCCAACTGAGTAATTGGAACCTAGTTGCTGAGCCAATACAGAAAAATGACTACCAATCTGCACACTAGGAATTACAGAACGACTTTGAAATACTTCTTCTAATGTGTCTTTGCAATCAATATTGCCACTATAGAAGTGATAACGTGCAATCGCTGAATAGATCAATTCACGAGGATATGGGTTCGTAAAGAACGGTAGCATCTAAAATCCCCCTAGTTTTATTCGACATACTTCTATCATGTCGATCAAACTAGGTTTTTAGACACCTCATGACTTAGTTTTTAATTTACTTATAGAATTCTTGTAGTGGATTTTTAATAAATCCTTTTAATTTCAACAATTCGTAAGGGTGTTGCTTTTTTTCAATTGCTGCTGTTCTTAATGTTAACAATGGTAATAATTCTCTCTTTTGCATCTTTGATTCTTTATTTTCTTTCTTTTGTTGATTTAGTGTAATTGCTTGTTGAATTGAATCTGTTTTTAATACATTTAAATCTGTATCAATCGGGTTATTTTCAACAATTTTAATGATAATTCGCTTAATATCACTCAATTCCAGATTATCAAAAATACCTAGTGAAGCTACCTCCACAGTTAAACTTTCTATCGTATCCTGTCGCTTATATCTCAAAGTATTTTGTCGTTCTTTCATCGCCTCTTTGATTTTACCTTCATACTCTGTATTTTTCTTATGGTTAATCATCAGATCGTCTAGATTTATCATAATATCCTCGTACTTATACATCGCTTTTAAATCGTTTTTACGAATTGCATTGAGCATTGGTTGGATAATTCTCATATCCTCTTTTGCTGTCTTCTTCAGAACACGTGGAGTAATTCTTTCTTCCTCATTTGATTCATCAAATAAAGCTCGCTCCTGTGCTAAAATAAACAAGTTCACAGCAACCGAAGTTATCCCCTGACATTCCTCATAAAAAGTCCTTTTCACATCTTCAGTAAGTTCTGAGCGTATTTTAAGACATTGTAATTCCCATAAAGTTTCTAAAAAGAACTCCCATTCCTCACTGTCCTCAGCCATACGGTCCCAAATAATCGCTCCGTCACTCGCTGCACGACGAGCTTGTCGGAAGTTCCCTTTAAATAGTTGCTGTGCTTTTGAAGTACCAATCAATACAGTAGGAATACCAACCGTATTTGATAACGTAACAAAGAAATTCAGCATTTCCTCTTGGTCATTTTTAGAATGTAAAAGATGTTGGATCTCATCGATGACTAGCACACCAATACCATACATACTGGCTAATGAAGTCATATGCAAAAGCATTGTTGATGTAACACGATTTAAATAGCCGTATTTCTCTAAATACCGTGTGCCAAGTAAATTATCAATCGCTTTGAAAAAGCTTTTACAAAGCGTTGATAAACTGCCATCATATGGACAATCAATTTTCAGCCAAACAATTTGCGTACGATTAAAAGGCTGGCCTTCATACGTCTCATGTTTAATGACTTGAGGATACATTAGCAACAACCGTTCAATCGCAGTTGTTTTACCGATACCAGAGATTCCGATAATTGATAAACTATCTGCTGTAGAACGAATATAATTCAAGCGCTCATCAATGTATTTGTGAGCTTCTTCCTCATCTTCACGCAATTGGTGTAATACTCGAATACGTTCTAAAAATGTTCTATCTAAAGGATTTCGAGCTAGGTAACCTCTACGAATTAGCGTAGAAAGTCTCCGTTCTACTTCAAAATGGATAGGTAAGGGCTGAATAAAGTTTTTCACACGTTTCAGCACATGATATCGGATATTCGTTTCACTTTGCTTTTCTTGCTGAGTAATACGTGGTGTTACCATAAATCGCTCTAGCACATTGTCTTCACTGAAAATAGGGGGAAGAGCTTCGATGAATGGATTTTTACTATACTCTGATAAAGCCTGTTCCTTATATGTAGCTTCCACAAAATCGCCTTTAAGGACAAGGCTATTCGTCTTTTCCAAACGTCTCATCTCTCTTCTTCTTTAGTTTTTCCATTAGACGTGAACTAGATTTTTGAGGTATGTCATCTTGCACTTTTTCTTTTGTTACAAAATCAATAACATCTGCTTGATCACTGACTACAGCTGGCGATAGATCAAACTTTTCCTCTTCACGATTTAACTGTTTTTCCGTATGTTTGTTATCTCTTATCGATACAATTTTTTCTTTCTTACTTGTCGGTTGATTGAATGATTGCCTTTTCTTCTTTTCTGCCTTTTTTATTATTTCGTTCATCATGGCATCTGTATTAATTGTTAGCTGCACTTGATGAGAGCGTTCGATCTCTTCCAACTCACTCCGTAGCTGTTGCTGAAAAACGATTTCCTCTAAAAAGTCATTTCGATACTGTTGACTCGGTTCAAGTAATATACACTCTTCATAATCCTTACCATTATCATGAGGAATATATATCTTCTCGACATTACGAGGGTCATAAACAATTTCAACACTGCGATTTTTAAGCTTCAAATACCACTGTTCTTCAATGGCTTGTCGTGAACCATATAACAAGTTTTTAAACTTAATACCGGCTCTAGAAATGGTTGCCTTGCCACGTGGTAACACATTTAAGCGTAGAATATTACGATCAACTGTTCTTAAACGCCCTTTACGATTTTGAATGCCCCAGTTCCATAAATTTACCGGTGTTGGCACTAGACCATCTGTAATCATTTCTTTTTCCATTGGATATTTATCAATGATTTTATGATTATGATGAAGGACTAGCGTAATAATTAATGTTGTGAATTCTTTAAGATTTAACGTAGCATCTAAACGATAATCTTGATCTCCACGCTCTCGATATTCCTTTTGAATTGCACCAGGAGCCTTTTGCTTTATCTTACCGTTAAACGTACGAAATTTACGTTCAACAATTCCTTTTAAATCCCCTCGGTAAGCTGTCGTATTTTCTATTTTTATATTTATGTTATTGATCAAATTTCCTACAGAATATCCCTCAAACTCTCCTCGGTCTGCAATAATAATTTCTGGTAAATGTTTTGTTGGCCATTGTTCCTCTGTAATTTCGATTCCATATTGCTTACAAAAACCCACCTTGTCTGACACCATATTATCTAAAGCCATCATCGCTCCAATCCATGAGGGCCCTTCTAATCCAACATATATTCCTGTTATTATTCGTGAATACACATCAATAACTGCATAAATAACAGGGCGGCCAATGACTTTATTTACATCAAATGAGCTCACTAAATATATATCTGCAATGGTAGCATCAATTTGAAAGCGAGTACCTGGACCATTTGTTTCCGATTTTGAATCACTTAAAATAGGTCGATGCTTCAGTTCATATTCTTTAGCACTTTTACGGAACTGAATATCTTTCTTTGGATCTTCTATTTTCTTAAACCAATAGTAAAACTGATGGTATGACGGTATTCGGTTTGCTTCCCAAACTCTATACTTCATTTCACCATTTTCTTTATAACGGTTTGAATAAAAATCACGCAATATAAAATGATAGACATCTTTTAATGAGTAATTGTTCGTTTTTCGGTAAAATTTATTAATGGCATGCTCAAACTGTAGCTTCACTTCGTCTGTTATATTAATGCCAGTTTGATAATCACCACTAATGTTCACTCTACGTGGACGACCTGTTTTGGCTTCTGTCAAAGATTTTGCTTTACCTTTGCCACCAGAGTTTGCATAGTCTGGTAACATGGCATTTTTATTCATACCACGTTGCCAATAACGACTAAGTAGTTTTTTTACTTTAGTAGGTGTTATATTAAGCTCTTCAGCAATTTCTTTAATTTTTGACTCTCTTCCACGTTTCAAAAGCAATTCATTCATTTGTAGTAAACAATGCTCTTGAATGGTAGCCCAATCTTCTTCACGTTTTTGAATCTGTACTTCTGTTAGATCATTATCTGCTACAACACGGACAAATGGATCTGCTATTACAAGCAATTCATACTGTTCAATTTCTGTAGCTAATGTTGTATATAGTTCTTTCTTAGGCATGGACGTATGAGCATCTATATCAACAATAAAAACATACGATTCCTCTATTTCAATTACACGAATTCGCTTAGAATCTTTCACATATTGAAGTACCTGATTAATATAAATCATCCGTATTTCACCTTCTTCACCTTACTTTCATCAACTGATTTAATAATAATTGGATGCTCTAAATCTATCGACTTCAACATATCTATAATGATAATTTTTTGAGCTATCAAATGATAAAATAGTGTAACCCCACTGCCAAAAGGTAAATGCGTGTCTTTATCAAATTCATTTGTGATTTTACGGATGCTTTCATTAGTGCCTAGTAGTCTTTGCATTAAAGAAATAGATAAATCTTCAATATACTGCGCATTCATTTCACGAAATACATCATAATCTCGAATGTCATAGTAATCGTGGATATAACTGATATTTCTAGCCATTGTTTTAGGTATTTCTTCTTCTGTTACAATGCCCCAATCAATCTCTTTTCGATGCCAATACTCACGTTCAATCTCAAACTTTTCAAGAATACGCTCTTTTAATAATTCATCCTTCATTTTAATTGTACGAGCTACTTCAATTACGCCTTGTCCATTATTAATCGTTAATAAAAAATCCGTTGTCATCACAATCGGTTCCCCCGTTTTAGGATCAGTAGGATGTTTAACACCTAACTCATCTGCAATGACAATAGTTTCTTCCAACGGTAATAAAGGAAATTGCTCACGAATATCCAAAACGAAATTCGAAAATTCAGTTATATAAAAGTAGTTTCGTTCTAAATCTGATAAAAATTCATGCTGCCTGTTTGTCTTTATTCCTTTCAAGCGAGTAGATCTTCCTAACGAAGATACATCTTGGATCTTTAACCATGGTTTATATTCTGAACCAATACCTGAACCACGGCCTTCTTTTATCCATTTCTCAATTTTAGATGTTCTTTTTCTTTTTGACATAAAAACACCCCTTTAGACAATTATATCCAAAGGGGTAAAACGGTACAACTTTGTTATAAACGGTATAAGTTTCTTTTAAACGGTACATCTTTCTTATAAACGGTACATCTTTCTTTTAAATCTACAGTCCATTACATCTAATAATATTTTTTTACTCCACCGTCACACTCTTAGCCAAATTCCGCGGTTTATCTACATCACAATCGCGGTGTAGGGCAGCGTAATAAGAAACTAATTGTAACGGAATAACAGAGATAAGTGGTGTTAACATAGGGTTTACTTCTGGAATCACGAAGCTATCCCCTTCTGTTTCTAAGCCTTTCATGGAAATAATGCAAGGGTTCGCGCCACGAGCGACGACTTCTTTCACGTTTCCACGGATGCTTAAGTTTACATGTTCTTGGGTTGCTAGAGCGATAACTGGTGTACCTTCTTCGATTAAAGCAATGGTTCCATGCTTTAATTCTCCACCCGCGAAGCCTTCCGCTTGGATATAAGAGATTTCTTTTAGTTTCAGTGCACCTTCTAGACCGACGTAAAAATCAATACCACGGCCAATGAAGAAAGCATTGCGTGTTGTTGCGAAGAATTCACGTGCTAAGCGTTCAAATTCTTCTTTTTCATTACATAGTACTTCCATTGCGTTTGCAACAATGCCTAACTCTTGTACAAGGTTGAAATCAACTTCGTTACCACGTCTTTTTGCTGTTACAGCAGCTAGGATGGCTAATACAGCTAACTGAGCAGTGTAAGCTTTCGTTGAAGCAACGGCAATTTCAGGACCTGCATGTAGTAATAGTGTGTAATCCGCTTCTCTAGAAAGTGTAGAACCTTGAACATTTGTAATTGTAATGGCTTTATGACCCATTTCTTTCACTTGTACAAGAACCGCACGGCTATCAGCTGTTTCACCACTCTGTGAAATGAAAATGAATAACGGCTTTTCTGAAAGCAATGGCATATTGTAGCCAAATTCGCTTGAAATATGAACTTCTACAGGAATTTTAGCCATTTTCTCGATGAACTGCTTGCCTACTAGACCTGCATGATAAGAAGTACCTGCTGCTATAATATAAATGCGATCGGAATCATTCATTGAATCCAGGATCTCTTGGTCGATTGTTAACTCGCCATTTTCAACTTGATACTTTTGAATAATTTTACGCATAACAAGTGGCTGCTCATCAATTTCTTTTAACATATAGTGAGGGTACGTGCCCTTTTCAATATCACTAGCGTCTAATTCGGCAGTATATGGATCACGGTGAATCACTTCACCAGCTAAATTCTTAATTGTTACATCTTCTTTCGTCACGATAACAATTTCTTTGTCCATTAATTCCACATATTGATTTGTTACTTGTAGCATCGCCATCGCATCACTTGCCACAACATTAAATGCGTCACCAAGTCCAACTAAAAGTGGACTCTTATTTTTCGCAACATAAATCGTATTCTTATCTTGCTCATCTAAAAGGCCAAGCGCATAGGAACCATGAAGCAACGTCAACGTTTTGCGGAAAGCTTCTTCCACTTGCAAACCTTCTCCAACAAAAAGCTCAATCAATTGCACGATGACTTCCGTGTCCGTTTCACTTTTAAATTCAACACCTGTTAAGTATTCATTTTTTAAAATTTCATAGTTCTCAATTACACCATTATGAACAAGCGTAAAGCGTTCAGAAGTACTTTGATGCGGATGTGAATTTCCTTTACTTGGAACCCCATGTGTCGCCCAGCGGGTATGTCCAATTCCAGCATTCGCCATCACATCTGAATTGACTTCCTCTCTTAAATCAGCAATACGACCTTTTTCTTTAAAAACATGAACACCTTGTTCGTTCATTACAGCGATTCCAGCAGAATCATAGCCACGGTACTCAAGCTTTTCTAACCCTTTTAATAAAATCTCTTTTGAATCCTGATTCCCAATATATCCAACAATACCACACATTTTATTTCCTCCTATTATAAGAGGACAAGTAGCTACAGGAGACACACTTGTCCCCTTATCTCTGCAGTTTATAATTGTATGATTGTCGAACCACTCCATCTTCGATTCTCATGTCACTTATTCTCCCCTTTGTACATTCAGTTACCCGAATGGTTTAAAGAAGAACTTACGATTGGTGATACAACCGGGAGGTTCCCGCCGAAAAATTCGATACTCCTCCACCTCGTCAACTAACCACTATTTCGATCATTGGTTAGTTCTGGCGCTTCATTTTCGTTAATACGTCTACTTGCCTCCTATATTAGATTAGAGTGGAATGTTTTCTTTTACAAAAACAGGATTATCATACACCATGGACTGGAATACGTCAACGGATATGACTTACAATCTTTTTCCAAGATCATAACAACACAAAGAAAAGGTGTATAATGTAAAATATGCATAAAGGCGCAATTGCGTTCCTTTATGCATATCTTTTCATCTATTCTTCTTTTAAACCCATCTCTGTCTTTACTACATTTGCAATTCTTTCTACATAATCCGCACAAGATTCTTCGGTTGCCGCTTCAGCCATTACACGTACGAGTGGTTCCGTACCAGAAGGACGAACCAAAATCCGACCATTACCATTCATTTCGGTTTCCACTTCATCGATAATTGCTTTTACTTTTTCATTTTCAGTTACATGATACTTATCTGTTACTCGAATGTTTACAAGCTTTTGCGGATATTTCTGCATCTCACCAGCTAACTCTGACAGAGATTTTTTCGTCATCTTCATAATGTTAACTAACTGAAGTCCTGATAATAGGCCATCACCAGTTGTATTATAATCTAGGAAAATAATATGTCCTGATTGTTCTCCACCTAAGTTATAACCGTTCTTTTTCATTTCTTCGACCACATAGCGATCACCTACTGCTGTTTGAACACTTTGAATCCCATGGCCTTCAAGCCCTTTGTAAAAACCAAGATTACTCATGACGGTTGAAACGACGGTGCTATGCTTTAAACGACCATTTTCCTTCATATACTTCGCACAAATATACATGATTTGATCACCATCGATGATATTTCCCTTTTCATCAATAGCAATTAATCGGTCACCATCGCCATCAAAGGCTAAACCAACATCTGCATTCTTCTCTTTTAAGAAGGCTGCTAACGCTTCAGGATGAGTAGATCCCACCCCTTCATTAATATTCAAACCATTTGGTGAAGCTCCCATCGTTGAAAGATCCGCTTCCAAATCCGCAAATAAATGCGCAGCTAATGCGGATGTTGCACCATGGGCACAATCCAGTGCTACATGGATGCCTGAAAAATCTTCATCCACTGTTTGTTTTAAGTACTGAAGGTATTTCTGCCCACCCTCAAAATAGTCATTTACATGCCCAAGCTTCTCTCCTGTCGGTCTCGGTAATGAGTCTTCTGGTAAATCGAGTAGATTCTCAATTTCTTCTTCTTGTTCATCCGATAGTTTAAAGCCGTCTGGGCCAAAAAACTTGATCCCATTGTCCGCCACTGGATTATGAGAAGCAGAGATCATAACCCCTGCTTGCGCACCTAAAACCTTCGTCAAATAGGAAACCCCAGGAGTGGAAATAACGCCAAGTCTCATCACTTCCGCTCCTGTTGAAAGAAGACCTGCTACTAGGGCACCTTCTAGCATATGACCAGAAATTCGTGTATCTCGTCCAATTAATACTTTCGGTCGATCCTTGTCTTTCGTTAAAACATATCCTCCAAAACGCCCAAGCTTGAATGCAAGCTCTGGTGTTAGTTCGCTATTTGCCACTCCGCGTACACCATCTGTACCGAAATATTTACCCATCCAAAAATCGCTCCTTTTTATTCAAAAAAATTGCCCGGTCTATACTTCCTTCTGTGTGATAGAGATATGGGCCACTCGCTTATCTAATTTCCAATTTACATCCGCTGGACCTTCTACTCTAATATCTACTTCATGATTTCCTACCCTTAAACTAGATACATCGATAAATAGTTTAAAATCATTTGGACTTAAATTATTGATTTCATCACTTGGTCCAAAGACGGTCAAATCAGCCAGTGCACCTATGGGGTCTTGGAACTCTAACTCATATGAATCTGATAGCCCCTCATCCCTAATGATGAGATTGGAGAATGTTCGCTCCTCCATTTTCGTCACTTTTACTTTGACTTTTACCGTTTCTGGTGTGACTTTCGTTATACCTTCCGAAATGATAACAGGTAAAGTAATCGTGGTATCCCCATCAATCGTATCTAGGTTCACTTCTACTCGTACACTTTCTGTCTTTTTTAATACATCTTCTGTGCCAATAATTGTGGCCTCATCTGTATCAAGCGTCATATCTTCTAAAAGTATTCCATCAGGAAGACTTCCTTTTTTAAGAATCTTTATTGGAACCTTCTTCTTCGTACTTTTAACAGGAATCGTTACTTGAACGGTTTCAGGTTCGATCACCACATCAAGCTTATTTAACTCTCGGTCTAATACCCGAATTTTAGCATCTCTCGTGATAGTATCATTAAATTCATCTTTCATATCCAAAGTGGCCTTCACATAGGTGATTCGATCAATTGTACCTTTTGCACCTGTTATTTGAACCTTTGATGGTTCCACTACTGGTTTTTCAGCTACATAGCCGTCTTCAAGTAAACCCGTATTATACTCTGCTTCCACATCGAATACCTTCGTTACTCTTTCTTGAACAGAAATATTTGCAAAGGTTGGATCGATTCGTGCTTCTAGTTTACCAGAGATATTTTTTATTTTTATCGGAACGGTATGATCCCCTATTGTGATATCCTCTAAGTCTACATAGACTTCAAAGTTTTTTAAAGCCTTAGCAGACTGTACTTGGGGCATCGGTCCTTTAATCGTTACGTCAACGGTATTAGGAATCCCCGAAATAACAAGATTTTCGGTGTCATAATAAGAGGTCACTTGGACACCTTCTATCGTTTCTGTATTTCGGTCACTAGGAACGCTATTGTCTGACGACTTTTTGTTGATATCCGAAACAGCTGAATATAGAAGTAAAGCTAACAGAAGAGCAATGATTTTCATAAACCAACGTTGGTCCATCAATTTATCCATTATTCTTCCCCCTCCAATTCCATCTGGTAGAAGAAGTTGGTTTTGTCTGTTGATTCGCTAATAGTTCATTGGAAAGTAAGTCTCGAAGCGTAGCTAAATTTAAATCCCTATGTAATTCGCCATTTTTTGTTAATGAGATACTTCCTGTTTCTTCTGAAACAATGACGGTCACACTATCTGTCACTTCGCTTATACCTAATGCTGCCCGGTGCCTAGTTCCTAACTCCTTCGATATAAATGGACTTTCTGAAAGAGGTAAATAACAGGCTGCTGCTGCAACATTATTTTTTTGAATAATCACTGCACCATCATGCAGAGGCGTATTCGGTATAAAAATATTGATCAATAACTCTGATGATAAATGAGAGTGTAATGGGATTCCTGTTTCAATATACTCACTCATCCCAGTCTCTCTTTCAATCGAAATTAATGCACCAATACGACGTTTTGCCATGTAGTCTGTCGCTTTTACAATGGCTTCTACACCCTTTTGCTGTTCTTCCTCTTCATTTACGGTCGTTCTAGAGAAGAATCTACCTCGTCCAAGCTGCTCTAAAGCACGACGAAGCTCAGGTTGGAAAATAATAATAATTGCAAGAAATCCCCACGTTATGGCTTGTTCCATAATCCAACTTAATGTTTTCAAGCCGGAAAATTCACTGACAATTTTCACAAGAAGGATCACGAAGATTCCTTTTAACAATTGAACCGCTTTCGTCCCTTTAATGACCATTATCAGTTTATAGATCACATACCATACAAGGAGAATATCAACAACAATAGCTAAATATTTCAAAATAGCGAAATCGGCCATCAGCATTGTCCTTCCTCCATATAAGGTTAAATATATAAACACTTCACCGCATTAACGTACTGGGGGTCAGACCCCCAGTGCGTTAATGCGTTACAGTAATATAAATATTTGTATATAACTCTTACATTATAACATATTTACGGTTACTTATATTCTTTCAAAAATGATAGTCACTCTATTCGAGTGACTATCATTTTTCATTTATTCTTCTGAGAAGAGATTGACTGTATCTTTTGCAGTTTTCTTCGTATGATACCAAATCCAGTCGAATAACTCATTGATTTCTTCAATTTCGCCTGTTACTTGACCGGCTGAGGCTAAATACTGCTCACCATTTATGACCGTTACATTTCCTTTTACTTGACCGTTGATTTTCAAATCACCATTTTTGACAACAATATCTCCCTGAACTGTTTTCCCTTCTGGGACGATAACTGTATTATTTTCAATAATTAAATTTGGATTCTTAGAAACAGAAAACTCGTGATCTTCGTTCCAGCCTGAAATAAAGCTTCCTACCATTAAAGCTAAAAACAAAGAAGCAGCCGTTAATACAGGATGCTGACGAAGCCATCTCTGCACCCCCACCTTCTTTTTTTCTTTCGGAAGACGAGCCATAACATTCGCAGTAAAATTTGCTGGTGCTTGAATATGAGAGGTGCTCTGAACTAAGGCAATAGACCTTTTTAACTCTTGGAAGTGATTATGGCATTCAGGACATGTTTGGAGATGCTCCCTTAGTATTTCCTCATGCTCTGATGAAATCTCTTCATCTAAGTAATCATGCATATATTCAATGATGTTGGATTTAGAACAATTCATTTGACTCACCTCTATTATACGTTACGTAATTGCTTCCTTAATGCTTCTCTACCCCTATGAATCCTTGTCTTAACAGTCCCAATAGGTAAATTAAGCAGCTCACTAATTTCATTTAAAGAAAGCTCATCAATATACTTTAATACAATAACAGATCGGTATTTATCCGGAAGCTTCATAATTTCTCGTTGAATGGTTTCTTCAAGCTCTAAACTTTCTAATTCCTTTTCTGGCATATCAGTTGTTGAAGGAATATGAGAATACATATTTAATCCATCTGTCCCTGAAACCTCAGAATCAAGATAATAATCTGGCTTTTTCTTTCTAATACGATCAATACATAAGTTCGTTGCAATCCTGTAGAGCCATGTAGAAAACTTCAAATCAATATTAAAACTATGAATATTAATGTAGGCTCGTATAAAAGCTTCTTGTGCAATATCTTCCGATTCATGGCGATTACCGAGCATACGGTAACATAATTGATACACTTTATCCTTATAGATTTCCACCAGTTCCCCGTAAGCATCCTGATCGCCTTTTAAGACCTGTAAAATTCTCTTTTTTATAATTGCTTCCATTTATGTTTTACCTCCGCTCTATGCGGCTAATCGATATACGAATCGACTGCGAAAAGGTTTCATTTTTAATAAAAAAAATTATCAACTCTTCTATATTAACAAATATTTACTTATTAGGTTTAAGAATTTTCAAAAAAGGAAATAAAAATTACTAAACATGATATATGCGAGGATGATTCAGCTGGAGATGAGATCAGATCAACTACTTGTAGACATTGAAAGGTGCAGAGGAGAAATGGTGGAATTAGCAAATGCTTTAACTTATTCAAATAAAAAAGTTGTAGATGTAAGTACAAAATTAGACAAGTTATTAAATAAATATCATACCCTAAATGGAAAAAATAAGCAGTAGCCGATGAAATCCAGCTACTGCTATTTTTTATTTTAATTTTTCACCAAACAGTGAGCCTATTAATGCTACGGCAACAGTGGCTGTTTTATTTTTTTCATCTAGGATCGGGTTAACTTCTACAAATTCAGCCGATGTAATAATCTCCGCTTCAGCAAGCATCTCCATTGCTAAGTGGCTTTCTCGGTAGCTAATTCCCCCAATAACAGGTGTTCCCACCCCAGGAGCATCATGTGGGTCTAATCCATCTAAATCCAATGATAAGTGAACCCCATCCGTATTTTCCTTAAGATATGAAATCGTTTCTTCCATGACCTTTGTCATACCCATGCGATCAATTTCATGCATTGTGTATACTTTAATTCCTTTTTCTTTGATAAGTTCTTTTTCGCCCTCATCTAAGGAACGTGCACCAATGATAATAATATTTTCCGGTTTTACCTTTGGACTATAACCAGCGATTTCAGTTAAGGCAGGATGTCCAATGCCCATACTAGCTGCTAAAGGCATGCCATGAATATTACCAGATGGAGATGTATCAGCCGTATTTAAATCGCCATGGGCATCATACCAAATAACACCAAGGTTTTTATAATGCTTTCCAACACCTGCTAACGTACCAATTGCAATACTATGGTCACCACCAAGCACTAATGGAAAAGCACCATCTTGAATCGCTTGATCAACAGCAGCAGCTAGCTTTTCGCTACCCTCTGCGACAGCTTTCAAATTCTTCAAGTTGGAATCTGAGCTATGCACCTTTTCTGCTCTTCCAATCTCGATGTCACCGAAATCTTCTATTTCATAATTTATATTTTCTAATCGCTCAACAACACCAGCGTATCTAATTGCACTTGGTCCCATATCGACGCCTCTTCGTGTTTGGCCTAAATCCATCGGAACCCCAATGATTGAGATTTTCTTC
Organism: Bacillus sp. CGMCC 1.16607; assembly: GCF_042683745.1. NCBI lineage: Bacteria > Bacillati > Bacillota > Bacilli > Caryophanales > Bacillaceae > Bacillus > Bacillus sp. CGMCC 1.16607. The sequence goes on from NZ_JBHUJX010000003.1 coordinate 131,182, forward strand.
ATGATTAACTCCCCCCATATTCCCAGTACTATATTATTTTAACCGCTTTCATCCCTTTGACTCAACTCGACAAAATAATGAATATATATACGGTCGTCAAGGAACTAGCCTTCTTTTAATAAAAATAGTTCATGATCATAAACAGAGTTAATTCTAGTTTAGTAAAGAGAACAAAGGCGCGACGTCCTTTCGCATTGTCGACACTAGTACTTAATGTACTTCGGGGCTAGGACGCTTGCGCTGGATGTGGACTATACAAGTTAAGAAGTTATCCACATCCGAGTATTTTATAGTTTCCTTAACAATAGAAAAATGCCATTACTTTCCTGAGAAAGTAATGGCATTTTAATGAGCCATGAAGGACTCGAACCTTCGACCCTCTGATTAAAAGTCAGATGCTCTACCAACTGAGCTAATGGCTCTTGGCTGGGCTAGCTGGATTTGAACCAACGCATGTCGCAGTCAAAGTGCGATGCCTTACCGCTTGGCTATAGCCCAAAGTTTTAAAAATAAAAAGGACAGTTATAGTTTGTCCCAATTTTCTTTTTTTATAAAAAGTAAATGGTGGAGGGGGACGGATTCGAACCGCCGAACCCAAGGGAACGGATTTACAGTCCGTCGCGTTTAGCCACTTCGCTACCCCTCCAGGTTATTAAAGAGTGCCGGCGAGAGGACTTGAACCCCCAACCTACTGATTACAAGTCAGTTGCTCTACCAATTGAGCTACACCGGCATAGTGTTTTTAAAAATATGGTGGAGGATGACGGGATCGAACCGCCGACCCTCTGCTTGTAAGGCAGATGCTCTCCCAGCTGAGCTAATCCTCCGTTAAATGGTGACCCATACGGGATTCGAACCCGTGTTACCGCCGTGAAAGGGCGGTGTCTTAACCGCTTGACCAATGGGCCTTAATATAAATTATGGTAAGCTTCCAAGCGGGCTCGAACCGCTGACCTCTTCCTTACCATGGAAGTGCTCTACCTGCTGAGCTATGGAAGCATTTAAACTACCTGCTCGCTTATAAAGGTCTTTTAAAAAATATGGCTCCGCAGGTAGGACTCGAACCTACGACCGTTCGGTTAACAGCCGAATGCTCTACCACTGAGCTACTGCGGAACGATATTATGCCTGGCGACGTCCTACTCTCACAGG
>NZ_JBHUJX010000004.1:0-70690 GCF_042683745.1 Bacillus sp. CGMCC 1.16607
AAAGATTCGCTCGACTTGCATGTATTAGGCACGCCGCCAGCGTTCGTCCTGAGCCAGGATCAAACTCTCCAATAAAGTGTTTGATTAGCTCATAAAGTTTACTCTGGCTTACTTCTATTATATAGAAGTTTTTATTTGTTAACGTTTGGTTGTTTAGTTTTCAAAGAGCAATTTTTTTCATTGCCGTTAAGCAACTATATCAATATATCATTCCATTCAATCTTTGTCAACATCTTTTTTCAAAAAGTTATTTTCAAATAACTTTTATTTCGTTTGTCGCTGCTGACTTAAACTATAATATCACCGTGTCCCATCTAAGTCAACAATAAAATAATTATTAATTCCAGATTAATTTCACCCATAAAACAAACCGCTTTCTGATAAAAGCGGCTTGTTCATCCTATGATTTTATTATCTCAATAATACTTTCTTCTTTCATTTCTACAGTTCCAGTTTTCTTAATGTGAACAGTTTCTCCTTGCGCTAAATTCGTAAACACGATAGGAGTTATTATCGAAGGAGCATTTGCTTTAATGTAATCTAAGTCTACCTTAAGTAAAGGTTGTCCTGCTTCTACTCGATCATTTTCAGATACTAGCGTTTCAAAACCTTCTCCTTTTAATTTTACGGTATCAATACCTACATGGATTAATATTTCTCTACCCGAATCTGATAAAAGACCTAGCGCATGCTTCGTCGGAAATAGGTTAATTACTTTTCCGTCTACTGGAGATACAATCATTCCATCAGTCGGTATAATGGCAAAACCATCCCCCATCATTTTCCCTGAAAAAACTTGATCAGGTACATCAGTAATTGGTTTTACCTCCCCTTTTATCGGAGATATGAAATAATCTTCTCTTTTATTTTCCGTTTGAAGTGCTTCTGGATTTATTTCTTCAATTTGCTGCTCCACACCTTTTTCAGGTGCTTTTACAACCGGTACTGGCTTTTTCCCACTCATAATATCCTTCATCTGTCCTTTTATCGTTTCAGATCGCGGACCAAATATTGCTTGAATATTATTTCCTACCTCAAGTACACCGGCTGCTCCTAGTTTTTTCAACTGCTCTTTGTCTACATTTTTTACATCATTTACGGATACTCGAAGACGAGTAATACATGCATCTAAATGAGCAATATTTTCTTTCCCACCCATTGCATGAAGGATGTTGTAAGGAAGATCTCCCGCTTTTTCAGTCTTTCCTTCATCGACTTCTTCAACAACCTCGCGTCCAGGCGTCTTCAAATTAAACTTACGGATTGCATATCGGAATCCGAAATAGTAGATTACAGCAAACACTAAACCTACTGGAATAACTAGCCATGCATGAGTTTGTGGATTGATTAATCCAAATAATATGTAATCAATTAAGCCTCCAGAGAATGTCATTCCGATTTTTACATCTAATAGTTGCATCACCATAAAAGATAATCCAGCAAATACGGCATGTATTCCAAATAATACAGGTGCGACAAATAGGAATGAGAATTCTATTGGTTCTGTAATCCCTGTTAAAAATGATGTTAGTGCCGCAGATGCCATCAATCCACCAACAACTACTTTTCTTTCAGGGCGAGCCTCGTGATAAATAGCCAATGCTGCAGCAGGTAGACCAAACATCATAAACGGAAATTTCCCTGTCATAAAGGTACCTGCTGTTAAGTTTTGAACATTATCTGTAATTTGCGCCATAAAAATCCGTTGATCTCCTCGAACGACTTCTCCTGCTTTCGTTGCATACTCACCAAATTCATACCAGAAAGGTGAATAGAATATATGATGCAATCCAAAAGGAATTAATGAACGTTCAATCACACCAAAGATAAATGCTGACAATGTTAAGTTTGCGTGCACCATATTTTGTGAGAAAGCATTTAATCCCGTTTGGATGGGCGGCCAAATGATAAGCATGATTAAACCTAGAAGAATAGCCGTTCCAGCCGTGATAATTGGAACAAACCGTTTCCCCGCAAAGAACCCTAAATAAGACGGTAATTCAATTTCATAAAAGCGATTATAAAGGGATGCAGCAATAATCCCGACAATGATTCCCCCAAACACACCTGTTTGCAGTGTGGGGATCCCTAAAACATTTGCGTAATTTAGTCCATTAACATCTTCAGCCGAAAGTCCAAGAGCGGTCCCCATCGTTACATTCATAATCAAATAACCAATGATAGCGGCAAGACCCGCTACTCCTTCTCCTCCCGCTAATCCAACAGCAACCCCTACAGCGAAAAGTAAAGCCAGGTTACCAAAAACTACATCCCCTGCACCTTTCATGATATCCGCTACAATTTTCACTCCACTATTATCTAAAAATGGTGCAATATCTAATAATACAGGGTTTGTCAGTGCCGCACCTAAGGCAAGTAAAATACCAGCCGCTGGTAAGAGAGCAACAGGTAGCATTAACGCTTTACCTACCTTTTGCAAAACTCCAAAAGCATTTTTGAACATTTTAGTTTCCTCCTAACATATTTCAAACCCAACGTTTCAAAATAAAAAAATGGCATAAGTAAAGAAATAATGAATTGGAATTATGGTTAGAATACCCCTAAATTTCCATTTCAATAAACTTCTTTTACTAATGCCTAGAATAATATTTCGTAAATAAAAAACGACCTTGCTATTAAAGAGCAAGGTCGCAAACTTATTAAACTAAGAAGATAAAATAACAGATAAAAATAACGAAGAAGAAATACATTACTGGATGAATCTCTTTCATACGCCCCTTCATAACCATTGTTATTGGATAAAAGATAAATCCAACAGCAATTCCTGTTGCGATACTATAAGACAAAGGCATTGCAATGATTGTCAAAAATGCTGGCACAGCAATTTCGAAACGGTTCCAATCAATTTTCCCTAAAGAAGAAACCATTAGTACCCCGACAATAATTAAAGCCGGTGCAGTAACAGGAGATGTAACGACCTCCAGTAGCGGGAAGAAAAATAAGGATAAAATGAAGAATCCGGCTGTAACTAGTGATGCAAAACCTGTTCTAGCTCCAGAGGCAACCCCTGCTGTTGATTCAATATAAGAAGTTGTTGTCGATGTACCTAATACTGACCCTGCAATTGACGCAATGGAATCCGCAAAAAGGGCTTTTCCAGCTCTAGGTAGTTTATTATCTTTCATTAATCCTGCTTGGTTTGCCACTGCCACTAATGTTCCTGCGTTATCAAAGAAATCTACGAACAAGAATGTTAATACAATCCCCAGCATCGTTGTTGTATAAAAAGAATGATCGCCAAATGATGAGAATACGGCACCGAAAGTTGGCGCTATACTTGGAACTGAATCTACTACTCTATTTGGAGTATCGATTAAGTTAAATATCATCCCTACAATAACTGTAACAACCATGCCGTAGAATACAGCACCCTTTATACCACGTGTCATCATGATAACAGTTACCACGATACCGAATATAGCTAATAAGGTATTTCCGTTTGTTAAATCACCTAACCCTACAAGGGTAGCATCATTATTGACAATAATTCCTGCGTTTTGGAATCCAACAAAGGTAATGAACAATCCAATACCAGCACCAACAGCATATTTTAAATCAATCGGAATGGCATTTATTATTTTTTCACGAAGACCGGATATCGTTAATAATAAGAAGAATATACCTGAAATAAATACGGCACCAAGTGCATGCTGCCATGGAATCCCACTTCCTAACACAACCGTGTACGCAAAGAAAGCATTTAACCCCATTCCTGGAGCAAGCGCAATTGGGTACTTTCCTAATAGACCCATAATAATTGAGCCGATAGCAGCAGCCAATGCTGTTGCCACAAACACTGCTCCGTGGTCCATTCTTAATGAATCTGGTAAATCTTTAATATTAGCTAGAGTAAGAGTGATAGGGTTAACGATTAAAATATAAGCCATCGCTAAAAAGGTCGTTAATCCACCCATAAACTCTCGGCGATAATTCGTTCCAAGTTCTTCAAATTGGAAATATTTTTTCACTTATTCTTCCCCCTTAATGATGATAAAAACAAAAAAACACTTCGGATTCGCTCACCGAAGCGTTGACTCAGGGTTCGTGTAAATAATAAGGGAGTTGAAGAATAATAAATAAGTGCAATATAGTCCCATTAGTTATTTAAACACTTACCTCGTAGTCAAGCTATTTACGGTAGCTCGGTAGAAACTTTTGGGCCATATCCCCAACATTATACGACGTAAATCGACATATCTCATTTCAATTTTATTATATATAGTTATTTTATTTTAGTCAATAAAAAAACGAACATTTTTTAAAATGTCCGTTTTAATGTTCGTATTTAACCTCATCTGTCTATCTGCAGCAGCTAGACCCGACAAGCTGCTTTCGACGGACAGGACGTCCTAATGTCGACTAAGACATGCGGATGTGGCGTTTTAGTCGACCGCTTTTCTCTTTATTCCCACTCAATCGTCGCAGGTGGCTTACTCGTAATATCATAGACAACACGATTGACATGCGCTACTTCATTGACGATTCTAGTCGAGATTTTCTCTAATATATCCCAAGGGATTCTTGCCCAATCTGATGTCATTCCATCAATGGATGTAACTGCGCGAATTCCGATCGTGTAATCATATGTTCTAGCATCACCCATTACACCTACACTTCTAATGTCAGGTAAAACGGTGAAGTATTGCCAAATATCTCGATCTAGACCAGCATTTTTAATTTCTTCACGTAAGATGGCATCTGATTCACGAACAATTTCAAGCTTGTCCTCAGATACTTCACCTAACACTCGAATTCCTAAGCCAGGTCCTGGGAACGGTTGTCTCCACACAATGTCATCAGGAATTCCTAACTCCGTTCCTAAAGCACGAACTTCATCTTTGAATAATGTGTTTAACGGTTCAATTAATGTAAATTGCATGTCCTCTGGAAGACCGCCGACATTATGATGTGATTTAATCGTTTGCGCTGTAGCTGTTCCACTTTCAATAATATCTGTATATAAAGTACCTTGAGCCAGGAAGTCAATTCCTTTTAACTTAGTTGCTTCATCATCAAAGACATAAATAAATTCATTTCCAATAATTTTACGTTTTTGCTCTGGATCGGACACGCCTTTTAATTTGCTCATGAAACGCTCTTTCGCATCCACTTTAATGACATTCATATGGAAACCTTCAGAGAAAGTTTTCATAACGCCTTCTGCTTCATCTTTACGCAATAAACCATGATCAACAAAGATACAAGTTAGTTGATCACCAATTGCCTTATGAATAAGAACCGCTACTACGGATGAATCTACTCCACCACTTAACGCACAAAGAACTTGCTTATCTCCGACAGTTTGGCGAATCTTCGCTATTTCTACCTCAATGAAATTTTCCATTGACCAGTTACCGCTGCATTCACACACACCAAAGACAAAATTCTTAAGCAGATCATTACCATATACAGAATGCAATACTTCCGGGTGGAATTGTACTGCATAAAGCTTTCGGCCCATATCACTCATTGCTGCTATTGGGCAGGAATGGCTAATCGCATCAATCGTGAACCCCTCAGGTGTTTCCACTACTAAATCACCATGACTCATCCACACGATTTGTTGCTCAGGTAGATCACGGAAAAGGATCGATGGATTCTTCACATCAATGGATGCTTTTCCATATTCACGATGCTTCGCTTTTTCTACTTTACCACCAAAGTGTAAAGTCATTAATTGCATTCCGTAGCAAATTCCTAAGATCGGAATGCCTAATTCAAAAATAGCTTCGTCACAGCGAAATGAATTTTCTTCATATACACTATTTGGACCACCTGAGAAAATAATTCCTGTAGGATTCATTTTTTTGATTTCTTCAGCTGTAATCGTATGTGGATGCAACTCACTATAAACCCCAAATTCTCGAATACGACGGGTAATTAATTGATTGTATTGACTTCCGAAATCGAGCACGACGATCATTTCTTGATTTTGTATTTCTTTCATGATTGCTCACCACTTTCTTAAATATACCTACTAATTATGCCCTTTGATGTCCATATAAAAACAAAAAAAACTAGAATTTTGCCATTCCATAATAAAATAGAAAGGCAGAATTCTAGTTTTATAAAACACCAAATAGATTCCTGCCTTCATAGTCAAATCATTTACGGTGATTCGGTAGAAACTTTCGATCCATATTATCGAGGATATACGAAGGAAATATGATATTGTTATACATTTTAACAATAGGAATTTTCTTGGTCAAGCACTCGTCTTTTTAATTAAATTTTCCCACAATTCCTTTGACTCTAACCAAGTTCCATTTTTCATGGAACCTTTGTATAAATACTGTTCATAAGCAATCGTTAAACGGCTCATTTGATTGGATGAGAAAAAGCGGTCAATATATTTAGCATAATCTCTTAACGTTTGGTTTTCATTTCGCCTTAAGCCATAGCGCTCCAGTTGCTTTAATAAAGCAAGATAAGCCGTGACTAAACTTTCGTCGTTCTTACGATATTTAAATTTCCAAATAAGAAAGTAGGGCATCCACTTTGAACGACTTCGATATACATATAGAAGAACGAAAGCAACTGCTATGCCTCCAAAAACAATCCATTTCCATTCCTTTTTAAAGAACAGCTTTATATTCAGCCATAACTTATCTAAAGAAAAAGTAGAATTAGACTTTTTATTCGTTTCTTCCTTTTCTCGGTCAGGTTTTTTAGGTTCTTCTTTTTTCTCTGGGAGAGGCGTCTCCTCTTTCTTAGGATCCTCTTTGTACGTATCAAAATTTAATGTAACATTGTTCGTGAAGCCTGGAGTCGGTTCAAACGCAAGCCAACCCGACCCTGGGAAAAAAACTTCAACCCATGAATGAGCATTATTGTTTGTCACTTCGAAGATTTTCCGACTGTGTTCTCCAAGGCGTTTATACTCACCGTCTGTATACCCTTTAACCCAACGAGTAGGTATACCTAAAGTTCGCAGCATCACAGCCATCGAAGTAGAGAAATTATCACAATAGCCCCTTTTCGTATCAAACAGGAATTGAGCAACATAATCATCTCCGGAACCAGGGATTGCTACATTTTTCTGATCATAGGAATATTCATTTCGATCAAAGTATTTCTCAACTGCTCTTACTTTATCAAACCAAGTCTCTTTTCCTTCCGTAATTTGCATGGCGAGTTCCCTTATTTCTGGCGGAAGATTATTTGGTACTTGAGTATATCGACTGGCAAAGTCGGAGCCCAACCTAGACTGTTCAATCGATTTGACTTGTTGAAGCTTTGCCACACTGTATTTTGGAACTCTATACTTGAAAGAGTAGTTATTCACTTGACTGTCTTTAAAGTATATTTTTTCCTTCACCGCATTCATTTCAAACGCAGAATTGGATGGCGTTTCAATATGCTTTACTCCAAATGGATATATCGCGTGTGGATATTCCATATAAGTGGTAATCGTTGCTTCTTCGTCTTTATAAGATACATCTGGTTCAAAAGCATAAATAGGAAACTCGCCTTCTGGAGGAATGGAAATTCTCTCCTGGTCTGAGTAATCTACCCAGCCCTTTCCGGTATAAACCTCCTTCGACTCAACTCTCCAATAATGCCTAGCCGCCACTTCAGCTTGAAAAACTACCCGATCATCACCAATGAACGGACCACCTAAATTTGAATCGTCTACGCCATAACCAATTCGATTCACAGATTCATCTTTATTATTAAGGGATTTAATATAAGGGACAGGATCCGGCCAAATCGGACCAGCTTTCGGAACAGTAAATCCGATACCCACACTACAGATGATTAAAATAGTTAATGAAACCATCCATTTCCGAGAGAACGAATAATTCCGCCCAATATTTTCATTCGTTAAAATTCGATTCAACGTTAATATACCCATTGCGGCAAATCCAGTGATGATCGCTCTTATGATTGCACCTTTAGCAGAATACGGAGTAAAGGTGTCCAATACCGTTATATAGATAAGCGTGATAAGAAAAAAGAGAAAAATCCTTTTTCGGTTGATGAGCCAATAATGAACCAAATAAGTCATTAACCAAAGTAATAGGAAGAAAAGAAGTGTTCGAAACACATTCGTTAACTCGCCCCATTGTCCACTCCATACATATACCATATTTTGTACGGTATCCTTAAGGACGATCATCATCCAATGTATAGAAAAGAAGCCACCTTCAAAATAAAAATAATAGATTGAACTTAAAATGATGAATACTTTAACTAGAAAGCCGATCCAGACTCTAACCTGAAAATACACTAACGCAAAGGATAAAAGAATATAAAAAACAAACACACCAATACTACCTGTATTCGTTAATTCCTTTAACGGTCGAATCCATTCCCATAAAAGAACAAAGCCGAATACATACAGAAAAAATGTTTCCCAATTGCGTTTAGACACTTCATTATTCATCTACTCACCTCCGAAAAGGCATTAGCAAATTGACCTTCGTGAACCATCACCACACGAATCCCTCGTGCGTTTGCCATTGATTTTAAGGATAATTCATTTGAAGACAGAGATTCCTTCGTCTCTTTCATGAGAAAAATAACAATTGTTCCCTTTCGAAGAGAAAGAAAGCTAACCTTTTCAAGTAAGTTCTTTGTCAATTGGGCGGTTACTAAAAGTATGGAAGCATTTTGCCCAGTTAATAAACCCTCAGCCTCTAACACTCGATCTAAAGATATAGCACTTCTGTCTTCGATTTTAGCTAGATGGTAAAATAGTTGCTGTTGTTGACTTTCCCCGCCTCTGATAGCAAAGGAAGCTCTTTCTTTGTCGTAGCTTATTAACCCCACTTGTGCTCCTTTTCGTAAAATGGCACGAACAAGTGAAGCCGTAAAGGAAACAATCATTTCAAAATGAGTATCTTGAACACAATCTGGCACGACTAAAAGATCATGCGATTGTCTTTGTTCAAACTCTTTTGTCATAATATCATTTCGCTTCGCTGTTGCTTTCCAATTAATCCAAGAGAATCGGTCACCAGGCTGATATTCCCTAACACCGATTGCCATCGATGTATCCCTTTGAACCCTTTCCCTTGAAGCTGTCATCCCTTGATCATATTGATTTTCAAATGGTCGATAAATCATCTCCGTATAGGCAGGGTAAACAATAATCTGATGGTCAACAGCAACGACATATTCCTTTTCGATTAATCCTAGAAGATCGCCTGTTTTTAATCGGACTTCCTGAAAAAAATGCTCCCCGCGCGGAAGACTTTCCACTACATATTCAAAGGAGAATTCTTTACGAAATCCAGGTATTAACAAAACCTTCGACTTATTTAATTGAAAGCCAGATTGCAGTCGATCCGTTAATACATCTTCCACCACTAAATAAAATAGAGGAAAACGGAAGTTACGTTTTAACTTAATTTGAACCTTAAGAGTTTCTCCAGCATAGTAATCTGTCTTCGTAAAAAATCTTTCTACTTTTAAATCCTTTAACGAATAGAAAGAGACAGCCAAACTTAATACAGCAAATGGTAAAAAACTGAAAAACAAAAACCAACTTACAAATCCACCTTGAAACATTGCATAAGAATAGGTCAGTACTAATAAAAGCAGTAAGATTAGTAGTTTCCAAGGGAATTGGATGAGGGCAATGACTTTCTTCATTATTTCACAAGCCTTTGTACAGGAACTGGCACCCTTGATAAAACACTCTTCACTACTTCTTCTGCTGAGATTCCCTCAAATTTAGCTTCTGATTTCAATATTAGACGGTGCGCGAAGATATAAGGTGCTAAAAATTGTACATCGTCTGGAACCACATAATCACGGTCATGCATGAAAGCATATGCTTGGGAAGCCTTCATTAAAGCAATCGATCCACGCGGACTTGCCCCTAGGTAAACGCTATGATGTTCACGTGTTCTTCTTGCAAGATCGACAATATATCGTTTGAGTGTATCATCCACATACACGTTTTTTATTTCTCTTTGGAGAGATCTTAATTCTTCTAAACTAACAACGGATTCTAAATCTTCAATAGGTGGCGTTCTTTGTGCCCGGTTTAATACTTCGATTTCATCGCCTATTTCAGGATAGCCCATATGCATTTTTAACATAAAACGATCAAGCTGCGCTTCAGGTAATGGATACGTTCCTTCATACTCAATTGGATTTTGAGTAGCCATTACAAAAAAAGGCTTCTCCAAGACATGAGTAACACCATCTACTGTCACACTACTTTCTTCCATTCCTTCGAGAAGAGCTGATTGTGTTTTAGGGGAAGTACGATTAATCTCATCCGCTAAAATAATATTTCCCATAATTGGTCCTGGTCTGAATTGGAATTCCATTTCTTTTGGATTATAGATAGAAACCCCCGACACATCCGACGGCAATAAATCTGGTGTAAACTGAATCCGTTTAAAACTGGCACTAACGGACTTAGCCAAAGCGCGGACCATCATCGTTTTTCCAACCCCAGGGACATCTTCCAGGAGGACATGTCCATTTGCCAATAAAGCGACTAAACTCAGTTCCGTAACTGTCCTCTTTCCAATCATTACTTTTTCAATATTATTAATAATTCTCTCTATTTGTGGATTCATTTGTTCTCGCAATGTATTTCCCTCCATTTACACTATCTTAGTAGTTTTATATATTCGGTATTTATTTACAAAATCCTGTTTAAAACTTTCTATTCACATTTATCTTACAATATTAGACGGCTCCCGCTTTAAAAAAGTTTAAAACTTTATCATGTATATTTTTCCAAACAAAAACGAAGAGGTGGCTAGTTCAAAAAAACAAACCAAGCCATAACTGACTTGGTTTTCGAATTGATTATTTAGTTGTGATGAAAACGGTTTTACTGCCTCCATCCCACTTTACATTCGCCCCCAAGGCTTCACTAACAAAACGAACAGGAACCATCGTATGCCCGTTAATAAGCTCAGGTGGGCTTTGCAACGAGATTGATTTACCATTGATGGTCGCTACTTTTTTATTAATTGTCAAAACAATGGTCGTGCTACCTTTCTTTGCTGTCACTGATTGGGTTTTGGAATTCCAATTTACACTAGCACCTAATTCTTCAAAGATAACCCGTAATGGAACAATAGTTGAACCACCTTTCATCATCGGTGGTTGTTCAAAACAGAGCCATTTTCCATCAAGCAAAACATTGATTTCTCCTATACTCGGGACTAAGTTAGGAAAATCAATTCCTTTTCCAAAATAAGCAGCTCGAGTAGTTGAAACCGTTTGGAGCGACTTAGCTCTTTGTTCTAAAATCCCATGTATGGTTGCGCATTTTTGTTTATAAATATCACTTCTAGATTTTTTTTCAATTTGGTTAAGATTCGTTTTAAATCGATTGATATTTGCTTGAAGGTCACCTATTTCTGACTTCTTAAATTGCGCCCACTCGTTACTTGCTTCTTCTTGCGTAATTTGGTCCTTACTATATCGATACATAATACTGTTTAAGGAATGTTCATTACTAGCTTTACTTAAGTCATACATAGAGCTATTTAGACGATTTTCATTTATTTCACCGCTATAACTATACATCGGACTATTTAGACGGTGCTCATTTATGGCGGAGCTATATTCATACATCGAACTATTCAAGCGATTTTCATTTACTGCATTGCTAAAACGATTCATTAAACTATTTAATCGATGCGGATTCATACTTGTGGCATACTGATTCATCGAACTATTGAGACGGTTAAGATTGATTTTACTGCTGTAATCCCTCAGTTTACTAGAATAGGATTTGTTATTTCCGTATTGTTTTTCTAATTGTTCTAAATCCGCATTCAATAGTTGTTCCAACCGCTTGGAATCTGCCTCTGTTTGAATAACGAATAGATCTAGAATTTCATTTTGTCGGTTGTAATATTGTTTGTAATTCTTTGTAGTATTGTCTAAATATTGATTGAACTCTTTCGTCGTTTTCTGTTCAAAGTCAAGGTATTCAACCCTCACTTGATTAATAAAATTCGGATCTGCTGCCATTACCCCTTTTACTGTACTACTAAAACATAGAAAAAGAATGAACAGCAAACTAAAAAAGACTTTTAGTTTAATAGTGGACTGTTTGTCAGTTAGTTTATTGGCTATATGCTTTAAGTGGAGCATCTTCAATATTACCTCCTTATCAAAATTCATACAATTTTGATATTAGTCCAATTTTCCATATTTTCAAATAAGTGGAAAGGACTATTTTCATCTCACTTTTCCAATTCTATCTAATCTAATGGTCTCATAACATTAATCCTTATTTTCAATAAAATAGTCTTCTAGGTCCCCTGGTGTAACGATCTTTTCCAAATCTTCACCGATTAAACCAATATCATATAAAAGGTATTTATTATATTCTGCTCCTAGAATGATATCTTTTCCCTTTTCTTTAAACAGCTTTTCGTTATAAAAATAAATATGGAATTGAATATTCTTTATGCCTTGTGCCTTTATGGCCTGAACAATATGATTTACCTTTATTAAAGCTTGCTGCTTCTTTTCATCCTCATTTTCGAACACAGCTAGTTGAAATTTTTGTTCATAATCATCTGGAAACTGTATTCGTAGCTGGTCATACGATGGTATTTCTAATGGGTTGATTCGCGAAAGGACATTTTCCTCCACCCGAACTCCTCGATTATATTTCCAAATATTTTGGAACTGTGTGGAAATCGCAGGCTCTACTTTATCATCAAATTCATTTCCCCATTTCGCATTCATATAGCCATCTTCAAATTGATCTTGATGATGAAAATAGGAGCCAGTAAAAAGAAAGTCCTCATCTGAAGCAGAGATCACAAATGTATATTCACTTTGTTCACGTATATAGTCCGTTTGTTTTATCGTAAATTCCTTCTGATACTTTTCTTCTAAATAAGAAATCATTCTTTCCTCAGCCTGTTTCATTTCCTTGTCTCCTTGTTCTGGAGTATTCTGTGAAAAATAGTTGGCTTCAGGCTTGATGAACATTCGATATGGAACAAATGTAACCATAAAAATCAAAATGACTGAAATCCCAATTTCTAGCAAAGCCTTTTTAGGCGACAAAAAAGCTTCAGTCCCAGCGGATTTAAACCTCTTATTTGCTGAAAAAATAGCTTCCCCAGCAGCAATGAATCGAAAAACAGTTAAAGGAAGCCGCCATCCAAAAATATTGACATAAACGAGGATAATCCCGATAACAATCAGGATGATTCCCTTCACCTTCTGTTTATGATAGAGCTGTCCAAGCCCAGGAAATAGAAATGATAGCACGGCAGACAGTATTATTTTTCCCATCTAAGAAACCTCCTGTTTAATCATCATCATCTCTTCTTAATTCTCCATCTTCTAGATATGGCTCGAAGGTTTTTATACCGTGATGTGATAGTCCACTTTCCCCATCTTTTATCGTTCTGTATACTTTATTTCCAAACTGGTCCTCCAATACCTCTACGAGTCCATAATCATCCGATTCATAGACTGAAAGAGTACCCGTATTTCCGTCACGACCATAAATAATTGTTGTTCCGAGGTGTATGCCTAGCTTACCAATCTCATCCTGCGAGCTAATATGATTGATAATCAAATCATTGTATTTATCATTTTGATTATGTTTATTAATAAACGGAGAATAGTTCGCATTTGTATCAGGACTTAACCAATCCTTCAGCTTCCCAGGATAAGAATTTACGGCATCTTCATGCATCTGCATCCCAGGACCATTAAAAGTGACAGTTGGAATTTTATAATGCCTTCCCACTCCCTGTGCTATATTTCCACCTAAAGAGTGTCCGACAATGACGATATCATAGCCAGAATATTTACCTAGCACATTTCTTGTAAATTCCTTCGCTTCCCCTAGTTGTGTATTGGGAATCCCAAAAACTAAGGCAATGTCAGCAAGAAAATCCCTAATGTCTGCTCCAGGTTCTGTTCCGCGAAAAGCAATAACAATTTGTTTATCTTTTCTATTTACAAAAGTCTTCCCACTAAATCCTGTAAGCTCTGACTTGGAAAGGGTAATATCCTCTTCGAAACCCATCGGAATATCCTGAATATCTCCATATACTCTTTTCGACGTATCATATTTTTGACCTTCATTTTGCACATAAGCTAAATCCGCAAATTCCATTAAATGTTTATCGCTGATCTTTATGTCATCGATTGTACCATATGGCCTTGCTTCTGGATCGAAATCGAAGTAGCTCTCAGCAACGTCCATCGGTGTTTTTACCCATCTTGAGCCAGCATCAATTATCGTACCATTTATATTTTTCACTGTTTCCGTTATCTGATGATTGATGTCTTTAAAAGAATCAAACAATTGGTTATTTCTATTAATAAACTTATCTACGACATTCGTTTTATAGTTAAGAAAATCATTCGTGCCTTGATGGATTCTATCATTAATAGATGCCATCCCTTCACGATCAACTTGTTTTAATAAAAGGGTTCCAATTGGATTCACGAAAAAGAGAACATTTCCTTTATCAGACTGGGCAAAATCTACCGTCCGGAGCATCCAATCAACAGAATGAAAGCGTGCATTTTCCACTCCATTGATGAAACCCGTTGAGAGCTTATCCGCTATTTTTGTTGAAAGATTGACCCCCTCAATCATCTTTCCAGAAATAAAATCGCGTGTATCCCGACCTGTATCAGCCATCCAGTCTAAAAAACCTTTTCCACCATCTATAGCACCATCGATTACATCATCAAAGAAATGGCCAATATCAATGCTCCATTGAAAGTCATTCTTTCCATTCTGATCTTTATGACCATCCCCTTTAATGGGATCATTGGAGTTAATTGGGTCGCCAGGAACTAGGGGTTTACCTGGATTGATCGGCTCTCCAGGTGAAATGGGTTTACCAGGGGTAATCGGTTTGCCCGGGGTAATGGACTTTCCTGGAGTTATAAATGAACCTGCTACATGAAAGGTCTGAGCAGACACGAAGGAGGGATTCAAACCATATAAGAACAGCAGAATGGACATACTAAAATAAACAATTCTCTTCCTCAAATTTCGATACCTCCCTTCCCTACTGTGAATATAAAAAAAGAACTGCCCCCCCATGGACATAGTGTAAGGTGCAGTTCTCAGGCAGTATTGCGTTAAGTTCATCTCATGAATAAACATTTTCTAAATAGGAAAGAGTGGGTCCATACCCTTTTTGTGGGATATCTTCAATAAAGTTCGTAATGAATTTTTTATCTGATATCGATTTAAATCGGACGGTTGATTTCACTTCCAGTCTCCAATAATGATTGGAAAGCTCAATTTCTGTATCATCGATTTCTCCATTATTTTCGTCAATCATATCTAGGACCGTTGCAGAAACTATGTAAAATACCGCACTACTCGAACTTCCCAATGTTCTTTTTAGTTCGTCCTTTAAATACGGATGGCGATTGATACGTTCAGGCAATATCCGATTTGCCGCTTTAATATACGCATCTGCCTCATCCATCCCTCTTGACATGTATTCGTGTTTTTTTTCGTCAATCAACTCGCCAACGGTTTTTAAATCGATCGTTAATTGAAGGGCTCGGTCTGCTATATATAAAGGATCTAAAGTAGAACGGGTGTCGAATTGCTCAACTCCCTCTTTCGTTTTTTTCAAAAGAACAGAGGTGCCAGCTAATGCTGCCTGTTCGACCGCTAAATTCGCGTGCTCCTTCACGATATATACTTTTACGATATTCATCGTTAATACAAAAATAATCGCTACAATACTAAGTAACCAAAGTAAGTAAAGAGCCGCATTTCCTTGTTCGTTGCTCATGGTACGAACACCTTACCAATCGCTTCTTGTTCTATTTCCATTGAAGCTTTGTCCTTCCACTTGTCAGGGACAAACGAAAGAAAGTGATCCGTGGATAATACCATTTCAAATTTCCCATTACCTAAATAGTTAGTATGTAAATCCTTATAAACAATGATCTTGTTCGTCCCTAAACTTTCCTTCGCCTCATCAACGGCTTTCGTAATATCATTCGTAGCCGCATAGATTTTCGCCGCATTGTTTACAGCTGTTTTCGCAACAAAGACTGAATATCCTGATGCCACCACCTGCCACAAAATAAGAAAAAACAGAAAGAAAAATGGCAATATTCCAAGAAACTCAATACTAATTGATCCTTTCTCATTTAGCCAACGCTGTTTGCGGCGTTTCATGCTCCAATCCCTCCAATCGATTCAACTTAAATTGAAGGTACCAAACATGAAATAAGACGAGTAGCCACGGCTTAATGGTGACATCCACATAATAGTCCTCTATTAAATCCCTTAAGCGAAAGACAGAATAATAAAGCAAGCCTAGAAAATAAAAAGTACCTATTACATCAAAGGAAGAAAAAACAGCATTCCCATATGGCGTTAAAAAGGCGGTACCAATCATATTGAAAAGAAAAGAAAGACAAAGAAAGACCGTAAACACCCACCATAATTTCATCGGGATCCATTTCGCTCGATCTATTTCAGCAAATATTCTTCTCTTACTAATAAACCAATACCCTAAGTAAATACCGAGGGAAATAATAGTTAAAAGGACCACAACAGCGACCTTTACTTTCTTAAAACCCAGTGAAGGATCATGTACCATATTCGTCACCTAAATCTCTTCTATATTTCATAATTAAATAGAAATAAATAAGTGGAAAAAATAGAGCGTTCAGCAATACTCGAATGGTGATAAAAACTAACGTATTATTTTCAAAGCTAGCTAATAAATACAATGAGCCTGACCAGACGAGTAAATTTAATGAAAGAATAATAAGAAGATCTAATAAAATAAATAAATGCTCACTTCTCACAATTCCCCAAGTCCCTTTAAATGCTTCTTTTATTCGATCCTCATCAGAAAATAAAGGTAAAAGTAAGATCATAATGATGGCAAAGATACTTGGAATAAAGAACAAAACCGATCCAAAAATGGCGATTAAAAAAAAGATAAAGGTGAATAATGCTGTAAAGCCAAATTTACCGATAAATATCCTTATTAAATCTATGAATCTTGTTTGCTTATCATTTAGATCATTTTTTGCCATGTAAAGAAAGGGTGGGAACAGAATCGTAAAATTCAAAATGATTAAAAAGGCAGCGATTAAATTGCTTGATTCTACTGTATCTAGCATCGAAACATAAGTAATCGCAC
The DNA here is from genome assembly GCF_042683745.1 of Bacillus sp. CGMCC 1.16607. NCBI lineage: Bacteria > Bacillati > Bacillota > Bacilli > Caryophanales > Bacillaceae > Bacillus > Bacillus sp. CGMCC 1.16607. Next base: position 17,118 of record NZ_JBHUJX010000004.1, read on the forward strand.
AAAAGGTAAAAAAGGTAACAGGAATGACTAATGCCAAACCAATCCAGACAATTAAAACAATATTTCTATTAAAAATATCAATGGCATCCCTAATCATTTTGCTACCCTCTGTTTCCTGCTATAAATTTTCACTGCGAAAAACGTCATCATAAGAGAAACAAATGAATTTCTAACAAAGCCATTATTGATAACCTCTGGATCTGCAAACACCAGCACATCTAAAACGTAATAAGCAAATAACATATTGATTAGTGTTAATGTAATACTAGAAAGGTAACTAGCAATATAAGGAGTCTTAGGATTCCATATCGGTGCTAATATTCCATTAAGGACGTAACATAGAACATATAAAATGACTAATGTAATAGCCATGTTCTGAATCTGAAATAAACCAAAAATAAAGGAAATGGATAGGTAAAAAACCAGCACCACCCCTAATGTCTTTATGAATCCAGATAAACTAAACATTACTGATCGCCACCAATCTAGAAAAGCGTAAACGCTCTTGTAAGCCCCGATAAAGAAGACTGGTCGATTGACGAGTGAAGCGAAGCCAGAGACCTAGTCGCACTTATGCAAACTGTTCTTTGGTTTGCCAAGCAAATGCTTCGCAACCCAGAAAGTCGTTCTTTGACTTTTTGGGTTGCGAACATTTGACCTCGAGGTCGACAAAAACTCGGGCGTCCTGTCGCATTGTCGACACTAGTACATCCTGTACGTCGGGGCTAGGACGCTTGCGCTAGATAATTTCTTAGTATTGCACTTTATCTGTTTTCTTAAGAAACGCGGAGGAAACAAATGTAACTAGCATGCCAACCGCATAAAAAATACAGGAGATAAAAAATGCCCCTTGGTGCTCATCCAATAATCTTAAGATCACCATGTCTTGACCATTTCGGGCGGTCAATCCACCGATAGCAAGAAGGATTAGCAGGAAAATCAAAGATCCTTTCGCAATCTTTGATTTCCCCGGGTTATAAAATGCCTTAAAAATCATTTCCCTTTTTAATACGGTATAGGCAAATAATAATCCATAAAGAAAGAGGAGTAGCCAAAATACCCATGTATGCAGTGTCAGCCTTAACAATGGCGTCACACTAAAAAAACCAAAGGAGATCGTCATTAAAAAATTCACCAGTGCGTTATACCATTTTTCATAGGAGATGGTTTTGTACCAATACCTTGCGATACTAGTAAAAATAATTAAGAGTAAAAGATTCATAAAAAAGATGTTGAACGACCATTTTGGAATGGCCGTTGTTATTGGAAAAATGATGATACCTAGCCCTACTAAGCCAAATGCTGGTCCGTACATAAACTTCTCTTTATTAGTATCCACCAAATAACTTCTTACCCTTCTTAAAGAAATTCGTAGCACCCTTGAAGGCTCTATTGACCGCTTTCTTCACACTCGTTTTGATCCTTATTCCCGTTGCTGTTCCATTGATCAGATAATTTACACCTAAACCAACAACTAAACCAGCGGCAGCACCTATGATTGTTCCTACTACTGGAACAGCCGAGCCGGCTACAGCCCCCATCGCGATACTAGTTGCTACACTACTTAGTGCGGTAGAACCTACCCCAATTGCTAATTCAACTGATAAATCCGCTGCGAATTCAGTCGATTTATAGCCATAGTCCCTATACTTACCTTTCGAACTAAAATCAAACAAGGAATTAGCCGCAGATAAAGCATAGTTAAGGGGTCCACTCATTTTTGCCAAATTACTTCCTGAAGTAAAGGCCTTATTAAACATCGTGCCGTTTTTCCAGCCGCTCTTCGTGAAAATATTCTTTGTAAAAGGATTCCAGGCATCATTCATCGCCGCTAATGTAGATTTAGCAGCATATTTAATCGGATTCATTCCTTTTGGTCTAAAGTTTTTACTTTCTAAAAAAGTTTGCAATGTTTTTTCTTTTATTCTCGCTGTTTGGACTCCAAGCGACTTGACCTTGCCATCGACATAGCTTTTATATTCCTGGTAGAGATTATTAAGCAGCTTATTATTGTATTTACCTTTTCCAGGTGTTACTTTGTAGCCATTCTTACCTGGTATAGGCTCTACTTTAAAACCGCCCATTGCAGCAAGAACCGGACCAGCCACGTCTTTATTTAAAAAGCTTATTAAAAAATTTTTACCATCGACTATGCCGCCTACAATATGACCATAAAGACCTCTACTAGTATCTTGGTGCTGTAAGAAAATTGTATTTAAGGACCATTTCGTTTCTTCGCCGTATGTCTCCTTAGGAATTACATTTCCATCTATTCCATTTTCCCCACCATTAGGACCTGATCCTTCAATTAATCCCTCACCACTTACTAGCTTTTCTCCAGTCGGGCTATTTCCGATTCCGGAGTGATTTCCACCAGGTCCGTTTCCGCTAGTTGGGCCATTCCCGTCTCCTGTTCCTTGACCACCGTTCGGACCTTTTCCTCCTTCGGGATTATTTCCACTCAGCGGACCTTTTCCTTCTCCCGTTCCTTGGCCACCATTTGGACCATTCCCTAATTCCGGATTATTCCCACCAGTCGGGCCATTTCCGTTTCCTGTTCCTTGACCACTGTTTGGACCTTTTCCTCCTTCGGGATTATTTCCACCATTTGGACCCTTTCCTTCACCAGTGCTTTGTCCACCGTTCGGACCTTGGCCACCGTTCGGGCCTTTTCCTCCTTCGGTAACCGTCCCACTAGTCGGAATTTTTCCGATTCCCGTTCCTTGGCCACCATTTGGTATATTACCAATAGATGGGCCTTTGCCCGCTTCAACACCCTTTACAAGGTCAACTGGAATACCGGCCTTTAGCGCTCCTCCAACATCAATCCCCTTTAAATGCCAATATAATGCTTCAGGTAGCAGTGGTGGAGCATTTGGTATAATGAAAACCCCGATACTATAGGGTGATTTTGGGAGAATGGGTTGACCAGAAGTTGAACTTAACTTCCCTTGTTCAACTGGTTTACCTGGATCATATACTTTACCTGGAAAGATAAATTGTCCACCTGTCGCTGGCTTTCCAGGATTATAGACTTTTCCTGGCGTGATGGCTTTTCCAGGTGTGATAAATTTACCTTCCGCTACGGCAATGATCGGGGCAAAGTTCCAGAATAGTAGAATAGCAGTCGTTATGATCGCTGCTATTCGTTCTAATTTTCTCCCTCGCATGAAAGTCGCTCACCTCTTTTACTGAGCATTTTTCTGATATTTATCCTCTAGAGCTTTTAATGCCTCTACATAGCCCTTTTCATTTAGAATTTTTAATTCCTCTTTAAACTTATCAACCTCTGAATTAATCCAGCTATGATACTCATTATTTTTCTGATCTAAATAATAATAAGATTCCTTATCCATTTTTCCATTTTCCTTGAGAATAAATTGGATCAGCCCAATATCTACCCTTTCAAAGGTAGCTTTATAGCCTTCATCCGTTATATAAGCAAAAATATCGAGATGGTTTCGCGTTTTCTTCCTTTCCAGATTTTGCGTGTTTTTCTCCTTCCAATCCTTCCATGTTTCGGCTAGCTGTGAGATTTTATCGAGTTCTTTCTTTAATTCACTTTCATCATTTACCTTTTGATATATTCCTTCTGTCGCATTGGCAATTTCAATTAACTGATTTTGACCTTTCGCATCAACATCAAAGCCAATCACATTGATAATAGGTGAAATATTCGAATCATATAAATCCTTTGCCGCCTGAACGGGATCATCATTACAAGTCGATACTCCATCGCTTACAAGGTAGACAATATTCGTATTTTCTTTCCCATCAAATGCCTCTAAATCCTTTTGCGCCTCTCTTAGCGCCAAACCGGTTGGCGTCCAGCCTGTTGGTTGAATTTTTTGAAGTGCCGCTTGAAATTTCCCTTCATCCTTTACGGTAAGAGGGTACATGATTTCACTGCTGCTACATGATAGCTTCATATCTGAATCTGCATTACTTCCTTTATGACCGTATACCCTAAGACCAACCTTTGCACCTTGGGGGAGTTGCTTTACAAATTCAGTAATGGAATCCTTCGCCGCCTCCATCTTCACTTTTCCGCCTGCGGATTGTGCCATACTGCCAGATGCATCTAATAAAATTTCCACATTTAAGTTTTCCTTCAGCTGATACCTTGAGTCAGTCAGCTCTGGATCTCCCATTGATTGAAAACGTAATTGCCTAATAATGTCCTCTGGTCCATTAAATTTGTCTTGGACCTTTCTTACCAATTCCCTGTAAAAATAATCTAGTTCCTGTTGTGAAGGGCTTTTCGATATATCTGGTAAATCCTTGAAGGCTTCCAATGTTTTTTCGGGTTCAGATGTAGAAGGATTGAAATGAACAAGCTCCCCTACAGGAAGATTGGCTAACTCCCCATAACTTGTAGGTAGCGGATCCACCTCCATACTTACTTCCTTCGTTTCCTCTTGTTGCTCCTCTTGCTTTTCTAATTTAGGCTCTTCTTCATTAACGATTACTTTTGGCTCTTTTTTCTCTAGATACTTGCTTTCCTTATTACATGCAGGTAAAAAGGTAAGGACCATTACTAAGAATAAAAAATAAAATTTCCGTCTCATTTTTCCACCTACTAAATGTTCTCTTTAAAAAGGGCTAGATTATCCAACCATATCGGTAATTTTCTTAATGATGTTTGTGATAATTTTTCCAACATTGTCTTTCTCACCGTCTACAGCCTTTGAAATGATTCCAAGAACTAAAATTAATAGGGCTGCAATTCCCAACCACTCTAAAGATTGTGCACCTCTCTCATTTCTCACTGGGTACATTATTTTTGTCCACGCTTTGATCATAAAGTTTTTCATTGTTCATCTCTCCCCTATTATTATTTAAATATAGTAAATAGATTGCTATTGTCTTTAAATAAATTGATGACCATTAGTCCGCCAATTAATACGAGGGCAGAAGGCATAACAATAAAGGTCGTAATTAACGTGACCTTCGGGGATGCCTTGGCAGCCTGCTCCTTGATTTTCTCCTTCTTAATTTTCCTCATTTCCTCCGCCTGTTGCTTAAATGTTCTTGAAATCGGGACACCAAGCTTTTCCCCTTGAATAAGCGATTTAATTAAAAGTTGGAATTCCTTGCTTTCGTTACGTTCTAACAGGGATCGGTAGGCATCTGCTCTTGGTACTCCTACATCTGTTTCTTGGATAAATCGTCCAAATTCATCCTTTATCGGTCCTTCGAAGTAGGGAACGATATCGCGCAGTGCTTGATCTAGCCCAACACCCGCTTGAAGCGTAACACTCATCGTATCGAGAAAATCAGGCAGTTGAAATGACAATTCCTCTTGTCTGCTTTTCGCCTTTTTCTTTAACCACATGATAGCCCCGATATATCCACCAACGGGATAGAGGATTACTGCAATTTCTGCAAAAGGAAGTCTTAACAACATAGCAACCCCGCCAACCATTAACCCGATGATCAAAAGGAAAATCTTTAAGCCTTGAAATCGTTCGACCGTTAACTGATAAGGGAACCCCGCATGCATGAGCGTTTTTTTGATATCATGGTTTTCACTAAAGAAATTGATTCTCTGACCTACTCCAGAAAAATCATCTGCAAACTGGAACATCTTTGAGATCATTCTCTCTCGTTTCGTTACTTTTTTTTCAAAGGCATTGAAAATAAAAGTTCTTTCCTTGATTTCTTCCTTTAGATTTTCCTTTAACACTAAATAGTGATAATAGCTTCGTAAGGCTAGCCCTAAAAATAGGAGACATAGACTAAGAACAATGACAATTAAACCGTCCATATTTTCACACCTTAATATTGGTTACTTTTCGAACCAAAATAAACGTTAATATCGTACCTCCAAGAAAAAATCCAAGAAGGATCATGCCTATTCCTGAAAATAACGGGTCGAGAAAGCCGTCTATGACATTATTCATCATTAATACTAGAAAAATAGGAATCACCGGAACAATGTAGGAAACATATCTTTGTTCCGCTGTCATCGTTTTGATTTCCTGTTTCAATATCTTCCGATCCTCTAATGTTTGACTCATCTCATCCAATACAGAGTACAAATTCCCACCTGCTTTTTTTTGTATAAGAAGAGTGGCAACAAATAACTGGAATTCTCTACTTTCAATTCTCTTTTCCATCGACTTTAACGCTTTATTAAAATCAATTCCTAAGGCAATCTCTTGTGCAAGTCGTTGAAATTCTCCCCTTGCAGGCTCACTAACTTCTTGAGCGACAAGATTAATCCCCTGTGTCAATGTCATACCCGTACGCGTAGCATTGGCTAACGTTCGGCAAACCTCTGGCAACTGTTCAATGATGCGTTGCTTCATGAAGTTTTTTCTGATAAGAAATAAAATTCTTTTCCCACCTTCTAAGATGAGTACGGCTGCAATGAGATTCATCAGGAATTTAATTTGAAAGAAATTTTCCAGAAAAATAATGATTCCCATGAAAGAAACAAATAAAGCGCCTAGGTATTCAGAAGGGGTTAATGAAATATTGGCTGATCTTAATTTTTCATAAATTGGTTTTGCCGTTTCGGTTTGATCAAATCGGTCTCCGAGTAGAACGATGACACTTTTCCTTTTCTTCCCTTCAAGATAAAAATCGTGAACATTTTTCCTCCATTCCCGTTTTTCCTTGCGATAATCCAAATAAAAATATAAGGCGATAATAAAGACAAAGGCGGCAAGTGTGGAAACGATAAAAGTAATCATCTTTTCACTCCCTCATGGATAGGGGTAAAGGACTCTTTAGGTATGGATATACCAAACACTTTCAGTTTTTCTAAACATTCAGGGACGTAGCCTGTTGGAGTAAAATAACCTTCGATCGACCCATCTGAACGCATTCCTAATCGTTTAAAATGAAACACTTCCTTCACTTCATGGGAGCCATCTGCCCTTTTTATAACTTCTGATATGGAGATAATTTTTCTCGTCCCGTCCGTTAAACGGGTCGCTTGAATAATGATGTCGAGTGCTCCGACAATATATTCTCGAACAATATGACTTGGCAGCTCCATCCCAGCCATGACGACCATCGCTTCGACACGTCGTAATGCATCATCAGGTGAATTCGCATGGACCGTTGTAAGCGAACCTTCATGTCCTGTATTCATCGCCTGAAGCATATCAAATGCCTCTCCGCTTCGGACCTCCCCAACAATGATCCGATCCGGCCTCATCCTTAGGGCATTTTTTACAAGCTGTCTAATCGTTACTTCTCCACTACCTTCCACATTGGCCGGTCTTGCTTCTAGCCCAGCCACATTAGGACGATTAAGCCTAAGCTCTGCTGAGTCCTCAATGGTTACGACCCTTTCCCCATATGGAATTGATGCGGCTAAAACATTTAAGATCGTTGTTTTACCACTCCCCGTTCCACCAGAAATTAATGTATTAATTTTCGCTCTTACAATCCCATCTAGAAAATTTGCCATTGCGGAATTCAATGCATTGAAATGGAGTAAATCATCCATTTTGAATGGCTCTTTTCTAAATTTCCGAATCGATACTAACGTGCCATTTAAACTAATCGGTGGAATAACCGCATTGACACGGCTACCATCTGGCAATCTTGCATCTACCATAGGTGAGCTTTCATCAATCCTTCTCCCAATTGGAGCGACAATTCGGTCAACAATATGTCTAACATGATCATCATTTCGAAACGTAATGTCTGTTAATTCAAGCTTGCCTAAACGTTCTACGTACACTTCACTAAAGCCATTGATCAAAATTTCTGTAATAGCAGGGTCATTTATTAATGGTTCAAGCGGACCAAATCCTACTGATTCATCTAGAATTCTTGTAATTAAAATCTCTTTATCATGACGGGAGATAATGACTTTTTCTTCCGCCATAAACTGGCTCACAAGCTGTTCAATTCGAAGCCTCATTTCACCTTGCGTTAGCTTCGTTAAGACCTCAAGATTCGTGTCCCTTAATAGTCTCGCTTTATAATGTTCAACTAGCTCATCAACAAGATGGTTTTCATATTGATAGGATTGCAGTTTGGCGGAACTAATGATTCTCTCTTTACGTTTTTCAAATATGGATGCCATTTGCTAAATCCTCCTATTTCAATACCGAAAGACTCCATTTCCTTACATCTTTAGCGAAGGGAATAAGCCTTCTTTCCTTCGCCATTTTCCTAACGGGTTCTCCCTTATTAATAAATGGTTGTAACCCTTTTTGATCCAATCGAATGGTTGCTGCAATCGGAAACCTTAGTACGGCTTTCAAATCCTTTTCCTGAACCTCACTGTCTTTCCCGATTTTGTTCATGATAATGGATGTTCTTGATAATAGCTCAATACCTAGTCTCACCGATAATTCTTCAAATTGCTTTAATACCTTTAATGAAGGGGTATTTGGTGTTAGAATATAATAGATTCGATCCGACTCCTCCAATGCAGTCACCACCTGACTGCTCATATAAGAAGGCAGATCAACAATGACAAAGTCAAAGCTCCTTCGACATGTTCGCAGAAGCTTGGCGATAAATTCTTCCGTAATTGTTTCAGCCGTTTCGGCATCACAAGGACTAATCAGAACCTCGAGCTTAGAGCTTTCTAATTTTTGAGAAACATTTCGGATATGACTTTCATTCAGTTCATCAATCACGGGTGTCAAATCGGCAATGGAACGATTCGATTGAATCGATAATAATGTTTCAATTCCACCAAACTGAAGATTCAAATCGATCAAGATCACTTCAGCAGTCGACTCAATTTTTAACGTTTGAGCAAGGGTCGATGCTAAGCATGATTTACCGCTGCCCCCATTTCCACTAAAAATCGTATAGATTTGTCCTCTCCCTCTCGTAAAAATCGAAAACGAATCATCCTTCTTTAACTTTTGAACTTCATAGTTTTTAAAAATGGTAGGGACACGGCTAATAAATAAACTGTGCTCCTCAGGGTAAACAAAAAACTCTGATGCCCCCGCCTTCGTCATATTCCGCAACTGGGTAAAATCAGAAGCTTTTGCGATAAAAATGACTAACGTAGATGGGCTAACTGATTTAATATATTGAATACTCTCGACAGCAATATCATTGCCAGGCTGAACAAAGATAACAATATCTTGTACATCTCTGTTTACCTCCCGTACGACTTCCCCAGGGTTAATTAGTTGTACGACATAACTACCAGATAACGAGTTTAATATTTGATTATGAATAACCTCATCGTCACTGACTAATAAAATTTTTAGATTCGGCTCCATACGCTTCCCTCTTACTAGTTATTTGAGTTTTTCCCGACATTCGCTTTTAAGATTCTGATTTTGTCTGCATAGTTTTGGATATGAATAAGTTTAGGAGCATCCTCTAATTTAACTTCTAATGCCACCCCAGCAAATTGATCCCCGTTCCCCTGTGCAAAGGCTACAGGAACATCGCGCATAAATATTTCAGTCTTAGGCTCACCTTTTTCTTCCTTCGATATGACAATATCCACTCGATCTAACGCTTCAATGACTTGATCAAACTGGACCTTTTCAGAAGGATACATTGCCACTAGACGATTGTTTTCCTCTCGAAGATTGGAGAAGGGCTTAAGCATGTTTTTTGTGATAATTTCATCTTTTGAAAGTGGAACAACGAGAACCATATTAACTAATTCATCTTTGTTTGTGATATGGGCTGGATTTTTAAATTTATTTGGGATCTCCATCGTCGTAATCTGATTCTCCTGAATCAGTGATCTTACAGGGATATTCCCCTTTGCGATATAAATTTTTGTCATTCCCCCGAGCTCAGCATTGAGATCTCTTACCTTCTCATAGACTAAGTATCCTGCTACTAAAGCTAATACAAACGCAAGTAGTAAAAATATCGCCGCTCTCTTTTTCGACTCTAACATTGGCGCATCTTCTCTCCTAAATTAGGTATTTTTATCCGGAATGAACGGTTAATAAGACCCCCACCTGACTTTATATGTATAAAAAGTAGTCAGAAAACATTCTCCTACTTTTTACCTTATTTCAAAATGCTACGCCCATAATTTTGAAATTCTACATGAAATTTCTATTATCTATTTACTATCATGTGTTCACATTCCCGTCAATTTCGCCTCTAAGAAATGTCAAATCTTGTCTGTAATTAAATGACTAGTAATCTCTCAATCCTAGGATAATACCGTAGGGGAAATTACCCATTTTTGAATTTAGTTTTAAAGTTTTCATTGTTCCTAATATTTGTGGGACAACCATTTTTGGAAATTTATAGTTATTAAGAACGATTTTTTACATTTTTAGCTGATTACAAACTGAATATGGCATTTTGTCGAATCCTGTTTGCAAAAAATCCATTCATAAATGTATACAACCACTAATAAATTGATAGTAGGTAAAATGGAAAGGGTGAGATTATGAGCGAGTTTATTTGCTGTGATTGCTGTGGAGAATTATCAAGTTTTGACGATACTGCCTATATTAATGACAATCCAATCTGTCCGACTTGCTATGACAGATTAGGAAGTCTATTACAGCCGCTTGAGGAAAAAGGGTAATGAGCACTTTTTTAACGTAAAAAAATCCTGAAATATCAGGACAATCTAGTTTTTTTAAAAAAATATGCTTTTAGTTATATTTTCTGCTGAATCAGGGTGATTTTGAAAGTAAACAGGAGAAATTCTACATATAAACAGGAAATTCGACAAAATCACGATTTTTCATCCTGTATTATAATTAATCACACGATCGAAAACTCCAAAGAGGGTGAGACCATGGACACAAAAGAAGAAGTTATTTATGAGGGCAAACTCTATACGGTATACTATAAATACGTTTCTGGATATTTAGAAATAAAAGCAAATGATGGTTTGTTTAATATAAAATTAGTGCATGAGAGAGATGTTGAATATATATAAGCCCTTCTTAGTAGAAGGGTTTTTTGTTTGGGTAAATTGTGGATGATTTAAGGTGCTGTGTATTAATAACTTGGAGGAAAAATTATAAAATGCCTAATATAGAATATGACCGCTCTTATGTAAGAAGGCCATTTTAAAAGAATTATTTAACCTTCCACTCCAACCAAGGATTTTTAAAAGTTTTGTATAACTGAATTATTTTCTTCATTAAGGCAGGGATTTTATATTCAATAACTGAAATTAAACATGAGTGATACAAATAAGAAATGGGGAAGAAAGTTTAATGAATCAAATACTAGAGATAGGTCATTTATGTCGTATAGATGATAACGGAGATATTGTTAATGAATCTGATATTCATAAAGTACAAAATTTGTTTATGGAACCGATTCACTGCATTAAAGAATATTGTTTGTCCTTTTTACCTAACGATATTCATAGTATCTACATCAGAGGCTCTGTACCAAGAGGACTAGGAATAGAAGGTATTTCTGATTTAGATTGTATAATTATTACTCATTCTAGCCCTAAGAGTCTAGATTTGAACTGGGTGGAAAAAGCTGAAAAAGAAATCAATAATAGATGCAGCTCTATAAATGGAGTGGAGCTAAGTTTTCATTCTCTACTGGAAGCTACAGAATCAAAATACTTTTCGATTATTCCTTTTATGTTAAAGACACACAGCATTTGCCTTTATGGAGAGGATCTAAGCTCAAGTCTCCCTAACTATAAAGCTAATCTTCCATTAGCTAATGATCACATTATTAAAATAAAATCCCAAATTCAACGTGCAAAAAGGGATTTAGATGGAAATCAAGATATTGAAGATATCAAAGATTGTTGTGTGTGGATTATGAAATTAATGATCAGATGTGGATTGGCATTAGTCATTGTGGATGAAAAAACATATACACGGGACCTGTATCCAGCGTACCAACTGTTCTCAAAGCATTATCCTCAAAAAGAAAAGCATATGCGAAAAGCACTGGAATTTGCGGTGAACCCTTCTTCAAATCCAATAGAATTATTACATTTTCTAAATGATTTTGGTGATTGGTTGAACCTAGAAGCTGAAGAATGGATGATTGACCATAATCCTGACAGAATAGAGCAATTATTCATTTAGTTGTTTATTCAATGAATGAAAATACAAAGTATAAAGCCCTCAAAGGGCTTTTTCTTATGCCTCCTGAACGTAGACCGTCCAGCCAAAGGCTTTTCTTATATTAGCGGCGCGCTCTTCAGCAGCTTCTTTTCCCTTAAATGTACCTGTTACTAAACGATAATCGGTATCTATTTTCTCGTAAATAATCCATTTGTATTTCTGCTGAATTCGTTTCTTGCCAGCTGCTAAATTAGATTTATTCCCAAAGTTCCCTGTTACTAATCGGTAAAGATCTGAATCACCTGAGCTAGCCTTGCTTACTTCTCTTGTATTGGAGAACTCTCTGTAAGCTATATTCATATCGACATTTCCTTTAATCCCAGAAACTTTTCCAGAGTCTGTATGCTGCCATATATCTGCATTTCTTCCTAAAGTATTATTATACCGTGCTACCCATAGCGGATATCCTTCTAACATCGATTCGTCTAGTTGATTTTCTAAAAAAGATTTACCTGTATAAAGCATCGGTGTATAGCCTGCATTCTTAATCATATCCAAGAATGCAATGGCAGCAGATGTCAATGTAGCTTTTGATGCTTGCCCTTTATTCACCTCTAAATCTAAAACAGCTGGATAATCTAGTGTAATTCCTTTAATTGATTGTAGGAAATAAGCAGCTTCTACCCTTGCCTGTGCAACGGTAGAGAATTGGGCGTAATGGTATGCACCAACCTTTATACCAGCTGCCTGAGCCAATGGCGCATTTTCTTTGAAATACGATAGTCTTGAATAGCTTGTTCCCTCGGTCGCTTTAATGAAAACGAATTTCACTCCATCAGCTGCTACCTTTACCCAGTCGATCTCTCCATTCCAATGTGAAACGTCAATGCCTTTCATTTCAACCATGAACACCTCTCCTTTTTTTATTTATACTATGAATCATTATTCATTTTAGACAGCCTATTTCAATCCTTCTCTTTCCAATGCATTTTTTGCCTTCAAGATTTTGAAATTTCGTCTGTGCAGAATGTGTGCCTTCACGTAACATAAAGAATGTAAAAAAGCTTGCAGAAACTACAACTAAATATGTAGATTATTTCATTCTTTAGGCCATCATTAATATTCTAATACACATGCTATCCTTTTTTTATAAAAGGGCTAAGAGGTGGTTTAAATGATTAAAGGTCTATATGAAGCACATTTACCAGTAAGTGATATGAATGCATCCATTAAGTTTTACGAAAAGTTGGGTTTAACAATAGCAAATAAGGGTGAAACAGTATCATTTATGTGGATTGAAAAAGGCAAGAGTTGGATAGGATTGTGGGAATCAAAAGAAGTACATACTCCTTATCATCCTTCATTAAGGCATATAGCTTTTCACGTGGACCTTGAAGATATGATTGCAGCAAATGAATGGCTAAAGTCAAAAAACATCAGCGTGAGAGAAGATTTTGGTTTTAAACCAGAAAGACAACCATTAGTGTTAAATAATAATCCCCATGCTCATGCAGCTATATATTTTGATGACCCAGATGGAAATTCATTAGAACTTATTACACCACTTAGATTGGATGTAAATGATTCATTTGAAAAAATGGAACTAAAAGATTGGTTGAAATTAAAAAAATAATTTAATTCTATTTAATAGTGGCTTTTAACTCTGATTGATTATTGTTTTTTCATATTCTCTCTCCCTAATTGGTAATCAATAAGAATGATAATTTTGATAATCCGATGTAATTTCGTTTTGTAAATCATCGTTGATTTTGAAGGCAGCATCCTTATATCAAATAACAATGTTACTGGGATGTTGTTTATCACGATATGGAAACGACCATGAAAATCTTTATTCATGTCACTGATAAAATGAAAAAGAATGCTACCATAAAGATTAATACCCCTTACGGTAGCATTCTTAATTTTAAAGCCAATGCTTTCTTTGAATAAATTTAAGTAATTTAATGATACGACTTTAGGAGGGAAGATTGGATATTATAAAACAACAAAATACATCTAAAAAAGTACCCAACCTACTGATTTATCCTTTTTTGCCTCTTCAGGATCCTACAATTATATTATTACTACTTCTCATTTTCAGAAAAAATTCTAGGTGTTCTTTTAAAAATCCAACATAGCGGTCGACCTCTTCTATTGTTGAGTATGGCGAGATTGTAAAAAATTTATGCGCAAAAACGGATATTCGCTTGTTTGAGTTTGCTGCTTCCACGAGACACTGCTTTTTTGTATTTCCAAAGAAAACAGTATCTCGCTCGGCACCAATTATCTCAGCAAACTCATCATTAAACTGATTAATTTCCGTCAATTCTTCTATGGTTAAAAGTCCGTTCAACTCATCGCTCCATTTTGTTTTTTCAGGATAAAAACGGAATGTTGTAATCGGAGAAACCTCATTCGTGATCACCACATTCGAAACTTCTTTCGCCAACGTCTCTCTAAACACAATATTGACACGAATATAGTTAGCTAAAAGCTCTTGATAGCCTTCCATTCCAAATGCTAATAAAGACGCATAAATTGCCAAAGCACTTCCCATCCGCGAGCATTCGAGTGTGTAGCCTGTATGATAGCTACCATAACCGCGATTCCCTACATAAGGTGTTTCCACTGCATCTAAATCAACATATTTAAGATTCTCTCTGTTTTTGATCAAAAATAAACTCGTAATATATGGCGTTTGTCCAAGCTTATGGAAATCAAAGACCATACTATCTGCAAGCTTAATATGTTTAAATTTCTGCTGATAGGATTTCAAGACCTCATTTACGTTGTCATCAAATAGTAGAGGATTGCTTTCAAAGTCGTAATGATTAAAGAAAGTATACATCCCCCCCATAGCAGAATCTGCATGGATATAGATTGGAAATATACCATATGTGCGTTCCAATTCTTCCGCTATACGCTTAATTCCTTCAATGTCATCAACCCCAAATGTATCAGTAGTTCCCATTGTGGCAAGGACATAAAGAGGAACGCCGCCTTTTGCAATAACATACTCCATTTTTTCTTTTAAATCTTCTAGATTCATAGAATGATCGGCATTAGCTTTCACACGCATCATGTTTTCTACGCCAATCCCAGTTGCCTCAACGGATTTATACAGACTGTAGTGTGATAGCTCTGAACAGAAGCAATAGAGATTTTGCGGTACACCCTTTAGATTAGAGGACGGCGCGTAACGGGCAATGGCAAGTCGTAAAGAATGAAAGACAGCCCCTTGTCCACCCCAAGTTGTATATCCTGCACTGATGCTTTCATCGTATCCGATTAATTTGGATAGCATAGCAGTTACTTCGATTTCTGCTGTGGCCGCTGCTGGCCCTTCCACATCCCAAAGATTGTTCCCATTGACTAGTACCATGACTAAATTCCCGATGATACTGGCTATATTCGGAAGAGGTGCTGCATTGGCTACATAGTTTCGATTGACATATCGGTGTCCTTCTACTAATTTTAGAAGCTCATGAATCACTTCCTCCATCGCCTTACCCGTTTTCGGAACATCAGCCTTTTGAATGACACGATTATAGTAATCCTCTGTGTACTCAGGCATTTCTCCAAGCGTTAATTGGTTAGGATCCTTTAATTCATCTATTTTCGTTAAAATCGTCCTAAAGTACGACAATAATTCCTCTCTTTGAAAGTCATTCCCATCCATACTAGGAAATAATTTTTGTAACTCCTTCATTGTTTTCCCTCCTTGATTCTTACTTTTGACAATATCAGACAAAAAAAAGTCCACACAGGTGGACATAGAAAAGCAATTATTGCCTCATTAAGTAAATATCCAACCTTTTCGGCAACCCGGCTGCCATAGAAATATTTCTTTAGGCCCGTAGCTTTGCGTCCCCAACTTTCAATGGGTTTGCTATTATCGTAGGAATATTGAAAAATTCTTTTATACTAATGTTTTTCCCCTTGTAAAATACTAATTTGAGCATTATTAAGATATTTTCAGGTATATAACATTATAAAAATGAAGTTCCCACCAGTCGGATCGACCTTTAAAAAAAACTTGTATCATTATAAATCAACAAGGTGAATGCATTTATAATGATACACTGACCTTATTTTCAGCATCTTGCCCCTCTTTAGCTTTCGAAGTTTCATCATCATGATTCCATGTGAATAGTAATTTGTTTACAGCATTTCTTAACTCGATAAGATTCTTTGCTTCTTGAACAAGTTTTTGCATTGTATGTAGTTCATCATCACTAATTTCTATTAGTTCCTCAAACATTTCAACAGATTCCCGAGAGATAGAAGCTATCTCAACAATTGTTGTCATGATCTGCTGAGTGGCAGAAGATAATTCTTCCGTACTTGCAGAAGAATTTTCATTATTTTCAGCAATGATCTTTGTAGTAGATAGAATCTTTTCAAACATGGTTGCAACCTCTACAATGGTCGTATTTGTATCTTTAAATTCTTCCGTTCCCTGTTGCATTGACTTGACAACTATGTCAGTTTCTTCTTGTATATTCTTTACAATATTTGATACCTCAGAAGAAGATTGGCGTGATTGTTCGGCCAATTTTCGAACCTCATCAGCAACAACCGCAAATCCTTTCCCGTGTTCACCCGCACGTGCAGCTTCTATCGCCGCATTCAAAGCTAATAAATTAATTTGTTCTGAAATCCCTGTAATTACTTTTACAATAGTGCCGATTTCATGAGATTTTTCTCCGAGTTTATTTATTGCATCAAATGTTGTATTTACTGTTTGATTAAACTGTTCCATTTTTTCTAAGGAATCCTTTAGCTTCTCGTTTCCTTCTTGAGTTAACTCTAAGGTAAGGTTCGATTGTTCTGAAATTTGATTTGATCTCACTGATAGATCTTCGATAGCCTCTGCCATTTCTTCCATAGATGCAGCGCTTTCTTCTGTAGCTACTAATTGTTTCTTTAATCCTCTACCTACCTCATCAATTGCCGCTCTAACAATATCCGCTTTCTCAGAAGCATATTCACCGATTTCTGCGAGATTTTCTCCTTTTTCATGCACATCTTTTGAAAATGAAAAAAACTTCTCCCTTATACTGCTGAAAAACTCAACCATTTGATTAAATATAGCGTAATCAGAACTTCTTTCATCAACTTTGTTTATGATATTACCTGCTGATATTTCTTTCATTCCATTTAGTATTTCTTTATTAATATGAGGATGATGTTTTAGCGAAAAATATCGGTAAGCAAAATACACCGAAACTCCTATTAAAATAACAATTATACCTAGCATAATAGCTTCCATGATAAATAAATCCCCTAACTCCTATTAATTATTGAAAATGACTTCATTATGAATATTTTAAAGTTCCTTTAAAAGGATATATGTTCCATCCGCTACATTTGCAGGAATACCATTCAACTTACTATTATCCTGATATTTATGAACAATATCATTTCCTTCTAAGTCTTTATATTTTTTCATATTATGATATTTTTCCATTACTCGTATCGACTTCGGGTTTGTCGCTTCACCTAAAACAGCCTTCAACCCTTGTGAGGATGCCTTTGTTATCAATCTATTTCCTAATTGCTGAATAATTTCGTGACGGCCATGTTCAGCTATTACTCCTATCATGAATAAGTGTAATAACTCTCCATCTTGGATGTCTTTTCCGTTTCGTTTTTTATAATCTTCCATGAAACGTTTATCCACATCCTCCAGTACACGCAGAATGACATTCATATCATAAAAAGAACCTTCAAATATATCTTCTCCGATAATCTCTGGTGCATTTGTATCTCCAGCAAGAACACCAACAACTTTTTTATTACAGTCCTGAGCGACTGCGCAATATCCCTGCTCTACTGTAGATTCTAAATAATCCTTGGTAAACTTATAGAAATCTTCATAACCTATGTTTAATTGACCTACCATCGGTTCCTGAACCCATTTTCCTGAAACATCCATTCCAACAAATGAACGAGCTAGACACTCAGCTGCTTCCTGAATTAAAGCTGTTTGTTCCTTCGTTATAATTTCATATGTATACAATTCTAGTGTTGTTTGCACTTATTGAACTTCCTTTCAAATTTCAAAATAAAAGCCCCTTTTAATGTTTTGGGACCTAGCGTTATATCGAATGAGGGACACGATCGACAAATGTACCTGGGAAATCAATTCTTTCAAGTGCATTTCTAACTTGCACTTGAGCAATTTTAGATGAAGGTTTTACTGCAAGGATATCCTTGAAACCTAAGCTAGAATAAAATTGCATCGTTTGCTCTAATTGCGGTACTACTTTCGACGGGACTGGTGTTTGGTGAGTCGCATCGACAACAAACGTATAATCTTTTCTTGATACTTTATTAATTGTTTCCTGTAAATCTATCATATAACCTTCTGCATCCTCAGCTCTCATTAATCCATGCACCTGTACATGTACTTCCTTCGCAGATTCATTAATGGCCATTTTATATTTCTTTTTATCTACAACTATCATCTCTGATCTCCTTTTTTCCTATAGTCTGCTATACTTCATTGTCGACCTTGCACGGTTTTTCTGGGAATTTTAAAAAATAAAAGCTATCCCCTATGTAGATAAGGATAGCCAGATAATCGATTGTTATTATACTTGGCAACCCGACTATCATTATCCAAGAGGATTTTAGACTCGTAGCTTTGCGTCCTTACCTTTCGATAAGTTTGCCTTTTTCAATTTTTTTAAATAGTTCTAATCTCACACTAATATATTACTATTGCATTATAAATTAATTACATTTTTTTGTCGAATTAGAAATATTTTCTTAATTTACAGACAAAAGGACTAACACATTTTAGATAAAGCTATTAAGATTTTAAAACCATATTAGCTTGTGCCTTTGGAAAAACAGTATCTAGGTAAAAGTCTTCTGCTTTCCAGTATCTATTTTGAAACTTTTCAATATTTTTTTGGGTATTTTCACTTTCTCGTTTAAATCTAATCTCCCTTGGACAATCCAAGTAAATGACAAAATCAAAATAATCTCTCCATTCCTTTCTCTGAAGAAATACACCCTCAACAATAATTAGGCAATTTTCTGGTAAACTGATAGTGTGGGTACTATGAGTATCATGCGATGCTTCATAAAGTTGGAGAGTTACCTGTTCTGAAACTTTTAATTTTTGAAAAAGGGATTCTTTTAAGCTGTTAATATCCCATTGTAAGTAGTAGTACTCATACCATTCTTCATAGGATGTATTGTATCTTTTATTTTGTTCAACAATATAATCATCTAGATGAAACACCAATACAGTTAATTTACCCTCTTGCTCTTCCATCTTTCTAATATGATTTACTAATGTAGTTTTTCCTGATCGGCTTAATCCATCAATCCCTACTATAAAACGCTTTTCTTTGTCAGCCATTCCTGAAATAGTTTGTATTATTTCCGTTACTAGCTCTTCCAAATAATTACACCGCCTATCTAGTTAGCTTCAACGCTATGCAGATCATTTTATTTTTTTCTTTTTCCTTTACTCGTTAGCTCTCCTGCTATTAAGCCCAGGAGAAAATTGGTAATAATCAATTCACTTTCACCGGTCACAATTAATGTTAGAACAATAGATACTATCCCAAATAAAAAGCATTTAATGTCATATAAACCTCTCACTTAACCTTTCGATTATTTTTGTGTATTTTTTTAGATTATCATTTCTTATTGTTCCAGAAGTCTCCTTTTAAAATGAATCATAAGTATGTATAGTCTACTTCTTTAATAATTTCTTTAGTTCATTCTCTGATACAGGTAAGTAAAGCGCGTTTTTAGCATCAGTCATTACTGCCCAATACTTATCACCATATGACCAATGCCACCATTCCGTAAAATAATTAACAAAACCAACCGCTACCAAGGCTTCTGCAAGTATCTTTCTATTCTTCTTTGCTTCTAAACTTATATTTTCAGCGTCAAAATAGGTCGCATAATCTGTTTCATGAGGAATAGCATCAAATGGTGTACCAAGATCAAGTTCTCTCCCATAAGAATCTATAAGGGTTATATCCACGGCAGCCCCCGTTGGGTGAGGTGCCACTTCGGGTGGAGCCACATATTTTGAGGCTTCAGCCCTTATAGCGTTTATTTCCTGTATGTTGGAAGTCTCTTTAATTCGATTCATTGAATTTTCAATAGCCATTTCTTGAACATGTAAAGGCCTGTATCCCTCTTTAAGGAGAAAAGACAGACCTTCCGGAAGTAACTTTTTTGCTAAGGAAAGCTTAGTTGCAATCGATAAGCGAACACAAGAAAAATAACGACTCCTCTGTTCAAGAGTTGGGTCTATTTTAATACTAGGGTCAAAGATAGCAAGATTTACAAACGGTTCATTGTAATTAGGATCAACCATCATATTATTTATTCTAGTGTCGCTCATCAAGATTTTCTCCATAATTTTATTCCTCTCCAATGTAAAAATACATCCAATCTTCCTGTTACCACTTGCTCAAACACTACATTTTCAAATTATACTCTTCCATTAATTACAATAGAAGTTTCTTTAATGATACGCTCCCTCACTTGCCATTATTTAGACATAGCTCCCTATACAGAGGTTTCAAAAATAATCCAAATGATCAACCTGTAAATTCCGAGTCCATGCGTCGTAATCACAAGTAGCTACTGCAACAGGATTCCCTCCCCGAAAAAATGAGCCGCCATTTCTATGGCAGCTCATTTTAGTCTATTCAGGCAATTTAAATATTTAAAGTATTCATTAACCCCAGATAGAAAGCTAATATATAGCTAATTCCAAATAAGACCGCTAGTATTGGCTTAACTTTTTTAAAACTAGCCAAAATCAAAAGCAAAAATAGGATAGAAAGGGTAATCAGAATGATCGAATGGAAAGAAGGGTTGATTGTCAAATGAAGAATAGACGAGATATCCTTTCCTATTAACCACTCTACCAATTTAGAAGCACCTTCTGATTTAATGGTAAATTCCACCTCATGTGGAGGTGATAAAGTCCCCAAAATACCAGTTACATAAAAAATAAGAAATATGAAAATACTCTCGGTCTTAATCCAAGGAAGAGGATTAAAAGATAAATTTGATAAAGACCTTTTGGCTAAAACTCCATTTATAAAAGCAAAAACTAAAACAGGTATAATAGAAATGTGTTTTAAAAGTAACATCTGCCCATAAGGTAGTACCCATGCTTTAACATAATCCTCCGGTTCCACCACAAAAAACATTAGGAATAGTCCACTAACTAAGATAACGATTAAGCATATACTTGCTAATGGGGTAAACCATTTTAGAAACTTAGACCAGAGGGGCTGCTCTTTTGCAAACCAGGCCACATGGATTAATATCCCCGTCCATAATGTAACTACTAGAAAATGAATTGTATGAGTAATTGTTCCAGTTAAAAAGGACAATGATGCCACATGGCTAGAGTATCCTATAGCTAAAATCATAAGAAATAACAATAATGCTTGTAAATATTTAGATCCTTCAACATAAAGGGTCATCCACAAAAAGGTTGCCATAAAACCGATAAATATCCAAGCTCGTCCTACTTGAAAATCGGTAAGAACAGAATGTGTCGCTAAATTTAACCCTACACTATCTTTAAAATAAAATATCACCTGTATCACAGGTCCAAGAGAAAATATAATAACGCCAAGTGTGGACAGGAGTAAAGCAGGTTTGGGTAGATAGATTTTAGGTTTATTCTCTTGTGATACGAATTGTAAGGCTACGTGTCCTACTAAAAATGAAAACATAAGGTAATTACCGAGTTCTGCAATAGGTATTAAGAAATTCATATTAACTCTTCCTTCTAAAAAGCGATCGGATACCCACAATGAAGATCAAAACAAAAACTACTATGCTAATGGTTCCCACCATGTTGTTTGATTTATTTTGACCGCTATTATTTTGTGAATCGGTAGTCTTATCATCTTGCTGTTCAGCTGATTCATCATTAGTAGGTGGATTTTGCGTTTCAACATTGTTTGATTCTTTTTGTACTATAAATGGAATAATACCTTCTATCGCATGTCCGTCTTCCCCTGCTATTCTCCATTTTACTGTATAAGAGCCATTGTCTAATGGTTGTGATAGTGTGCCAATCATTTGAGTTTCTTGTACTTTCACCTGATCAAGTGGGATTTTAATTTCACCTTTCAGCAATTCCATCGTGCTTAGTTCCTCAATTTCGCCTTCAAACTGAAGGCTGATTTCCACCAAATTACTATCAATAATTTGTCCCTCTTGAGGAAAGGAAGACTTGATTTCAGTATGGGCATTAACCATTGTTGGTCCAGTTAATGTAATGATTAATATGATTATGTATAATAGTTGCTTCAAATCTTTCCCTCCATTTGGATACCAGTAATTTTTCGATACAACATAAACCGGTGACCAGCATTTATAAATGATCTGGATTCCAGCCATTATTCACTTACTCTCTCCCTTAAAAAAGCTTCCCAATAAAGGGAAGCCCATCTTATTTATCTTTTACTCGGAGAAGTCGTAAGCTGTTTAACGTAACAATAAGAGTAGCACCCATATCTGCAAAAATAGCAATCCACAATGTTAACCATCCAGGTACTACTAATAATAAGGCGACAAGCTTAATTCCTAATGAAAAAGTAATATTTTGTTTAATAATGTTTAATGCTCTTCTACTTAGTTTTAAGGTAAACGGCAGTTTTCCTAGATCGTCTGCCATTAAAGCAATATCAGCTGTTTCTAATGCCGTATCTGTTCCAGCGCCACCCATAGCAATTCCGACCGTAGAAGCCGCTAAGGCTGGTGCATCATTCACGCCATCACCGACCATTCCTACTCGGTCGTATTTATTTCTTAATTCCTTGATAAAGGCTAATTTATCTTGTGGCAGTAATTCTGCTTGAATATCTGAAACACCAACTTGTTTACCAATGGCATTTGCCGTTCCGGAATTATCCCCTGTTAGCATAATCGTTTTTTGAACACCAAGTGAGTGGAGTTTTTGAATAACGTCCTTACTGTTTTCTCTTAACTCGTCAGCCACCGCCAGTAATGCAACGACTTCTTTTGAAGTACCGGCAACCATTACCGTTTTTCCTTGGTTTTGAAGCTCTATAATTATGCCTTTTAAGTTGTTAGGAATGCCGTTCGGTACGATTTCGTCAAACAAATTCGGACTACCTACATAGTACGTTTCACCATTTACGTTTCCTTTAATCCCCTTTCCGGTTATGGAAGAGAAGTCTTCAATGGCAATGCTTTTATAAGGTAAATTATCTTGCTCCGCTTTTTTCATAATCGCTGAAGCCAATGGGTGTCCCGATCCATTTTCTAAAGCCGCAATGATGGTTAGAATCTCATTTGAGTTTGTATTTGGTTGCGGTAAATAGTCTGTAACCACTGGTTCACCTTTTGTTAAGGTGCCTGTTTTATCAAAAGCAATCGCTTTTAGCGCTCCCATTTCTTCTAAATGAATTCCACCCTTAATCAAAACACCATTTCTCGCAGCATTTCCAATTGCCGTCACAATTGATACAGGAGTGGAGATGACCAAAGCACATGGACACCCTACCACTAGCACAGCTAATCCTTGATAAATCCACTTACTCCAATCGGCATCAAATAGCAGCGGCGGAAAAATGGCAACTCCTATTGCAATTAAGATAATAATCGGTGTGTAGTATTTAGCAAAACGATCAACAAATGCTTGAGAAGGCGCTCGTTCTGCTTGAGCTTCCTCAACTAAATGAATAATCTTGGCAATTGTGGTATCGTCCACATGTTTGGTTACCTTAACTTCGAGAATCCCTTCCTCATTTAAAGTTCCCGCAAAAACTTCATCATCCACTGTTTTGGAAACCGGAACTGATTCACCTGTGATGGCGGCTTGATTGACGGACGAAAGGCCTTTTACTATGGTTCCATCCATCGCAATTTTTTGGCCTGGCTTAACAACCATGATGTCTCCAATACGGATATCATCGACCTCAACCATCAATTCTTGATTACCTCTCCGAATCAAGGCTTCTTTTGGTGCAATATCCATCAAGGAACGTATGGATTGTCGTGCCTTATCCATTGAATAGGATTCAAGTGCTTCACTGATGGCGAACAAAATCACAACCGTTGCGCCTTCTCCCCATTCCCCGATAAATGCAGCTCCTATAATAGCAATTGTCATTAATGTTCTCATATCAAACTGTAAACGGACTAAATTTTTAAGTCCTGTTCCAAACAAACGATAACCACCAATGATAATGGAAGCTGTATAAGCGATAACCGATGTCATACTCTCCTCACCGTTTAATTCTCCTGATACCCACCCCATTAGTAAGAAAACTAGAGATGCAATAACAGTTGAATGCTTCTTCCAAAATGGTTCTTTCACTTCTTCAAATCGTTGTTTTTCAGGTATCACTTTCAATTTTTCAAAAGCGCCTGCTTTTTCAAGTTCTTCAATGGTTGTATCCCCATATACGGTAAGTTTGGAAGCCCCAAAATTGACACTAGCATCTGAAACACCATCCAGGTGTTTTACGTTCTTTTCGAACTTAGTGGCACAGCCAGCTCATGAGAATCCTTGAATTCGGTAAACCGTTTTTGCCTGTGATTGCTCTAACGCCTTATCCATTTGCTTTCCCCTCCTGTTGATGCATAAAGGCAATTTGTATCAATTGTTTAACATGATCGTCATCCAATGAATAAAAAACTAATTTGCCTTCTTTTCGATATTTTGCTAACCCTAAATTACGGAGCAATCGTAAATGATGAGACGCGGTAGCTGTCGTACAGCCTACAATATTAGCCACATCACACACACATAATTCATCTTCCTCATTTAAAGCAAAAGCAATCTTTACCCTAGTATCATCGGCTAATGCTTTAAATATTTGCGATACAGCCAAAGTATTGAGTTGGAAAACTGTTTCTTTGACTCTATTTACTTTCTCTTCGTCAAAACAGGTTATTTCACAAACATCATCATGCTTCAATTCTTTCACCATCACTTATTCAAATACTTATTTGATTATTAGTATATGTAGAAACTTTCTTATGGTCAAACATTTATTTGAATGATTTATTTGAATGATTTTTTTAAAAGATTTTGCTATAAATAAAAAGCCAACATTTTAACCTATGTAAAATGTTGGCTGGCCGAAATATTTTTAGTGATTATTCAAATCGTTTAACTCAAAGTTAGCATTAAGGAATAGTTCCCTTTAAGTCAGATTCGTCAAGTATTATTATTTCAGATCTTCTGCTTTTCAAGTGGCATAGTTTTTTTTCAGTGGTGTAAAAATTGTTATCACCAGGGCAACAACTGCTAAAATCATGCCTCTGCCCGGATATTTCTAAAGCTAACTTAAAAGGGTAAAAGAGCCTTGTGGGTTAATTTCCACTAGGAGTTTTTGTTTTTAGTACAAAGTAGGGATTGGATAACAGGCAACCGTTTCAATTAATCTTTCATCAAAACCATAGAACGTCCAAAATGTACCATTCCACCTATATCCTGCAACTTCGCCATATTGGAGGTACGTAGGATAAAACCAGAATCCCTCCCCATTTACTAGCCAAACATAGGTGTAGTTATTTAAACAATCGACTAAATAGTGTGAAGGAAACGGTTTTGGTGGAACGTATGGCGGTGGAGGAGATTGTGGTTGTTGTCTCGTTGAACCTTGAGGTGGAAAAAATGCCATATATATTCACTCCCTTATTAGATAATTACCCAATATAGTATGTTGATAACTTTAAAGAGTTAAAAACTGGGGTAAAATCCAAGGTGAATTGGAATAAAATTTATTGAGCTTGTGATTGATCTTTTATTTTAGACCCCTTTTTAAAGCTTCAAGAAAAACAGATGGTATTTTTATGCGCTGTTGAATAGTGGTATAAAACCTCCGTTTTGTGTGGAGGTTTTCAATTTTGTCCCTTTAGAGTACACCCTATTGTATATAATGATTGGACCTATGTCCCAATTTTTAAGGAATTATTCGTACAGACTCTTTTGGAGCTAACTCGTCATAGTCTGTAAGGACGGGAAAACATTGGTGATTCACCACGGGGATTTAGGGGAACACTAGCTGCAGGATCTGGGAAGCAAACAGACTTGAATGTTTTGAAAACGATCGCATGTGGCACAAGTGGTTTTTGATAATAGTTTAGAGTAAATACGAAACAGTAATGATAATTTTCAACTATCAATAAGAAAGAGGCTTTACGCCCCTTAATTCTTCTAAAAGTGACTAACAAATTACAATGATTTTATAAGAGTACAGGTACATTAACATCATAAAAACCAGTTACTCGGTCTCCAATTGAAACCATTCCATGATCTAGAAAATAGATTGTTGGACTAATAATGAAATTTACTATTGTACCATCCTCTCTTAAAAGGGACATTAATTTAAAACTTTTCCCTCTCCAGAACTTATTAAATGATCTTGAATCATCGTAACCGTACCAGAAAAGAACTGAATTTTTTCATTTTCCCCCTCCTTAATGATTAATAATGAATGAAAATTAATCCTCAAAAGCCTTGAAGGATAAAATGTCTGAATGTAATTTCAGTTGGCCTTATAAATATTATGATGATGGCAATTAGATATTACATTATCCATGCAATTAAATAAGCACAATAATTCTATTAGGCTATTAGAAAATGATGATAACATTCGGAATGAAAAGGAGTATGTTATGTATAATCATTATTCTTTGACTAATCAGCAAAGTATTGTATCGTTTGTACGTGGTGATGTAACTGGGGATAGAGTACCTGATAATGTCTATTTGACCGGAGTAAAGACCCCATCTAGTCCTTTTACTCAAAATATCATCCTGCATGTTCAAGATGGAAGAACTGGAGTGGTGAAAAGTGTGCTGTTTCGTGATAATGCAGGCTACAATCCTACTATATTCTTGGGCGATTTTACCGGGGATGGAGTAGATGATATTTTAATAAGTATTGATACTGGTGGTAGTGGCGGAATCATGTACCATTATATTTATTCCTTTTTGGATAATACAGCACAATTGATATTCAATTTTAATGTATATAATGAGCAGTACCAATATGAGGTTACTTACCTTGATAATTTCAAAGTGGAAGTTGTCAGCAACATTAATAATAAAAAGTACATCATAGACATATCAACAAAAGGTGCTCAGTATTTAAATGAAATATATGATGAAAATGGTAAACTGAAAAATCCTATTAATGGTTTTGTTAATCCTTTAAGTGGCTTATATCCTGTAGATTTTGATTCAAATAAGGTTTATGAGCTTTTGGGGTATCAAAAAATTGCAGGAAGGTATAATGCAGATTCGCTAGGGTATGTTTTGAATACTTTAAGATGGTTGGATAATCGATTTGTACTGCAAAATCAGAATATAGCTATTTTAGGATATGAGGATAGCAACGTGTAAACTTTGGAGAGATAGAGATTTTATATTAGTAAATTAATATAATAAAAACCTCATTTATATATTACAAGGTGAACCGTATCATAAACAAATATTAAAGCTATTCGGTACCAAGGTCCATATCTTAATTCAACAATCAGGTGCTATTATTCCATAGTCAT
This sequence comes from Bacillus sp. CGMCC 1.16607, assembly GCF_042683745.1. NCBI lineage: Bacteria > Bacillati > Bacillota > Bacilli > Caryophanales > Bacillaceae > Bacillus > Bacillus sp. CGMCC 1.16607. The sequence continues at coordinate 44,629 of NZ_JBHUJX010000004.1, forward strand.
TAATCTTAATACGCCTTTATATTGATTTAGACACTATAGATCTAGGTGACATTACCGAATTTAATGAACAAATATACAAAGACTTAAGGTGAGTTATTCTTCTCATCTTATTTATTTTTCTACACCTAATCAACTGATCTATCATCCAGTTTCATAATTACATCGAGTTAATTGCTTCATAAATGCCTAAAGTTTTGCTTCATTTATTGGAAACAATAATTAAATAAATTTCTAATAAATGGGGTATATAAAATGGAACGTAAAGAGATAGAAAGATTTTTTTATTTTCCTTATGATGATTTCCCAGAATTCGACCCAGAGATATGGGTATATTTGAAAGACAATACTTATATGTTTGGTTATCTTGATTATTGTTACTGGTTGGGTAATGAAAAAGATCCTTACAGAAAAGAATGTATTACTTTTCAAGATTTCACCAAAGATGAAAACGATGAAATACATGAAACTATTTGGAATGTTCATAGAGACTCCATAATTGAAATGAAATGGGCTCATGAGCCTCCGATAATTAATTAAATTTATTTGGACCTTTATTGCACAACACAGTTCTATTTCAAATAATGCTTATTGAGCGAATTAGAATTTTTCCGTATATGATAATAAACCTAAAACGAGTGAGGGTGCTTATGTTAATAGCTACGATGATTCTTTTACCACTTGGCATCTTATCTATTATTTTTTCTTTTAAGTATGATAAAAGTAAGTTCATAAGTGAATCTTCACAAGGACTGCTAGAATTTATACTTTATATAACACCTAACCTAGTAGGAAGGTTATTCTTTTTTATTGCGGGTTTATTAATACTTTTTATACTTATTATGTCATGGTTACAAGAACTCAAATTACTGTAAGAAACAAATCAATCTGTAAGACGGGACGTTTTCTTAATGTATTGCATCAATCCTTTTTGAAAATAATATTAATCCGAGCAAGGTATTTATCCCCCTTAGACAACTAGCGATGTACAATACCTTGCTCGAAACATTTTTACTCTTTTGTTTCATTAAACTCACACTCACATTGACTAATCCTTTTGTCATATATACAATTTAGGTATTATTGCTCAAATTTAATGAAAAAGGATTGAGAATGTGAAAGTAGAGAGTGTAATTAGACTTATAAATTCACTGTGTAATGACAATAAACTTGATAAAGCTCGTAGCTATATAAATAAAGAATGGGATAGAATCACAGAATATAAGAATTTGATGCAACTTAATGATAGTGCTCAACAGTTTGTTAAAATCATTCATGAAGAAAAAGAAAATGGTTCTTCTAACGCATTAACTAATACTGATAAAAAAGTACTTAATCTTATTAATCAATATATCCGTGATTCTAATTTTAATTTTGCTAAGCGAATATTTCGTGAACATCAAGAGCTCATTGAAAAATCTGATGCACAACAATGGCTTACATCTGATGCAAGATATATATGTGACGTTTGGAAAAAATCTGAATTAGCTTAATAATTGAAATGTACTCCTCATAGGAGTTTTTTTTATTTGTCACATTCAATCTTGTGCTCTTTCAATTTATTTATTCGACAAATACTCCCTTTTTACGACAAATGTATGATAACATCTAATAAGGGCAAATTTTACGAAAGTAAAAGACGCAAAGCCACGGGCCTAAAACTATTGCTGTTATGGTAGCCGGGTTGCATAATTTTCAAAACTACATCTAGAATATTCCCTTTCCTAATTTGCCTTAATATTTAGTGAAAGGTGTTGTAAATGAGCAAAACTGTTCTAATTGCTGATGATTCAAGGTTCCTTAGAAATTTGATAAAAAATATCTTATTTAAAGAAGGCTACGAATTATTCATAGAAGCCTCTGATGGCGCATATGCTGTCTCTTTATATAAAGAAAGAAACCCAGACATTGTTCTATTAGACTTAACAATGCCTAATTTAAATGGTATTGATGCCTTAAAAAGAATTATAGAATTTGATCCAGAAGCAAAAGTAATTATTTGTTCAGCAATGGGACAAAAAAGATTTATATTAGAAGCCATACAATCTGGAGCAAAAGATTTTATCATTAAGCCAAATTTTAATGAATTGATTCCAGCAATTAGAAAATTATTTTGTTGATTTGCATTTCATTTAGAAATGCTTTTTTTATGGAAAAATAATACAAATTAAATATAATTTTTTCCTCCTTGGTTTGTCGTTTTTCTTGGGGAAGCCCCAGATCCGCTTCAAGCTGCTTAACCTCTTTTTCACCTCGGACACAATACCTGATCAAAAGGACAATTGCCAGGCCCTTCCAAATTTCTGGATGGTTCCTGGCACTCGTAGTTTCAGATGCACCTACCTGTTTTCTAAAAATTTTTTATCGAATAAACTCTTGTATTGATAGGGAACAGAAATATTCAAGAAGTGACAGGGACTGTCTTACTCCCTACCAGTCTTCCCCTGCAGTTAAATCGAGTACAAAATCATCAGGGATATGGCGTCCCCCTGATAAATTTTGGACCAAATCACTAATCTTTGGAGGATGCGGCGAATCTACTACAAATTTCAATAGATTCTCATGTACACTGTCATACGAATATTTTTGCAGGACCAAATGCCAGGCATCCAGCTTCTTTTGATCAAATTGAAACTTGTCATAATAGTCTTGTATAAAATCCATCAACTTATAAAGCTCTTTCTTATTCATCAAGGTTGAAATCCTCCTCAGTTAGTCTCTTTTTCCCTTCCTGTTGATTAAGATAAGATTCAAATTTTGTCCCAAACAATGTCTCAGGTCGCAGGAACTTATTCCACGCAGGGTCAGACAGCCATTCAGCTGACTTTAAATCAATCACTCTATTAAAATCTTCAACTGTAAAACCTTCACCATATCTGGCATGAATCAGTTCCCTCGTTTTAATAGAAACTAGTTTAAAATTCTTTCCCGTCTTCTCATTCAAATAGCCAATAATTTCACCATATGGAATCACCTTTTTCACGGTAGAATTGACTTCGGATTCCTCCATCTCCACCGAATCTTTCTCAGGTGTTATTTCCTCGATAGGAGTTGCTTGACTCTCGGGCAAGCTATCTTCAAACTCCTGTAATTTTTCATAATCAATGCTGTACCATTTTGTCTTATCCATTTTCATCCGATTCCAATTTTCAGATAGTAGTAATCCTAGCATCTCTAACGAGCGAATCGTCCGCTTAATCGTACTCACTGACCAAAATGGCAGCTGCTTCTGCCACTCTTCATATGTATTATAAACCCACGTTCTCCCCTCAATTTTATGCTTGCTGATTCCAAGCCAATAATGTATTTGCTGCAATATCACTGCCTCATTTAAACCAATCTTAATTGCCAAACTAGGAATAATCATTACCGGACTTTCATTGATTAATAACCTACTCAAGCTGAACCTCTCCTTTAATGAGTTTTAAGAAGAAACCAAGACACGGTCGTAAGACGCGAGCAGCCCACCGATTGGTATAAGCCCCTTCACAGGTTATATAGAAATAAAATCGGTAAAAGGACAGGTTCTTATAAATATTGTTGCTTGATGGAAATCGAATAGGAGGACATTATTTTATTTTTTGAGGTAATCTTTGAAATACTTTAATGATGAAATCTATGGTATTGCTTGGGTCAACAAGGGTATCTCTATAGGTCATTATGAGCTTATCCAAACGTCAGGATGATCGAATCAGCTTGGTCATTTTGTGCTGATGCAGGTACCTTAAAACCTGGCGAGTAACGGTACTCAACGAAAAATGTGGGTTACTTGTAATCGTATAGTTGATTTTAAAATTAATATTGACATTTTTGAATACTTCACTCTTATGATGATACGAATAGAAATGCATTTCTTCATACATCGATGACATGAAAAAAGAGGCTTCTCAAAAGTTTGTTTAACTTATGAGAAGCCTCGATAATAAATCTTTCGGGTTTCATTTAAACACTAGAATATAAAGGGTTGTTGGGAGATTACATCATGCCGCCTCTAAGGTGGGAGTGTGTAATATCGTTAACGATGAGATTAAAAAGTGCGGTAAATCAAGTTATTTGACAAAACAGTATTGTAACACCTTTAACGATATTTAACCGTTTTTCACTAGATTGTGTTAGCAAAATGTTTGCATTTGCGATCATAATTACAGCCACAAAAAACGCACCATACCCTCTCTTCTTCACCAGCAGTTGCCGCGTAATTTACCACTTGCTGTTAACTGCTTACTAAATAGATAAAAATTCAAAGATTGGAAGTGTAACAGCCTAATCCTCCTTATTTTTACCGAGGAATTAGGCTTTTGATCTTTGGCAATCTATCCGATTATAGAATATCATTTTCTAAAGAATGATATATTTGTACTGCGTAGCAAATGATCCTGTTTAAAATGAAAGTTCTTGTTCAACTAAAATCCGTTACTTTAATAGTCGTCTTTATAACTAAATTTATATTTTTTGTAATAATAAAATAGGTTAAGATATAAAAATCAATCAGGACTGATTCTTCTACGATCTGACCAAAGAGCATACCCCAACCAAATAAGAGCTAATCCCATCGGAATTGCCAATATCCTATCGAATGGATGAGGAATTACGGCAGTAGCAAAGGTGGCAACGGCTGCGAAGGAAAGCAAAGCACCTGCCATGCGTGGGAAGATTCTCGCACGAAAAGTTGCGATTCCAAACAAGAGTCCACCAAGCGAATACAGAATCGCCGCAATTGGTGCTAATATTGGGAAAATACCAAGATTCACTGTGCTGGTGGTTCCACCAAATATCCCTACTATTCCCTCTACAAACTTCGGAGCATCAGTTGTAAGTAACGGCAAAACAAAAGCCTCGTTAAAACTAAAATTCATAGAAATTAACCAAAATATACTAAAAAAAATAAAACCAATTAGCCCAAGCCAGTCTGCCTTTTCCGCTTGTCTCGTATAGATTCCTGTAATTCCTATCAGACTGAAAAGAGACATAATGCTGGTACTACATGCAATGACGACCCATAAGCTTGTGCTAACAGAAGATATATGATCCTCTGGGTGAATAAACTGAATACATATATATAAAACCCCTGCTAGTATTGCAAAAAGACCTGCCCATCGCATTAAACTCTTTCCCGTAATTCTTAGTTTTTTTTCATTTTTATTATTCATGTGATTCCCTCCAATAATATTTTTACTCTTAAAGTAAATACAAATTTTATAAACGACCCTAGTTATTGCAGAATCAAACTTCTTATAGTAAGTTAGATATGCAAGAATTGAATAAATATTTGAAATTAGGTGACAAGGTGGAACATTATGAAGTAATTGAAAAATCTTTATTGTATATTGAAAACAACTTGCAACAACCATTATCATTGGAGTCTGTTTCAAATTCCTTGAATATGTCTAAATATTATTTTCATAGACTTTTTTCTGCAATAATGGGCTGCTCATTAAACCAATACACTTTATCAAGAAGATTAAATGCATCTGTTCAATACATTCAAAACGATAACTTATCATTAACAGAAATTGCGTATCAACTAAACTTTGGAACTCCATCGTCCTTCACCCGCGCTTTTAAAAGCCAATATGGTATCTCCCCAAGCTCTCTAAGAAAAAATGGAAAGACCATAGCTCTAGAAGACATTCCTTCAGTAATTAAAAGGCCGATAAAAAACATCAATGGGGATATCGTTGCCGATTTTACACTAACAAATTTTAAAACAACTCGAATAAGTGGGATAGCATTTGAAGTTGATTTAGCAAAAAGTGATTTTAAAGATAAGATTCGTTTCTTTTCGAGAATGCTCGTAAACAGCATTGATGAAACAATCAGTAGTTCGTGTTATATCATCTATTCCAATTGCCAGCCAAACTCAACTAAATTCAAGGCTCTAATCGGGATTCCACAAAATCTAAAAATCAATAAACCAAATTATTTCACAGTAGAAGTTCAACAATTTTTTTGTGCTAAGTTTAAATATTCTGGTGACCTACTAGATATAGGAGATGTCTTTATTACTGACTTTGCAAGATTTTTAAAAATTTCGAAACAAGAAACAGAGGAATCCGATATTGAACTTATTCAAGTGTTTGAAAATATTCATAACCTTAATTCTTCCTATCATATTTTCGTACCAATCAAAAAACTCTCCAGTGACGACATTGATTAGTGTCTAACTACCTATATATGTTAATAAACTTGTTACTTTAATAAGAAGGATACCATCACAAGTGTAAAGAAACTTTCCAAATCTTGCGGTAAATCGTAAAACAAGTTAGTTTTTTTGTAACGCAAAAAAAATGCCTTCCAGTTATTTTGGAAAAGCACCCATTTGAAGTTATTTAACTTACAGTGGAACACGTTGTTAAATAAATAAATAAAGAGGCTTCTCAAAAGTTGGGATAACTAATGAAAAGCCTCTTTGAATTTTTATATTATGTTAGCTTCTTGTCAGTAAACATCTTCAAAACCCTATATATCAAGGGATTGAGCAACTATTACATCATGCCGCCCCTATGGTGAGAGGGTGTAATATCTTACATTCTATGTGTTAAAAGTGCGGTAAATCAAGGTTTTGTTAATTTTTGTCTGTAACATCTTTAACAAGATTTAATCGTTTTTCACTGGATTGCGTTAGCAAAATGTTAGCAATTTAAAGAGATTTTTTGACTCTATTGTTCACACACTCAAGTTGGACAGGGTGTTGAATGCAGATAGATAATGGTGTAGTGATGTTTACCTAAAATAGCTTTTTAAATTATTTCTCTTGTTTATAACTTTTTTTAATCCGTTCTAGTAACAACTGTTCTTTATAATTAAACATTTTTTCAAACAATTCCACACATCTCTGATAGAATTCAGGATGGTTTCTAATCAAAGAGTATAAATTTGGATTTAAATTTACCTCTATAATCTTCTCATCTTTATTACCAATTAAAAAATCAATGGATAAATAATCGAAACCTAAGCTTACCGAAGCTTTCTCAGCCAAATTTCGCAACTTACTTATTGTATCTTCATGTAGGTTTATTGTTTTATCTATTATAGGTCTTAAATGATTTGACTCATTATTTGGTTTAAGATAATAGAATTCTACGCTATTACGAAACAGTATAAATCTAATTTCACATAAATGGGCAAAATAGCTAGAAATACAATATCTTTTATTTTTTGGTGCTATTATCGAGAAATCCTCTAATTCCTTTAAAGAATCATAATATAATAACCCCTCACTTTTATTTCCATCAATCGGCTTTAATACTATTCGTGGATTTGATTCATTCGCGAAATGATAATATAAACCTCGAACATGTTCTATTTCTTCAAAATTAATTTCTCTAGTTTTTATACATGGAATATTCTCATTTTCAAGTATCACTGATGTATGTACTTTATTAACTGCTATATTTGGACTCTGATTGTTAATAGGTATAGTAGATATTCCATCAGAGTAAAAATAATAACCATTTTTGGAGTATTTAGTAAGATAATCACCTTTTTCAATGATTTTTTCTGCTTTCCAACCACAATTTTCAGCAGCTTCATTAATAAATGATTTCATATCATCATCCTCTGACTGGTAAATAAAAGCCTTTATGCTATAAACCAATGTCCAATAAACTTTGATTCCACATTCTCTTTGCATTTGCAATAAGAGTTTGTGTGCCTATAATTAATATTAAATCAATATTTTTTTCATTTTTGGCTAATTCTACAGCTTCATGAAGTAAACTTGTTTCAGCAATGTTGCTATTAAATGATAAGGCATATTCTTTAGCATTAGTTGGAAAAACCAAATGGGAAATATCAGGTTTTGTTATTATTACTTTTTTTGAAAATTGACTTACTACCCTTAAAACACCTTTGTAATCTTTATCAACTGGCACTCCTACTATAGATACTATATTCTCACCTTTAATGTTCTCTAGAACTTGTTGTACATATTCTGCGGACTTTTCATTTATAGCTCCATCCACAATGACAGTTGGATTACTATCAATTATCTCACATCTTCCAGGCCATTGAATTGAACCAAAACAGTTTTTTACAGTATTGTAACTTATATCGTTAACAACATCTTCACAAACTTTTATTGCAGTGGCTACATTTACTGCTTGAAAACTTCCTAGAAGTGGAATTTTAATATTGTCAAAAATATTGTTTTTAGTCTTTACATCAAATCTTGTACCCTCTTGACTTAGAGAAATATTGTATGAGAAAAAATCCTCTCCATAATAAGAACAATTTTCTAGAGTATTTTCGTTTATACTTTTTTTAAATTTCTGAAGGTCCTCATATTGCTCGCTAATACATACATATTTAGTAGAAGGTTTAATAATCCCTAACTTATGAATGATAATATCATCTATAGTTGGGCCGAGATTAAGTATATGCTCTTCCATAATTGGGGTTATTACCGCCCAATCATTTTCAAGAATATTTGTATCATCATACCTTCCACCTCTACCACATTCAATTACATTAATATCTGTGTTATTTTCTTTAAAATAGAGTGTTGCTATAGCTAATGCAACACCAACAGGACCCTGATATACATGTGGTTCAAGTTCTGATTCAATGGTGTCCAATGGCTTTACAACCTTGTTACTTATTCTGATGAAATCTTCATCTGAAATCGATTTGCCATTGATTCTTATTCTCTCATTAAAATTAACCAAATGAGGAGAAGTAAATAAACCAACTTTTAACCCTAAATGACCTAATAATGATGAAATAAATCTAGAAGTTGAACCCTTTCCCTTACTTCCAGTTACTAAAATGAACTTTTTACCTTTATCTGGAGAACCTAATAAATCAAGTAGTTTTCTTGTAAGATCTGGTCTTTTTACTTTTGAATCATGTGTTTCACTAATATTAGTAATTGCTCTAAGGTATGATTTATAAACAATATCTTCAGCTTCCTTCATTGTAAAAATCAAATTACTCACCTACAGTTCATTAATTTTATTTACTTAATTTATTCTTTCGATAGATAGCACTTAAATCCTTATCCTAAAAAATTCATATTTTTTTCTTAACACTAAATAAACACAAGCAATACTATTTAACTTTTGCTCTCTCTTCTGATAATGATGCAAATATTACAACAGGTGAAATTATTAAAACTAAAACAATATTGGTCACTATTTGACTTAAATTCTCTGCCTTAATAGTACTCACAATAGCAAAAATAAGTCCTAATAATGGTAAGATAAGGTTGTTTATATGTTTTTTCAACAAAAATTTCATACTTCTTCTTACTTTTATTACTGATCCTATATTAGGTACAGCTAACTGATTTCTAGTTGTTGCTGGAATACCAATATATAAATGACTATCTATAAATTCATTTTCAATTTTAAATACTTCCTTTACATGATCAGTATCCAAATCTAGAACAGGCAAACTACATCTTTTATTATCATAAGATACTACCAATCTATCATTTTCTTCTAAACCTAAAAATTTTCTTATGTTAGGGTGCATCCTTGCAACCTTATGATTTTCATCAAACGGATATATATATCCAACTCTCAAATCTAACTCACGATATCCTATAAAAAAATACCCAACCTTTCTAATAGTTCTTATGAGGAATAACTTTATCCATAAAATAAGCCTCTTGAAGAGGTTGAAATTATTTTTAGCCTGTCCACTAATTATGACTAATTTTCCATTAACATCTTTATCTAATCCAAGTAGTAATAAGTGATACCTATTTATAAAAACTTTGTTACTGTGTTGACTAGAATCAGAGCTTTTCAATTTAACAATCATTCTATACCCATTTGTAAAGTTTACCAATTCAACTCGGCTGGTATACTTTTCAATTAATTCCCTTGAAGCAAATACCTCCTTCCTGTTAATATTTTCTATTTTAGGTATACTCCTATTTACAAACTCAAAAGGAATTTGCTGAACATAAATGAATTCCTTATTTTTACCTATTAAATTAAGACACCTTTTTGAAAGCTTTGCACTTCGAACTTCTACTTTATCATTTGAAAGTACTAGACATCTAATTAATTCATCATTAGTATCACTAATGATATTTACATAAAGATACTCCTTTAAATTATTCTTTTCTAAGTCAACCGGATTTAATTCAATTTGTAACCTAGCTACATATGAACATTCAGTTAGTAAACGGAATTTGAGTTCAGGTTCCATACCTATCATTCCTTCTTAAAATGATTAACTATATCTATTAATGAATTTATCAAAGATGTATAAGCACCCAAGTTAGAATTGGGATCACGAAAAAAACGATTAATCTCTATTTGGATTGCACTGACATTTAAAGAGTTTTTTGAAAAATAAGTAATTGTACCAGGGTGAGATGCTGAGAAAACTTCATTAACTTTCACATTATTTATTCCATTGTTATTAAAGATGTTTTTTATGGAATCAACTTTACCATTACTAATTGATTTTCCATAAATTGTACCAAGGTCAATATCAAATTCCCGATTAAGATCAGCTCCATGTATATCCAAAATAAGATCTATTCCAAATTGATTACAGATTCCTTTAATTGCTTCTTTATATTGTCCTCCAGTTATATAATTTGGATCCTCCTCAGAAATTCTATTGCTATATATACAAAATGCATTAGTATGTAATTGAACTATTGAAGCTATTGTACCGGTATATATATCTGCTTTCTTTACTCTATTTTCTCTAATATGATTAACAGCATGGGGAGCTGAAATCAGTATGTTATGCTTACCTAATTTTAGGCTATATGGTAGAACTGAATTATCGAATCCATTGTAATTATTATAAGAGAATTGCTTTTCTAGTATTTGTGTTATTCCTAGCAGATTTTCTTCATTTGTCATTAAAGTACTACTCCTTTAAAAAACAATATGTTAATTACATTTAATTGTAGCACATACTGGAAGGGTTTAAACAAAAGTCAATCATCGACCTCCTTCATCCCACTCCTTTTGTTAGGTCATGACATCACTTTCATAAATAAAAAACGGATTTATATTTCAATTCGTTTATTCTTTTTCTAAAAGCTTTGATGGTTCTAATCTAAGCTTCCTATAAACATTTAGGCATTCAATTAAATACACTTCTTCATCTTGTTTTATGTCGTTCAGTAAATGTAGGATATTGGTTCCGCCACTTTTTTCTGAACTGGTTAATTTAATTACATCCATAATAGCTCGCATCTGAGTTTGTTTATATTCTTTAACAACCAAATCAAAAATAGTTTTTAGGTCTGAATATGTAGATAATTCAAGTATGTCTTCTTCTGTTACGCTCTCATCTACTGTATCCCTTAAGAATTGACTGAAGAATTTACTAAATGCTTCTTTATTAATAGAAAGAACCGTTGCAATAAAAGTACTTATTGTTTCTATGATTGAATAGGTTTCAAAAGATGGGATTTCTTCAATTAATGCAGTTGTAATAAGCCTTATTGGGTTTCCACCTGTTATTTCAGCTAATGCAATACTTATATCATTAGAAGGTGACTTTTTCTTTCCATTTTGGAGATGACTTAAATAAGCTTTATTCTTATTAAAACCTCTTTCTCTCATTTTTTCTTCTATTTCACTTAAACTTAGCCCTGAATTGGAAATATATTCCTTTAACAATGAGGCATATAAACTCGTTTCCATTTTACTCCACACCTCCCCTTTCGTTATCAATTTTGACAATTTATTTTATTAAGTGTTGTTGAAAACAAAAATAATTAATGTTAATATATATCTAACATCATATGACAACATTATATCACAAACGTTGTATAAAATGAAAACGGAGGGAATTTAATGAACGGTTATCAACTTGGAGGATTAATAGTTGGAGGAATTGGGGCATTATGTGCTTTTATTAGCCCAGTACTTTTCAAATTAGGAGAAGGGCAAACATTTAGTAATGAACAAATTGAAAAGATGATGGACATAATCAAACAAGCAAACCTTGAAAAGGAAGTATAATAAAAGAAGATACCCATTTTTATTGTGGGTATCTTCTTTTTTGGTATCAACTATTTTATTAGATACAAATCACTGTTTTTTTAGGAAAATTCCTTTCTGGTCCACCCTCCCTGTTTGTTCTGCTTTTCTGATCCAAATATTCCTTGATGAGATCAGGTGGAAGTTCAATCCATTCTTCTTTTGCTAAACAATTATAAACCCTTATATATATCAAAGGGTCGAGCAGCTATCATATCATGCCCCCCCTAAGATGAGAGTGTGTAATATATTTAATGAACTGTGCACAAAATTTAACGAGAAATAACCATTTTCCTTTGATGGATCACAGATAGAATGGTGTAGTGGTATTTTTCAAAAGATATCTCCTTTTTAAATAATCAAAAACTAGTTCACCAATTCAAACTAACCTTATTTACCTATTTAATTTCACAAAAAAATTTTTTAGGATACATATAAATATAAATCGGGTGTATTTTACTTTAATATTCTATTCATTATCCCGGTTATCACATTTTCAACTACTTCTTCTTTACTTTTATCCGTTGGGGTTAGATACCAGTTATGTTTATTTAATGCAATCTCAAATCTTGTGGTTGACTCGATATGATCCTTCATATCATGAATAACAATACTCCTTAAACCATCTTCTCTTGATGTCGCTCTATGCATTGACACTTCCGGATTGCAAGTAGTTGCAATAATCAGATTAGGAACTGCAACACCATAATTTAAGTTTATTTCAAGACACGTATCGAATGAATGTAGCTTTCTAAAAGCAGCATCTGAAGGATACCATCGATCGATTAAAATAAAATCGGTATTCGCCTTTTGAATGTATTCCTGTGTAATCCAAGCCCTTCCTTTTGCTAGTAAATCAATAACTTCAAGTTCTAATTGTAGATTTAATTCGTTCTTTCCCAATAGTATATCTTTTACTTGGTCACGAAAGGGGTCAAGCTCCTTTTCTATTAATTTAGTTACAGTATATTCCTTAGAGAGATGCTGATATACCCCCTCGAGTAAGGTTGATTTACCTACTCCCTTTGGACCATCAAAAGAAATAAAAAAAGGTTTCTTCATTATTTTACTCCCTCTAATGGCTGCTCAATTATTGAGCCATCCCTGTAAATCATTAATCCTAGAACATTGGATTCGTATGCTTTCAAAATCCATTTTTCAATTTGATCAATAGGGGTATCATTAGGACAATTTAAAGTTTTACTTATTCCCCCGTCGATATATCGTTGAAAAGCTGCCTGCACTTCGATTTGCTCATCACCAGGGATATTTAATGCACATGGGAGTATTCCAGCTAACTTTGGACCCAAAATTGTTTCAAGTAAAATACCTGATTGCAATTTTTCAGTAACTTCAACCACATCTAGGCCAGCCTGTTTTACATAATACTCAATAATTGGATCTAATACATTAATACTATGACCAAGGATATTTTGTTTTGTGTAGTGGGAATAAATAGGTTCTATACCACTACTTGTATTTACAAGCAAAGACAAGGTAGATGTTTGTGCAATAGCAGAAAGAAGTGCATTTCTACGTTTCTTTATCCCTAATCCTTCATTAAAAGCCGGAAAGCAATCATGTAGCATAGATAATTTTTCCGATTCTTCCTTCGCAGATTCCATAATCAATTTACCAATATTTTCAGCCAATAAAATAGACTCCTGTGACCCATATCTGATTCCCAATAAAGCAATCATATGTGCAAAGCCCATTATACCAACACCAATTTTTCTTGTCGCCAATGTATTTGTTTTTAATTCTGGAGATGCATGATCATGAATTTCATGCATGTCGTCTAAAAAACGTACAGCTATGCTTACAACCTCTTTAAATTTTCCTTCATCAAATGTAAATGACCCGCCTTGTTCAGAAGGTTTTATAAACTTTACTAAATTTAAAGATCCTAATAGCGCTGATTCATCTGCTGCTAAAGGGGATTCTCCACATACATTTGCTGCAAAAGGGGCTTGCTCTTCTAAGGAAATTTGTGGAATTCTATCTGTAAAAACGATTGCTGGTTGACCAGTCTTATGAATAGAATTTGCAAGTCTTTTAAACGTATTTTGAGCTTCTTTCTCTCCCAAAATTAATCTCGACATAAATTCTTCAGTAATCCCAACATTCAGATTAGTTACTTTTGTGTTCCCAGCTTGTTCAAATATAGCCTCAACACCAGGATTGTCAATAGAGATTGTAACAGCATTTGAAGCCGGCCTTGGTCTACCTTCCTGATTTGCAACTGTATCACTATCAAACTCCTTGATAAATTCAGAAATATCTGCAGGTTCTTTATAATGGTCAAGGGAATAACCAACTCCACCCATACCATCATGTATATTCCGTGCAGTAATTAGGAAGTCTGTCATTGGTTTGCGGGCATCTAATGCAAAACATGCAAACAACCTGCGTTTAGGTTCAGATATATTTACCATCAGTGGACTATTCGGTAAGAACTCACTATTTGATAGTACACTCCTTAATTTATTTAAAAAATCATTTTTATCTGGCAAATTCCACTTGTTTTCAACTTCAGTAGTAGCATCTATTATTCTATCTATTAAACCTTCCCAGCCTTTTTCTATATTTTTGTTTAAGATTCGATTCTTTAATATTGAAAAAAAAGGGCTATTATGTGGATTACAAAGTTCATTTACTTGTTGATTCATGATATGCCTCCATTAATTATGTATAATCCTTCAATACTTCATTACCAAGAAAACGAGTACTAAATATAACTTTAGATATTTTGTCACTTTTTGTCGTAATAATTAATTATTCTTACAAAATCGGGTTATAAAAACTATTTATTATTTTCTAGATTAAATACCATTTAATAAAAATCAGCCCTAAAAAAAGGGCTGAGCCTCCATCACTTATCTATTTCCTTTAAAAGGTCTTCATCAGGAAAACCCGATATGATGATCTCACCATTATCATTTAGTTTAATTTCACAATAATTAGCATCATCTAGAATATAATCTATATACCTATCTGTATTAAATATTATTTGCTGATTATTTGAACCTCTCCATTGAAGATAGACATTTCTTTGTTCTTCTATATATCTACCGGATATGATGATATCACTCATTTTAATGATTTCTTTCTCGTAGCTCCTTGTTAACTCTTCAACCTCAAATCCCGTAAATAAAACAATCGATAATCCGATTTCTTTTACCTTGTAACAAAGTTGAATTAACTCTTCAGCTTGATGCATAGGTTCCCCACCTATAAGGGTGATTCCTTCAATTCCATCTTCTTCAGAAATCATTTGAAATAAATGCGACCAATGGATTAGATTTTTAGGAGAAGTTGACCACATTTGGGTATTCCAGCAGCCTTTGCAATGGAGCCTACATCCTTGAACCCAAATAACAAATCTTTTTCCTGGACCATATATTTCGCTTGAGCACTCATAATCGTAAATATTAATCATGGTATTCCCTTCTTTAATATGTTCTCTTCACCAGCATTAGCTTGACGGAACCCTGTTCTTCCGTTTCTTTGATAGAATATCCAAGTTTTCGAGCCTTGTCATATATTTTTTGTTTTTGACTATCTACGTACTGCTTCTTTTCCTCTTCTAATAATCGTTTCTCTTCTTCTAATTTTTTTATATTAAATTCAATTTGAGCGTCTTCTATAGAAACATGTGTATTCTGTATAGCCTGTTCAGATGATTTTGTTCGGGCAAGTTCTTCTAATTGTCTCTGATCAAATAATCTTTTTTGTTCTTCATTTCTTCTTTTTTCAATTTCCATTCTCTTTTCATTTTCAAGCTTCCTACGAAGCTCATTTTCTATCTGTTTTTTTCGTAATATCTCTTGTCTAGCAATTTCCTCTTTAATTTTAACAAGCTTTTGATTGTAAGCTTTTTTATATTCCTCAATTAACCTCGACTTAAATCCACTTGTAAGATCGTCACTATCCCCCGTTAAAATATACTTTCCATCAGGTCCCTTAGTTAAGGTAGCCCGCATGTATCTAGAACGAGAGTTTATGGTAATTTGATTATTGTTGTTTCTGTAGGATTCACCCATTATATCGAGAGCACGACATATAGATTCATGATCCAATAAAGGCATAACTGACTTTATTCTTGCACTCATTTACCTACCAACTCCGATTCATTTTATTAAGTACATTTGCCTTTTCTTCTGATTGATAATATTCTTCTGTCTTAACAACGCTTTCGATATCTTCTACACCATCTAGTAATTTTTCTAATTCATCTAAGCACACGGAACCTACCATTCCCTGAGTTTCTGCAGATATCTCTCCATCCTCAGAAATAGTTAGGATAATTTTTACCTCTTTCACTTTCTATCATTCCTTTCAACTACTAAGTCAGCACCAAGTCGAAATGATTCTTTTTCGCCGATTTCAAGGTCTTTCCACATAGAAATAGCTAACTGGCGATTTTGATTAAGAGAATATAAAGTTCCGATTGCTGGTAACTCTTGTTTCGGCCAATTGCTCTGGAACGATTCTAAAGTATCGTTTTTGGAATTACCTTTAGCGGAGGTATTATTTTTTTTAAACATTGCTTTTAAAGAGTCATCACCCTTTGATATTTCAGAAGGCTTATATGAAAATGTCTTCCCTAGTTTTTCGAGATCATCGTTTTTCCTATTTATGCTAGAAGTAATATCATCTAATTGTCGCTGTACTTTCTTTTCTTTTTCCATATAAGAAGATTCTAAGATTGAAAAGGCCTTGTCTAATTCTTTTTTCTTACTTTCTAGTTCATCAACCTTTTTACTGCAATCGTTATATTCATCTATTACACTTTTGAAATTTGTAAAAGACTCTTCCGTTGTTTTAAGAACTGGATGGTTCGCTAGCTCTTTTTTTATTGTTGTAAGATTTTTATCCTCCTCACCGTCTTTGAAATGTTCGATTATAGAATTAAGTAATTCTAGCTTCCCTATTTTCTCCATTTCGGCAGATAATTCTTTTATAAGTCTTTCATACACTTTTTTTAGTTCCTTTGGCTTCTTCTTCTTTGCCCGTAGATCTAGGAATCCTTTATCTATTTGTTTAAATAAATGACTGAAGGTTTCCTTGGTTTGAATAAATTCTATTTCTAAGGAATGCTCACTTCTAATTTTTTCAATCTGAAGACTGGCTTTATCTAACTTTTGAGTTATTTCATCCAATTCGGTATTTCTTTCTGTCCTTATCGCTATTTTCTCATCTTGTAGTGTGTCTTTTTCTTTCATTAGATCATTTATTTTTCCATTTAGACTTTCTATTTCACCCAAAATGGATTCTCGCCTTTTATTCCATTCAAGTTCTTGTTCACTCTTATCAATTTCCGTTTCTATTTCTTCTTTTGAAACTTCAATCTTCTGAGCCCATTCATTTGCATCTCTTACCATTTTTTCAACATCATCAAGTCGTAAAATATGATTGGCATTTAGAATGGTGATTAGTTTATCTACATTTTCAATAATTTCTGTAGATAATTGTGATTTACCTAAGAAAAATCGTTTAAGCATATTGAAGGTATGCTCTGCTTTCTCGGAAAGAGATTTTTTTCTTTCCTCAGAATAGTTAGCAACTTGCTTAATTTTTAAAAGATATTCTTTAAATCTGTCTACTTCCCTATTCCAATCAGCATATAATGGATCTCTTGTGGCTTTATCATCACGGGTCTTTGGAGCAATCTCCCAACTATAATTAACCTTTTTTACCAATCCATCATGCGAAAAGGAAGGCTCAAGGTTTTCCTCCAGTAAATCTCTTAATCTAGGAGCTATTAGTTTACCTAAATCAATTTCAGCTTCATCTCGAACAATAGAATACTCTGTTTCGTTATATAGTTCTGCATTTTCTTCTAATAATATCTGGCGTGACTGGATTTCTCCCAATTTTTTTGATGAGTACAGCTGTATCCTTTGAGAAGACTGATATATATTCACAATCTTACTTAGTTGATAAACATCTTGAGGATCCATTTTGAATCCAAATGTATGTTTTTCTAACGATGAGTCAGTAAATATTACACCATCTTTTCCATCAATTAATATGAAGGGGCTTTTGATTGAGTCATAACCAAATACTGCGGCTCCTTGTTTGACAAGAGACTGCAAAAAGATAAAATTTCTTTTATTAGGTTTAGTAAATACAGAAATTTGAATTCCTTGTTCAGCCTTCATTAACAACAGTTGCTGCAGGATAGGAATGGTCGATAAGTCTTCTAACATAATATAAATAGAAGAAGAAGACTGTTGCAACTGAACTATAATTTGATCAGTTAACAATGAAACTGATTGCTTATTGTACTGTAAAAACTTTGGCTTTACTAAAGGGAATAAATCAAATGGAGGATCCTGTACAATCCCAGGTTGAAGAGCCTCCTCTCTTGTTTTTATTTCATAGTCGGCTTCCTTCCAAAAATTCCAAATGAAGAACTCATATGCTTCATTTAATTGCTTAAAGGATAAATCTACAATCGGATGAAAAGCGTCTTGATCTGAAAAAACAGTTGAAGAAGTCATAAAACCTTGGCCATCACCTTGAATAGTAGGATCTATTAGTACGATTGTTCCCACAAAAAAACGATTATAACGAGTTAAGCACTTCCCGACTATTGTATTATGATGACCTGTATAATTTTGATTAGTTAAAAGATAAACTCGAATTCCTCTTTCAGATATTTGTTGTATGGTTCTTTGTATCTCATAATGTAATTCCTCGTTCGATACAATACATACCATTTGTTTGGCACTACTAATCTTTTGATTTAAAAAATAGGTAGTATTTACAGGTTGATTATGATCTAAAGGCGTGTGAATCTCCCATATATCTTCAATAATTTGGTCTTCGTAGTTTTGGATAGTCTGTTTTACTTTAGGTTCTATCATTTCAGTTAGCACTTGTTACACCTTCTTTTTTGTCAGCGTATTCTTTTAGCTCAAGAGGAAAAATATCTTTTTCAAGCTGAATAAAAGAGATATCCCTCCATTTACCTTGCGTATCAATAGATAATTCATCTGCTTTTATATTTTGGTCATAAGTACATTGGTCGAGTTCAGCAGTCATTTTAAAATAGATCCATTTCCCCGATGTTTTAAAAGCAAAATATCGATCATGTGGCCAAGTTTTTCTATCCTCACCATATACGTTATAGAATAAATCTAACGAAATGTTGGAATTCCCTAAATCTATGTAATCAGTCGTTACAACAGAAATATCTTCAACTCCGTAATAAGAAAACGCCTCAGCAAATAAACTAAATTTCTTTATTTGATAAAAGTTACTTAAATATTTGCTAGAAAACACCAACTTTTCTGGTTTCTCTGAACCAATTAGCATCTTTACTATTTCTTTCATTGAATATTGCTCTCCAACCCCCACATGTTTGCTATTAATGATAAACTCATTCCCTTTTGGAGGATGAAGATCAACTGTTGCCTGTAGATGCCAGAATTCCCTTTCTTTTCGTTCTTTTTTAAATTGGGAAACAAAATCATCATGGGCCAATGCTTGTAGTGAGGATGTATAATATTTAAATTCCTTTCTCGAAATTGTCTCCTTTAGCATTGCATTAAATTCATCCAAATTAATAAAATTCTTCGAAGCAGTATCACTAATCACTTTCTCGAACCAAACCTTTGCATCATCTCTATTTGCAGGCATGATAGGCACGTCAGAAATTACGGATTGATTAAAGGATCCAAAATGAGTATCCACTTTTGTAATCCCGATTAATGTAGTAAAACTTAGTAAATCAGACTCATGAGTATCCTTGTCAATTGGAAACTCGAAGGCTTCTACTTCATGGTTCCAATGCAATTGTTCTTTGTTATCTTTAATAATTTTTATTAATATATCTTTAATGTCAATATCGTTATTTATAGATATATTCTTTCTTGAAAATGATTTCTCATTTCCACGTCTACTACGTATTTCACCTGTAAGTGTAACTAGTGATGGTTGATCTCTTTTGGTATCAATGTCCCACTCAATTGAATATACCGTTCTCAAATCAGGATAGTGAGCTATTTTAATAGTAGAATTTGGTTGTCGATCAAAGTTTAATAATGTAAATTCTCCAAGCTCTTGTCTCAAAACTCCCTGAAACGATTTTCTTTCTAACGATAACCCTTTTTCAAACTCTACTAAATTTCTAACTTCTTTAGATTCCCTTACTCTTTCAAAATGAATAAGTTGGGCACCAAATAGTGAGTCATCTATAAACCAAAATTTAAATTTACCTCTCTCTAAGTTGGGATATTGTTTATCTTGTAAGAATATTTCTCCAGACTTTGTTATTGTATTTTGCTCATCTAGTAATCCATTTTGTTTTAAATATTGAATGATTCCTTTTACGATATAATCGGAGTTTTCAATCTCAAGTAAATCTCTTAAAATATCATAATTTACACCATATTTTCTAATTTCTCTCATGATTGAGTGCAGATCCTCACGATTACTCTCAAACACTACTAATGTAGCAATCGCGTCAAATACCTGTATATTCTCTTCTCTTTGCAATGTAACCTTCATTGAAAACCACTCTCTCAGTCCATTTTTACTGCACTTGCAGCTAAATTTTTTAATTGATCAGAGGCTGATCTGTATAAAAAGTAACTTCGCTTTCCTATAACAACTCGTTGGTATTTAGCACGAGTCAGTGCAACATTTAACCGGTTTGGGTTATCCATAAATCCGTCACGACCAGTTTGTACCATCGATAAGAATGTAATATCTGATTCTCTTCCTTGAAACTTATCGACCGTATATAAAACAATCTTTACTTTATCCTTTTCAAATTGACTATATTTATTAGGAAGTTTTGTATAGTCACGTAGAAGATCACGAATCTTAGTCTCTTGCCCTCGATAAAAAGTTAGACAAGCGATTGTCCATTCAGTACCGTCAGCTTTTGGGTTATTTTTAGCCCAATTAACGAAATGCCTTACTTCATCTACCAATCGTTTTGCTTCGTCGAAATTATAATTCCGTTCAACTGTTCCCTCGACATCAATCCAGATATTCCTTGAGGAGTATCTTGTATATGTCCAATCTCTCTTAAGTTTACTTGAATCCTTTAAAGCATTGTCTGAGTTATAGAACTGTTGTCTCGGAAATTCTGAGATTTCTGGATGCATTCGATGTTGATAATCTAAAATTTCATATCTAAACTTTCTAACATGAGGATCAAAGCCAGAATTTAAAACAGTAGAACGATCATTTTCTCTACGTTTTCCGACCCCGACTTTTAGGCTTTCTAAAATAGAGGGCAACGATATGTCCTTTACAACATCATATTTTTCTATTACATACTCGCTGTTATAAACCGGTGTTAAGTGATGTATATCTCTCTCTAACCAACTTGATGGTTTATTTGTATACTGAAGTTCATAAATCCTTACCATCCGCCAAACTAATTCTTCCGCCCAACTTTTTGTTTTAAGAAAGTCATTGTTTGCTTGGATGATTTTATCTACTTCCTTTATCGTTTTACTTCCTGGCTTTTCTTGATAAGTAGGGGTACCATTTTTTGTATAAAATGCATCCATTTTATAAAATTGTGATTCGTTCTGCCAATCCGTTCTATTTAACACGAGCATATTTGAAGGAATATACTTTTTAACTAAATCAAGTTCTGATTGCTTTATTAGTAAACAATCTACTGTTGGAAGAATCCATGAATGCGGCATACCTTTATTACATTCAGCTTCTGTTACGGTATAGAAGTATTTATGATTTTTAATGTCTGTATCACTAATTTCCTTCTGTAAAAATGCAACAGTACTAATTTTGTTCGGTTCAAACTCATTTAGTTCAGCACGAGTGATTAATTCCATTTTCATTCTTGAAATAATTTCATCACTTTCAATTATGCAATACTTTAATTTTGTTTGCCTTTGATAAATATATTTGAATAGCAATAAGGATGCCTTTTGGTCATTTCTAGAAAAAACATTCGTACCCTTGTCATTAATAAATGTTTCAAAGTTTGCCACTAAATGTTCTCGATCAGTATAAGGTGATAGTTGCCGCACATCCCCTACTAATACCCATCGTTTTGCATAAAGGGCAGGGACTAAAAATTCTTGGAACGTAGTTTTACTAGATTCATCGATAATTAAATAGTCGTATTGTGGTAAAGTTGGATAATCATGTCCTTTTGAATTTTTGAAATGTGGATGTTGTAAAATTCCAATGGTAGTTCCACATACTAAATTTGCTGAATCTATAATTATATCTCGGTATGGAGAACGTTCAATGCGATTGATTGAAAAATCTTTTACCGACTCAGACATATTATTGTCATCACCAATTCGCAATGGGAGAATACCTTCCATTAAGTTTTGCTCCTGCAATCTTTCCAAGACATTATCGATAGCAACGTGAGTAGAAGCCGATAATAAAATACGTTTTTTCTGTTTGATCAATTGTAAAATGAGTTCAATAATAGCAGTTGTCTTTCCAGAACCTGGTGGTCCTTCGAGAAGAACGAAGTCTTCTGTTGCTAAAGCCTTTTGAACAAATGCTCTTTGTTTTTCGGTTCCTTCTCGCGAAAGATCCTTCAACACTTTCCATTCATCCACTGCTTTCGGCTGGAAATTTTTCCAAGTTATGTGAGATTGCTCTTTTCTCTCTGTTAGTCCTAAGAGCTTTTGATGTTCAGAAAGCGGTCGATTTTTAATTGATTCAATTGCTTCTTTTTGTTTTTCAAGTTGATAAGTATTAATGGGAATATATAGTTCATCTGGAAGATCACTATGAGATATTCTCGGGTTTTTATAGTTAGTAGATGCTAGTTTAATTTTTCTTTCATCCTGATTTCTTGCTTTGATAGAAAATCTTTTACGATTTTTAAAAGGGATAGATGGACTATCCTCTAGTTCTGTAACCCCATCCTCAAAAAAGTAATCGATAGGTGAGAACGTTGAATAATTTGAATCGTCCATATCACTATTATCTATTAATTCTATCCAAATACCGTTTTTATCATCTTCTTTTTCCTTAACTCTCATTGTATATTTCAAAGCTGAATGTAATGGATTACATACAACTTGTTCATTTGATAATGTGATGGAGGAATCATATATTTTTTGTTTGCCATTCTCATTCAAAATTTTACAAGTATATCCGTTAATGTTAACTTCTTGAGGCTTTACCCATTCAGTAATCTTATAATCTACTGGCATTTGATTAATATATAAAGGACTATCTTTTTTAACCTGTCCATTAAGGTAAAAAGTACTGCCTATTTGCTGAATAATATCTAATACTTCTCCTTCTTGATTACTGATGGTGTAATTAGAAGAATTAATAATGGACCATGACATGATTTCAAAACCATTAAATATCAGACTTTCACTCGGATTAAGATTCCCTTTAACAGCAGCCGTTACTTCTATTCCTCCATCAATTTCATTTACAATGGACTTTTTAACATAGAGTGATTGATTACCCTTTTGTTTTAATATGATTTGTCCAGCATTTATATCGAACTCAGAAAAAGTTACTTGAGTAGATCCCCAAAGAATGATTTCATTCTCTAGTGGTCTCTCCTCTAGTGTTACAAACATGCTATCATCCATAATTCGTATATTTACTTCTGAAATAGATACAAATTTTTGTTGGCTTACAAAAATCAAAGGGTTATTTACATTTATCTTGGATAAGTCACCTTTTACTTGAAACCATTTATTTTCAAATTTAAAACCTACAGTATGATCAAGTTCAATCTCTACAACTGAAAAATGAGGTGTAAACAAAACTTCTTTACCATTTTCTACTTTTCTCCACTTAGCTTTAACTTTTTTTCTTTTTTGTGAATCAATTGCAAGTTTAATATAGTCATCGAACAACTTAAAATTTTTATGCGATGCGCCCATTAATGCTCTTGCTCTTTCGACTGTACCATAGATTGCGTTATAATATAGAAGTGACATAGCTTCCTCCTTACAGGATAAACGGGTTTCGTATTTCTTGTTTTAACCTTGGTACTTCTTTATCTTCTAAATTCTCTACATAGGTTGAAGAGCTAGCGAGCCTTGCACGCGCCTCTGCCCATTTACGCAAGCTAGAAATGGTCTCAGACATGGTTTTAGATAATGGACAAATTTTTGCAATAGATAATAAAACATCCTCTGTCTTTATTTCTTCACCATTATTAAAGGCATTGAATAACGCTTCATTAATCACTTCCTCTATTTCCGCTCCGGAAAATCCAATCGATTTTTGTGCTAATTCCTCTAAATCAAAGTGATAAGGATTTCTCTTTTTATTTTTAATATGTATTTCAAAAATATTTTTCCGCTCCTCTTTAGTTGGTAAATCAACGAAAAATATTTCATCAAATCGTCCCTTACGGAGTAACTCTGGGGGTAGAAGACTTATATCGTTAGCGGTCGCAATTACAAATACTGGTTCCTTCTTTTCTTGCATCCATGTTAAAAATGTCCCAAAAACTCTAGATGTTGTTCCACCATCAGTCGAGCCTGAGCTTTGAATACCAGAAAACCCCTTTTCAATTTCATCAATCCAAAGAACACATGGGGAAATGGCCTTTGCTACATCTAGTGCTTCACGGATGTTTCTTTCTGATTCTCCGACAATGCCGCCAAAAACTTTCCCTAAGTCAAATCTTAATAGTGGGAAGTTCCAACTTTTTGCAATCGCTTTTGCTGTTAGGCTTTTTCCCGTTCCTGGAACCCCTAATAAGAGAACACCTTTTGGTAGGTTTAGCCCATATTCTCTAGCGCTTTTTGAATAGGCGTTTCCTCTTTTTTCAATCCAATCCTTTAAATTATCCAAGCCACCAATATTAGAGAGCGACAGGGATTCTTCAGGATGAAAGTATTCAAGTTGTCCACTTTTTTTAATAATGTTTTCTTTTTCCATAATAATCATTGGAATTTCATTTTCAGTTAATGCTCCATTTTTTATGGCAGCTTTTGTAAATGCACGTTCAGCTTCCATGACTGTCAATCCTAAAGCGGATTCAATTAATTTTTCAGATAGGACATAATTACTAATATTTTGCTCCTCAACTACCTTTTCAAGAATAGTGAGAATCGTGTCTTTTCTTGGTAGTTCAATCTCTATTACTTCTATTTCTTTAGCTAGTTCTTCCGGAACATATTTAACTGGTTGTGAAAGAATAATAGTCTTATTTTTCGCGGTTCTAACAATTTCTCTTAATTGACTTTTAATATCATTACTTTTTTCCATATATGGATGGAAATCTTCTAATATTAAAATAATACTGTCATCAGTTTTCGAGAAATATTCTAGAACATCCAATGGATCAAATTGATTTGCACAATTTGCTTGATAACTATCCCACCCGTTATTTCCCCATTTTCTTAATCCCGTCACTCTGCTCCAGCAAATCCAATCTCTATTTAGATTTTTTGAGATCAAATGTACATAACCATGGACCCTTTGCCACTCATAGGACACAACCTCAATTATTGTACTTCCTGATCGTATGGATAATTCGATACTTTTACTGTAATCTTCCATTTTTCAACACCCCATTTATAAAATGATAAATTATATTTTTTTAGTATAAGAACTATAAAATTACTCCAGATTTTAAAAATAAAAGATTATATTTCGTTAAAAAATTATGATCTAATATGTTGGAATTTTCCCTAAATTAATAGTAATAAAATATTATGCGGAACGTTGTCGAAATATGTTGAAAATTAGATTTTTCAATAAAATATTACTATATCTTTTTCGTATAAATGACTCATAGTAATTTAAAAGAAAGAACCAAAACTGCTTTTAGATAAAAAGAGACTCAGGCACTGTAAAATAGAATTCCTACAATGGCTGAGTCTCTTTGTTTTAATGTTTTAATGTAAATCTAGTATTGGTGGGTTCCAAAGAAGAAAAACAATTATTTCCTACTCTAACCGAATAAGGTTACTTAGTTTAGAAAGCGGTGACAAATCTGTAATGTTTTTATCTTTAAGAAATAGTATTTCCAAGTCTTTTTAAGTTTTTGAATGTTTTTGGCAAGTAGGAAATGCTTTAAATGGCAATTAAAAATGTAAGACTTGCCAACTCCCATAAATTATCTGTTTTGTAAAATTGAATCCTTCATTCGATGACTTGGCCCATTA
>NZ_JBHUJX010000005.1:0-16296 GCF_042683745.1 Bacillus sp. CGMCC 1.16607
TCGCTCGACTTGCATGTATTAGGCACGCCGCCAGCGTTCGTCCTGAGCCAGGATCAAACTCTCCAATAAAGTGTTTGATTAGCTCATAAAGTTTACTCTGGCTTACTTCTATAATAGAAGTTTTTTGTTTGTTAACGTTTGGTTGTTTAGTTTTCAAAGAGCAATTTATTACTTTCGCTTAGAAGCGACTTTATTAATATATCATCTGTTTCACTCGAAGTCAACAACATTTTGTAATTCATTTTAACAACTTGTTGCGACAACTTTTATATATTAACATCTACTATATAGAGGAGTCAATACATTTAATTAAGTTTTTTAAAATAAAATGAGTCGAAAGGTATTAGAACTTCTCGACTCATCTTTCTTCTTATAATACCCATGTTTGAATAGCCACTAATGCAAATAAACCCGGTAATCCTAAAAAGCCAGAAATAGCTGAAGTAATAAAATTAATTGGTACATGTAATCCAATTTGATTTCCAAAGGCATTTAAAAAAAACAATAATAATGCCCCTATTAAGACTTTAATGATTCCTTGACCAATGAACCTAATTGGTTTAAGAGGAGTACCCACTAGTAATAATAGTAAAATCAAGCCACCTATAATTGAAATAATGATAATTGGCTCCAGACGAACCACCCCTGTCGATTCTTTTACTAATAACTTATGTACAAGCTAGAAAGAAAAGAACGAAAAGGGATTAAACATTACTTATTTAAGGAGAGTTGTCGCTTTTTTGCCTCTTTTAATAAAAAGAAATATTTAACTTCTGCAAGCCTGGATTGGCAAATTACTTCCTCGGAAGGTTCCAAACATTTTTCTAATAACCTTTTTTCTCTGTACCAATTCTGTCTAATTTCATCTAAATGTTGTAATAGCTTCAAATCATATTCCTTTCGAAGCCACCCTTTTCTTCGAAAAAACATGGTTGATTCCTCCGGTTTGTTCATTTACACTTCTCGACGTCCCTCTATAGCTTTCGAAAGAGTCACTTCATCCGCATACTCTAGATCTCCTCCAACAGGTAGACCATGTGCAATTCTTGTTACTTTAATTCCTGATGGCTTCAAAAGACGCGATATATACATCGCCGTCGCTTCCCCTTCAATATTGGGATTGGTAGCAAGGATGACTTCTTGAACAGTTTCGTCTTGCAATCTTTTTAATAAATCTGGAATATTAATATCCTCTGGCCCAATTCCATCCATTGGAGAGATTGCACCATGTAGTACATGATATAGACCGTTATATTCCCTCATTTTCTCCATTGCGATAACATCCTTTGGATCTTGGATCACGCAAATAACCGTTTTGTCACGTCTTTGATCCTCGCATATATAACAAGGATCCTGATCTGTTATATGCCCGCAAACGGAACAATAAGAAAGATTTCTTTTCGCATTAACAAGTGCCTTAGCGAAATCAAGAACAGTATCTTCCTTCATATTTAGAACGAAAAAAGCCAGTCGAGCGGCTGTTTTCGGGCCGATTCCTGGCAATTTCATAAAGCTATCGATTAGCTTTGATATCGGTTCAGGATAATGCATAATTTTCTGATCCCCCTAGAACATTCCAGGGAGATTCATCCCCTTTGTAAATTGTCCCATTGTATTATTCGTTAATTCTTCTGCTTTTTTCAAGGCATCATTTGTTGCTGCTAACACCAAATCTTGAAGCATATCAATGTCATCTGGATCTACTACTTCAGGTTTAATATTTACTTCTAAAATTTCTTTATGACCAGAGATAACAACGGTCACCATACCTCCACCAGCTGTTCCCTCAATTTTTTCTTCTCCAAGTTTTACTTGTGCTTCTTCCATTTTCTTTTGCATTTTTTGCATTTGTTTCATCATATTTTGCATATTTCCCATTCCACCGCGCATCTTTACATTCCTCCAATTAGTCTTTTATTTCAACAAGCTCAGAACCAAATAGCTTTTTCGCTTCAGCTATAATCGGATCTTCCACTTGCTGCTCATTTGTTTGTTCTGAATCACTTTGCTCGTGGATAAAGCTTTCTCTAATCGACATCCACTGATCTTCGGGTACACCGACAACATTTAGATTTTTTCTTACTAATTCAAATAAAATACTAGATATTGCTTCTAGAAAACGATTGTTATCCATAGCCATTTGACAATGGATTTCATACTTAAATTTTATAATAACGAATTCTCCAGAAGCTGCAACAGGTTCCGCATCCTTTAATAATGCAGCTTGCGATCTCATTTGATTATGAACTAATTTAGCAACTAGCTGGCTCCATTGGCCTTTTACTTGTTGCAAATCTTGTTTCGTCGCAAGTTTTAAAACTTCATTTATTTTCCCTATCGGAGCTTGAAAACCTTTTCTGTTGTTTCGTTGTGCTTTTGGCTGAGATACTTGAATGGTTTCTTGTTGAATCATCGAACCATTCTCTTTTAAAAATTTAATTTCCTTTTCCAAGTGGTTTATTTTTACCATCAATTGCTCGACTTCAACAGAAGTAGTACTACTTTCCCCTCTAGCTTCTGTTTGTGTAAGCTTGACGATGGCCACTTCAAGGAAAATCCTCGGATGATTGGTCCAACGCATTTCTTGTTGTGTCTTATTTAAAATGTCTATTAGTTCATAAATCTGTGAGGAAGAAATTTTTCCGACAAGATCCTGAAAATCTGTATCTAGCATAACCCGCTCAAATGTTTCCTCTAGGTTGGGTGCTGCTTTATACAAAAGCATATCTCTAAAATAGAGGATAAAATCTTCAATGAATCGTACGGGATCTTTTCCTTGCGAAAGTAGTTCCCCAACGGTTTCTAAAGCCGCAGCTACATCCTTCTTAAGGATAGCAGATGCTAATTGGTTGAGTAAATTTTGAGAGACTGAACCGGTAACAGTTAAAGCATCTTCTATTGTTATAGAATCCTCACTAAAGGAAATAGCTTGGTCCAATAAACTAAGCGCATCTCGCATTCCACCTTCAGCTGCTCTTGAAATAATATGTAATGCTTTATCATCACATTGAACCTTCGTTTCATCGACAATCAATTTCATTCGTCTTACAATGTCCTGCGGAGTGATTCTTTTAAAATCAAACCGTTGACATCTAGAAATAATTGTAAGTGGGATTTTATGAGGTTCAGTTGTTGCTAGGATAAAAATAACATGCCTTGGAGGCTCCTCTAATGTTTTGAGTAAGGCATTAAAGGCCCCAATGGAAAGCATATGCACTTCATCGACGATATAAACCTTGTATTTTACAACATTTGGTGCATATTTTACTTTATCCCGAATGTCTCTAATTTCCTCAACACCATTATTTGATGCTGCATCTATTTCAATAACATCAGGGATACTACCATCGGTTATACCTAAACAGGCCGGACATTCATTACAGGGCTCGCTAACAGGTGACTTTTCACAGTTCACAGCTTTCGCTAAAATTTTGGCTGCACTTGTTTTTCCTGTTCCACGAGGACCTGAAAAGAGATACGCATGGGAGATTTTCTCTTGAACGAGAGCATTTTGCAATGTCTTCGTTACATGCTCTTGCCCGACAACATCAATAAAGTTTTGAGGACGCCAGACCCGATATAAAGCTTGATAACTCATCACATTGCCTCCCTTTTATCTATTTTATACACCTTACTATTATACAGTATCCCTTTTCAAATTTACAAAGTAAATACAAAAAACTCATCCCTATAAATAGGAATGAGTTTTGTTTATGATAGGATAACTGCCGTGCACCTTCCGTCGACTCGTATCCATAGGCGTTACTCAAGCAGTTAGCTCGGCCCAGGTAACCCTGCGGCACATGAGAGTGTCCACTTAATGCTGCTTCCTTCCGGACCTGACATGGTTCATGGATTCCCATTGCGCAGGACCCAGACGTCAACACCACTTACTTGAGGCAGCCCTACAGAGTACGAGCCTAAGGAAGGGATTCGGCCTCGCTAGAGCGGATTGCGAGTACAGGGCACCGCTACCTCCCCGCTTAGCACGGCAAAGTTGAAACCATCTTTAGGCGCCGTAACTGACGCATAACCAAGTATACTAAGTCTGGTGAAAAAAAGCAATCATTATGGATTGTTAATTCCTTCATGCTTATCCAATTCAATCTTTCTCTGGGCCTTCTCTCGCTTCTTTCTCGCTCGAATTCCTTGAAAAAAATTTGAAAGTAATAATCCGCACTCCTTTTCTAACACGCCCGAAACAATCTCACTTTGATGATTAAAACGTTCATCCTGCAATAAATTCATTAATGTTCCTGCACACCCACCTTTCGGGTCAGAAGCACCGTAAACTACACGTTTTATTCGTGACAATATAATGGCACCTGAACACATAGGACATGGTTCAAGAGTCACATAAAGCTCTGCATTTTCTAAACGCCATGAATTTATTTCTTTACAAGCTAGATCAATGGCCAATAATTCAGCGTGAGCAATGGCATTTTGCTCACATTCCCGAAGATTATGGGCTCTGGCAATAATTTTTCCATCTAAAACAATAACAGCCCCAATCGGAACCTCATTTCTGCTTTCTGCCTTTTTTGCTTCTTCAATTGCTTCTTTCATATAAACTTCATCAGACATGGTAAAAACCTCTCACCTATTTCATTTCTACATGATAAAAATACCCGTTCTGATTAAAAATAGCAAAAAGGAGAGATATGATGACAGCCTATCCTAAAAAGAGTGCCTTACTCATTATCGATATTATTAACCACTTTCATTTCGAACATGGAGAAATTTTAGCAAAAAAAACCTTTAACATGATCACTCCATTAAAAGCCATAAAGAAATACTTTCAAGATAACCGTCTACCTATTATTTATGTAAATGATCACTATAACCTATGGCAGGCAAATCTTGAAAAAATAATTAGCCATTGTCAAAATGATCTTAATCGTTCCATATTAAAAGAACTTTGCCCATGTGATGATGACTACTTCTTAATCAAACCAAAGCACTCCGCTTTTTATGGAACAGCTTTAAACACTCTATTACATCAGTTAAAAATAAATACTCTTGTAATGACAGGTCTCGCTGGGAATATTTGCGTTCTATTTTCAGCTAATGATGCTTATATGCGCGAATACAAACTCATTATTCCTGCTAATTGCATCGCCTCTGTTAGCGAGGATGACCAAAATTATGCCCTTACGATGATGAAAAATGTACTGAAAGCGGATATTACCTCATTTATATAACTAAAAAAATATCATCATTATTTAGCTCCTCTCATAAAATGGTTGTAACGTTTAGATGATGAGGAGGACAAAGAATGCAAATTCATGTCATCGAGAGAGGTCAAACATTATTTTCGATTGCACGCACATACGGAACTACTGTTAATGATATTGTCGAAGCGAACGAAGTTCCTAATCCTAATGATTTAGTTATTGGTCAAACTTTAGTTATTCCAATTATTGGCCGTTTTTACTGGGTGAAGAGTGGAGATAGTTTATATTCCATTGCTAGGCGCTTTGGTATTACCCCACAAGAATTGGCTAGAGTGAATGGAATCTCCTTGAACCAATCTTTAAGAATCGGTTTTCGGTTATACATTCCCCCGCAAAAGAAACAAAAGGGAGAATTTAATGGTTATGTGGAGCCAAGGGGGACTAGTGTGGCACCTGCTTTAGAAAATGCCGCACGTGAAGCGGGACCTTTTTTAACCTATTTAGCTCCTTTTAGCTTTCAAGCCTTAAGAAATGGCTCATTAAAAGAACCATTACTAAATGAATTCCCTGCTATTGCACGAGCAAATCGCAATGTGTTAATGATGGTTATTACGAATCAAGAAAATGATCAATTTAGTGATGAACTCGGTCGAATTCTTTTAAACGATATGGCCATTCAAGATACTTTCCTAAACAATATTGTGACAACTGCGAAAAAATACGGTTTTAGAGATATCCATTTCGACTTTGAGTTTTTACGTCCAGCTGATCGAGAAGCCTATAATCGCTTTTTAAGAAAAGCAAAGGCTCGCTTTAATCAGGAAGGTTGGTTATTATCGACCGCTTTAGCTCCAAAGACAAGTGCTGCCCAAAAAGGTGGTTGGTATGAGGCTCATGACTATAAAGCACATGGGCAAATTGTTGATTTTGTGGTGATTATGACCTATGAATGGGGTTATAGTGGTGGTCCACCAATGGCAGTCTCACCCATTGGACCAGTAAGAAAAGTACTAGAATATGCAGTGACTGAAATTCCTCCTAATAAAATACTAATGGGTCAAAACTTATATGGTTATGATTGGACATTGCCATTCGTGAAAGGAACAGTTGCCAAAGCGGTTAGCCCTCAGCAGGCTATTCAATTAGCTGCAAGGTACAATGTTTCCATTCAATATGACTACGAAGCTCAGGCGCCATTTTTCCACTATACAGATTCAGCTGGTAAGCGTCACGAGGTATGGTTCGAAGATGCCCGCTCCATTCAAGCAAAATTTAATTTAATTAAAGAGTTAGGACTGAGAGGCATGAGTTATTGGAAGCTAGGCCTTGCTTTCCCACAAAACTGGCTTTTAATTGATGGAAATTTCGATGTCGTAAAAAGAGTCTAGTATGAAATAAAGCTAGGAGCATAATCTGCCTCTAGCTTTTTCCTTTCCCTCTTCCAACATTCTTCGACATTATCTTCTTTAGATTCAAAATCAGAATTATTTATATTTTTTAAAAATTTATTCGTTTTTCCAACAAATCAATAAATATTCCTTCCCATTTCCAAATCATATTGTGATAAAATAAATTTTGTGTCAAAAAAAATGAAACCTATTTTCTAACAAAATACGACATCCATAAAAATTTTTTATAATTGATAAATTAGAAATAGATAGATGGAGAAGGAGGACATGCGATGGAAGGTACACCATTTATAACGGTTGAGGGTCCAATCGGGGTTGGTAAAACATCTCTCGCCAAAGCCATTTCAAACCACTTCCAACTGGCATTATTAAAAGAAATTGTTGACGAAAATCCGTTTTTAGGAAAGTTCTATGAGAATATTGAAGAGTGGAGCTTCCAAACAGAAATGTTCTTTCTTTGCAATCGTTTTAAACAATTAGGAGATATTAATAACCACTATTTAAACAGAGATATTCCAGTTGTAGCGGATTATCATATTATAAAAAATCTAATTTTTGCAGAGCGTACATTAAACGGAATAGAGTACCAAAAGTACTTTAAGATCTATCAAATCTTAACAGAAGATATGCCCAAACCGAATGTCATCATATACTTGAATGCCAGTCTAGATACTCTTTTAAAAAGAATTGAGATGAGAGGGCGCGAATTCGAAAAGAAAATTAGTCCTTTATATTTAGAGCAGCTTTCCATTGATTACGAAAATGCGATAACAAAATTTGAAAAAGAACATCCTGAGGTACGCGTTTTACGATTTAATGGGGATGAAATTGACTTCGTCAAAAATGAGGGCGATTTGAATTATATTTTAGAACAATTATCTACATCTTTTAAAAAAGGAGTCTACAATCATGAATCTTCGAAATAAATATGGGATTCCCTCAAATGCTGTGATCACCATCGCTGGTACGGTAGGCGTAGGAAAATCAACAATGACCAATGCATTAGCGAATGCGCTGGGCTTTCGTACTTCTTTTGAGAAAGTCGATTCAAATCCATACTTAGATAAATTTTATGCTGATTTTGAACGCTGGAGCTTCCACCTTCAAATTTACTTTTTAGCTGAACGTTTTAAAGAGCAAAAGCGTATCTTTGAGTATGGTGGCGGTTTTATCCAAGATCGTTCCATTTATGAAGATACTGGGATCTTTGCTAAAATGCATTTTGAAAAGGGGACAATGTCTGTAGTTGACTATGACACGTACACAAGTCTTTTTGAAGCAATGGTTATGACCCCTTACTTCCCTCATCCTGACCTTCTCATTTACCTAGAAGGTTCACTTGATGATATATTAGACCGTATTAAAGAACGTGGACGTCCAATGGAGCAGCAAACCCCTGTCAGCTATTGGGAAGAAATGCACCAACGCTACGAAGAATGGATTAACAACTTTAGCGCATGCCCGGTTCTCCGACTAAATATTAATGATTACGATGTCGTACAAAATGAACAATCCATCGAACCTATACTAGAACGCGTCTCCCATTTCATAAAACAAACTCAACTCCTAAAAAGATAATCACAGTCGCCGAAAAATCTCGGCGACTTTTTTGCTTTAAAGGGATGGGGGTCAGTCCCCCAACACTTTAAAGCGTTCCCGCACCGGGGGACTGACCCCCACTGCTTTAAAGCGGTAAACCGTAAATACAAAAAAAATCCGCTACGGATTGTAGCGGATTCTATATCTCCAATAATTATGCGCTGTGGTAATACTTTGAAAAATGATGGCGGAGGAAGAGGGATTCGAACCCCCGCGCGGTTTAACCCGCCTGTCGGTTTTCAAGACCGATCCCTTCAGCCGGACTTGGGTATTCCTCCGTATCGACAAGAAATAATATATCATTATTATTATTTCCTGTCAACAAACTTTCTAAACTTTTTTTATTCAGGCTTTATAACTTCATGTTTCCCCATATAAGGACGCAATACTTCAGGAATAATGACACTGCCATCTTCTTGCTGATAGTTTTCCAAAATAGCTGCAACTGTTCTACCAATCGCAAGCCCAGAACCATTTAATGTATGAACATGCTCTGGTTTTCCCTTCGGATCACGTCGGAAACGAATATTTGCCCGACGAGCTTGGAAGCCCTCAAAATTACTGCAAGAAGAAATTTCACGATATGTTTCGTAGCTTGGAATCCAAACTTCAATATCATATTTTTTTGCTGCAGTAAACCCAAGGTCTCCTGTACACATGCTCAATACGCGATAAGGAAGCCCTAATAACTGAAGAACTTTTTCTGCATGACCTGTAAGCTTCTCAAGCTCAGCATAAGAATCCTCTGGTTTAACAAATTTTACAAGCTCTACCTTGTTAAATTGATGCTGACGAATCAATCCTCTTGTGTCACGGCCAGCAGATCCTGCTTCAGATCGGAAGCAAGCGCTAAATGCTGCATAATTGATCGGTAATTCTTCCCCAGATAAAATTTCATCGCGGTGTAAATTTGTCACAGGAACTTCTGCTGTTGGAATTAAGAAATAGTCTTCGCTCTCAATTCTAAAAGCATCTTCTTCAAATTTTGGTAACTGACCTGTTCCTGTCATACTTGCACGATTCACGATATAAGGTGGAAGTACCTCTTTATATCCGTGCTCATCAACATGAAGATCAAGCATAAAACTAATTAAAGCACGCTCTAATCTAGCTCCTAAACCTTTATAGAAAGCAAATCGACTACCAGTTACCTTCCCCGCTCTTTCAAAATCGATAATATTTAAATGATCTGCAACATCCCAATGTGCTTTCGGTTCAAAACCAAAATTGCGAATCTCGCCCCATTTTCTTATTTCCACATTCTCATCCTCAGTTTCTCCAACTGGAACACTTTCATGAGGAATGTTAGGAATACTCAATAATAGTAAATCCAATACTTCTTCTACACCACGAAGCTCATCATCTAGCTCCTTAATTTTATCCCCTACTTCACGCATTTCCGTGATTAAATGATCTGCATCCTGTTTATCACGTTTTAACGCTGCCACTTGCTGAGTTACTTCATTTCTTTTACTTTTTAATTGCTCAGATTGTACAATAAGGTCACGTCTTCTAGTATCTAGATCTTCAAATTTCCCTAAATCAGTTAAATCCTCTCCACGATGCTGAAGTAAATTCTTCACTTCTTCGAAATTTGATCTTAAATGCTTAATGTCTAACATAATTTCCGCCTCCTATATGATTTTTTTCCAAATAAAAAAACTCCCATCCCCTATATAAAGGGACGAGAGTTACCCGCGTTGCCACCCTAATTGAAAGCATTAAGCTTTCCTCTTAGATTCATAACGGCTATTCACCGAAAGCATTTACTCACAGGAAGTTTTCAATACTTTACTCAAGGACGGATTCCTAAGTTCTATCCTCTGGTTTGCACCACCCACCAGCTCTCTTTAGAACGAATTCTTAGTACTATTTCCTCTCAACGTTTTATACTATTAATGATTTTTACTAATGTACTACATTTATTTTTAATTTGCAACTACTAATGCAAATTAATTTCCAGTAAATTCTTTAACCATATTAATAAAATAGGCTGTAAAACGATGATCATCAGTCAACTCTGGATGAAAGGAACAGCCTAAAAACTGACCTTCTCTAGCTGCTACAATTCGACCATCAAATTTCGCTAGTACTTCTACATTTTCTCCTGCTTCTACAATATGTGGCCCACGGATAAATACAGCAGCAAAATCCTCTGCAACTCCAGCAATATCTAAATCGGCTTCAAAGCTCTCACGTTGACGCCCAAAGGAATTTCTTTCGACAGTAATGTCCATAACACCAATATGTGGAGCATCATAGCCAACAATTCTTTTAGCTAAAAGGATCAGGCCTGCACAAGTTCCGAACATTGGTTTACCTGCCACTGCAAATGCTTTGAGCTCATCCATAAAGTCATATTTATCAATAAGGCGTCTCATTGTTGTGCTTTCGCCACCAGGGAGAATTAAGCCATCTACTGCTTTTAATTGTTCTTTTAATTTTATAACTACAGCTTCTGCCCCACATTCTTCTACTGCTCGCACATGTTCACGGACGGCACCTTGAAGGGCAAGTACTCCTATTTTCACCATAGAAAATCTCCTTACCAGCCACGATCTTGCATACGCTCAGAAGGAGCAAGGCTTGAAATTTCAATCCCTTTCATAGCACTTCCAAGATTTTTCGAAATCTCAGCGATTAATTTATAATCTTGATAATGAGTAGTAGCCTCCACAATTGCTCTAGCAAATTTAGCTGGATTATCTGATTTGAAGATACCAGAACCCACAAATACGCCATCAGCACCTAATTGCATCATTAATGCTGCATCCGCAGGAGTCGCTACACCACCAGCTGCAAAGTTAACAACTGGAAGACGACCTAAACGTTTAATTTCTAATAGGATTTCATAAGGAGCTCCTAATAATTTCGCCTCTGTCATCAGCTCATCTTCATTCATTGCAACTACTTTTCGAACTTGAGCATTAACTTTACGAATATGTCTTACCGCTTCAACGATATTCCCTGTTCCTGGTTCTCCCTTCGTACGAAGCATGGATGCTCCTTCACCGATTCGGCGAGCTGCCTCACCAAGGTCACGACAACCACAAACAAATGGAACTGTGTAATCTTTTTTATTCAAGTGAAATTCATCATCTGCTGGTGTTAAAACTTCACTTTCATCTATGTAATCAACGCCCATCGCCTCTAAAACGCGCGCCTCTACGATATGACCGATACGTGCTTTCGCCATAACAGGGATAGTGACTGCATTCATGACTTCTTCCATAATTCTAGGGTCAGCCATTCTTGCAACTCCACCAGCTGCACGAATATCAGAAGGAACACGTTCTAAAGCCATGACAGCTACAGCACCAGCTTCTTCCGCAATTTTTGCTTGCTCAGCGTTTACTACGTCCATGATGACGCCGCCTTTTTGCATTTCTGCCATCCCACGTTTAACACGATCTGTACCTGTTTTCATTATGTTGCCCCCTTTGATATTACCTTCTGTTTAAAAAGGGAAATTTATAACTAGTCTTATATGTAAAAACAATTATAACTAGTAATTCACTCGGAATTATTCATATCCCTAATGGTAAATAAACAATAAAAAGGACCTCCTGTCAAGACAGAAGATCCTTTTATTCTGCATTATCCAAATAATGATGAAGCACTTTTCCAAAGATCTCCGAAGAAATCTCCAATTCCTCGCATCATTAAGACAAACCAATTCGCCTTTTCTACACTTTCTGCGGCAACCAAATCTACTTTAATTTGATCCTTCGCATTGTCGGTTAAAAATGAAACCTTTTTATCCCCTTTTGCTTCAATGGTGACATATCCTACCACATCTCCCTTTTTCACAGGAGCTGTTAGTTCACCTTTATCATTTAACTTCTTTTTATCTAAAACAACAACTGGCTTATACTGGTCTTTTTCTCCATTCAAAATAACCATTTCAATTGCATCTTTACTAATTACATTAATTTTATTTCCTTTACCCTTCGTAACCGGTAATGTTGTTTGCCCTTTTATTTTTGCATTTTTAGGGAGAATTTCTTCAATTGAATAGTTACTAAAAGCATAGTCGAGCATCTTTCTAGTCTCATCAAATCTAGCTTTATAGTTTCCTTGACCACTGGCATTTTTTGCATTCATAACCACAGTAATAAAACGTTTACCGTCTCTTGAAGCTGTACCAGTAAAACAATAACCAGCGAAATCTGTTGTACCCGTCTTAAGACCGTCTACTCCCTCATATCCAAATACTAATGTCGGAAGCATCCAGTTCCAGTTTTCCATTTTAATTTCGTCATCTGTACCTTCACGGAATTTCTTTTTCGTTGTACTAGATGTCTCTAATACTTCTGGGAAATCCTTTAGTAAACGAAAAGCTAATTTACTAGTTGCACGAGCAGACATCACGTTTTCTTCTTCCGCACCTGTACCTTCTGGTTGCTGCCCTTTAAGGTCACGATTATTTAATCCAGATGAATTAACAAATTTATATTTTTCTAAACCTAATTCCTGTGCCTTTTCGTTCATCATTTTTACAAAATTAGCTTCAGAACCCGCAATAGTTTCTGCAATCGCAATGGTAGCACCATTTGCGGAATAGATAGCCATTGCTTCATATAGTTCACGAATACTATATTTTCCATCACGACGAAGGGGAACATTGGATAATGAACGGTCCTGTGAAACTTTCCAAACATATTCCGTAACTGAATATTCTTGCTCCCATTTCACTCTGCCTTCTTTTATTGCTTCAAGAAGCAAATACTCCGTCATCATTTTTGTCATGCTGGCAATACCAAGGACTGTATCAGCATTCTTTTCAAATAATACTCTACCCGTTGATGCTTCTACTAGAATAGCTGCATCAGCTTTTACATCTAATTGGGCATCAGCGTTAACCCTTTCAGGTTGAAATATGCCCAATATCATAACAATAGCCATCAAACTAGCTATATAAGTTCTTTTAAAAAATCGATTATTCACCTTATGCCCCTCCACCTATATTTTTTACACTTTTGTTATTTTATCATATCTCCCTTTGAAAAGGTAGGATAGCAAGTCCTATCTTACTCAAGAACGGAACAAAAAAAGCAGGGAGATGACTCCCCACCTTTTTTCGTCTATCTCCAGCGCCTAGCCGCGACGCTTTTGTATTTAAGACTGATATGAATAGTTTGGTGCTTCTTTCGTAATTTGAATATCATGTGGATGGCTTTCTCTAAGTCCTGCACCAGTCATTTTAACAAATTGCGCATTTTCTCTTAAAGCATATAAATCCTTCGCCCCACAATATCCCATACCTGAACGTAAGCCCCCTACTAGTTGATAGATCGTATCAACTAAAGGACCTTTATATGGAACTCTGCCTTCAATTCCTTCTGGAACAAACTTCTTATTATCCTCTTGGAAATAACGATCCTTTGATCCCTTTTCCATCGCTGCTACAGAACCCATACCTCGATAAACTTTAAAACGTCTACCTTGATAGATTTCCGTTTCTCCAGGGCTTTCACTAACACCAGCAAGTAAACTTCCTAACATTACTGCATGGCCGCCTGCTGCTAATGCTTTTACAACGTCCCCAGAGTATTTAATTCCACCATCTGCAATAATGGATTTACCATACTTACGAGCTTCTGTTGCACAGTCGTAAACCGCTGTAATTTGTGGAACTCCCACGCCTGCGACAACACGGGTAGTACAGATAGATCCTGGCCCGATACCAACCTTCACTATATCTGCACCTGCTTCAATTAAATCTCTTGTCGCTTCAGCGGTTGCCACATTTCCTGCAATTATCGTTAAAGCAGGGAATGCTTCACGAATCGTTCTCACAGTTTCCAACACACCTTTAGAGTGACCGTGTGCAGTATCAACCACTATAGCATCTACATGAGCCTTTACAAGCATTTCAACCCTTTTCATTGTATCAGAGGTAACCCCCACCGCTGCTCCGACTAGTAACCTTCCTACTGAGTCTTTTGCAGAATGTGGAAACTCTATAACCTTTTCAATATCTTTAATCGTAATAAGACCTTTTAAAACGCCATTATTATCTACAAGAGGTAGCTTTTCAATTTTATGCCTTTGAAGAATCTTTTCCGCTTCCTGTAAACTTGTACCCACAGGTGCAGTGACTAAATTCTCTTTCGTCATCACATCTGAAATTTTAATTGAAAAATCTTGAATAAATCGTAAATCACGATTGGTTAAGATACCAATTAACTTTTGTTCCTCTTCGTTATTAACAATTGGAACTCCAGAAATACGATATTTACCCATCAAATGTTCTGCATCAAAAACTTGGTGATCTGGAGTTAAATAAAATGGATCAGTGATAACACCACTTTCTGACCGTTTCACTTTTAACACTAAATCAGCTTGTTGTTCAATGGACATATTTTTATGGATGACTCCAAGACCACCCTGTCTCGCCATAGCGATAGCCATTTCTGCCTCGGTTACCGTGTCCATACCTGCACTAATGAACGGGATATTTAATTTGAGACCATCATTTAATTCTACTTGAAGGCTTACATCTCTAGGAAGTACTTCTGATTTCGCTGGAACCAATAAAACATCATCAAACGTTAAACCTTCTTTTACAAATTTACTTTCCCACATTCGATTTTCCTCCCTTAGTGCAAAAAAATATTATTTGTAGGTTATCAATTGGACAAAATACTGTCAAGGAGGTATGGATAATTTGCACTATTCAAATAATTAAAGGGGCCAAATAAAAATGGATCATAACTATAAAAACTGGACTAATTACTCAATATTTTTATCCGCAGAACACACTCAAAAAGCATTAAAAAAAGCTTATGAAAAAGCTAATATTGAAAATGCTGATCAAAAAAGCTTTGAAAACTGTTATCCATTTATTTACTATCTTGAGCATGCCCAAACCTATTATAACCAAGCGGCTAACTCACCTATACTAATACAGCCTATTTTATTATTTTATGGATTTGTTCATTTAATAAAAGCCTGTATTTTAACAAGTCAGCCATCATACCCAGAAAATTCTTCTGTTTTGGCTCACGGAGTTTCTACTAGAAAAAGAAAGAAGCAGCAATATCATTTTTTTCATGATGAAGTAAAAATTCAGAAGCATGGACTATTTCCATTTATTGCAGAAAAAATGTTTCACATGAAACATTTAGAAGGAGAAAAAGCGAGCATGGGGGATTTACTAAAATTAATACCAGAACTAAATCATTTATTTTCTAGTTTTGATGGAAAATCTTTATTTATAAAGCTGATTCGTAAAGATCATTCTTTATGTTTTTCAGACATCATATTAGATTATTTCCATATGACTGAGGATCGATTTATAGACTATTATCAAACAAAGACACAGATCCCTGTTCAATTTGAAAAAAGTCCAAATAGCGGGCTGTCAATTAATCTAAACCATCAAAATGCAGATGACCCTGCCCCTTTAAAATATAATTTGGAGGAAAATAACTACTACTTTCCAATTTATAAAAATGAATTAATTCACTATCCTGAAATACTTATTCATTATTTACTCTTATATAATTTAAGTATGATCGCCCGATATGAAACCGAATGGTGGAGTGAATTAATTAAGACGATGCCTAATAAAGACTATCCATTTATTAGTAATTTCTTAAATATAAGCTTAAATAAAGGTCCTTTTTTAATATTTCAATACCTTAAAAAGCAACTTAAGTAGATGAATTTTATTACCAATCTCTAGTCTTTTCTAGTAATTTATCTATTTCAATTTTTTTAATGTGAAAATAACATTCTTCCTCTAAGATATTGGAGGTGGTTTCTAATAGTTGATCGATATCCATTTTTACTATATCCATAATATAGCCTCCCCTTTTTAACTTCATTTGTTTCTTTATTTATTAATAAGGTTCGATATCCAATTTTTAGTTATGGGGGTTGTTTCAATAATATCATAGTGTAGAAATTGAAAATCATAGAAAACAAAAAAGAACAACCATAATGGGTTGTTCTTTTTTTTGCCTGGCGACTTCCTACTCTCACAGGAGGGATCCTCCAACTACCATCGGCGCTGAGAAGCTTAACTTCCGTGTTCGGTATGGGAACGGGTGTGACCTTCTCGCCATCGCCACCAGACTGTATTCATTTGTGAGGTTTGTTCCCTCAAA
>NZ_JBHUJX010000006.1:0-18465 GCF_042683745.1 Bacillus sp. CGMCC 1.16607
TTTATAATCATGATAGATATCAAAAACGATTAAACGGCCTTAGCCCTATGGAATATAGAGCTAAAGCCGCTTAAATCATTTTATTATTTCCACTGTCTACTTGACAGGGGGCAGTTCAGAATAGGTGGGGATTATTTGACGCTTACTGCGAAAGGGCATTGACGGATTGGCTACTCTGATCCAGGATTCTCTTGAATTAGATCCTTATGGCGATTCTATATTCTTGTTTGCCGGATGGAAAAAAGATCGTTATAAGTGTTTGTATTTCGACGGAGATGGCTTCGCCATGCTTTATAAGCGTTTGGATAATGGGAAGCTTCAATGGCCAAAAGATGAACAGGCGGTACGTAATCTTTCTCAACAGGAACTTCGGTGGCTACTCGAGGGGCTATCGATCCAGCAGCCAAAGGCCATTCAACCTTCATCAAAAGGTGTGTTCTAATTACATAAAACTACTAATCTTATGTTTATTACCTTGTTCAAACTCGTTATAATTAGAAGGACGAAACCGAACGAAAAGTGGTGAATGATGTGGCAAACGCTTCTTCTAAGAATGAAAATCAATACGAGAAATTAATTCGACTGCTCGAAGAGCAATTGGCTCATTCTAACCAACAGAATAGAGATTTATTAAAAAAGCTAGATCATTCTACTAAACAGATTGAATCGTTAACCGACCAACTTCGCCATTTAACCAAGCTTTTATATGGATCAAAAACTGAAAAAACGAAATATAATGCACCAGACGGTCAAAGTTCATTATTTGATGATGACCCGTCTTTTAGCGAGCCTGAGCACACAGGAGATCAAAGCCAACAGACGATCTCTTATACTGTTGTACGGAAAGTTCAATCGAAAAAACGAAATGATTCCCTACATGAAAATATTGAAGTAGAGGCTATCCATCATCATCCGGAAAATACGAATTGTGACTGTTGCCAAAGTCAAATGATTGAAATTGGTATTACTGTCGTACGGGAAGAAGCAGAATTTATACCAGCAAGAATGAAAAAAGTTCAGCACATTGAACATGCTTATGAATGCAAAATCTGTAAAGGCGATTTAGCTCAAAAAGCGCAAATTAAACGCGGCAAAGCACCACAGCCACCTATTCAACGCAGTATTGCAAGTCCTAGCGTACTTGCCAAGGTGATCTATGATAAATTTTCACAATACTTGCCCCTTTACCGTCAGGTAAAGGAATGGGAACGTTATGGCTTGAACACGAATGATAAGAATCTCTCCAATTGGGTCATACGTGTAGCGCAGGATTGGCTTTTCCCTGTTTACAAACAAATGAAGCAATTGATGATGGCAAAATCCATTTTGCATGTCGATGAGACCTATGGACAAATTATCAACCGCTCTGACGGAAAGTCTGGGCAATCGAATGCCTATAATTGGGTTTATCGAAGTGTGCCGAGTCAAGGTCCATCCATTGTTCTGTTTCAGAGTTCATTAACACGTGCTCGGTCTGTTCTCGAAAGCTTCATTGAAGGCTTTTCTGGAACGATTGTCTGTGATGGTTATTCTGCCTATGGCAAAATAGAGGATATCACCTTCGCAAATTGTTGGGCACATGTACGCCGTTATTGGTTAAAAGCGGACAGTAAAAATGGGCAAATTGGCGTTAAATATTGCGATGATCTATTTCGACTTGAAAGGCAATTTAAACATTTGTCTCCAAGTAAACGAAGGAAAAAACGCAAAAAGTACTCGAAGCCAATCGTTGATAAATTCCTTAACTGGGTTGAAAATGCGCCATTCTATAGCAAAAACGCACTTGGGAAAGCAGCTGAATACACGTTAAACAGAGTGAATGGCTTGAGAGCATTCTTGAGTGATGGCCGAATTGAGATAGATAACAATCCAGCTGAGAACGCTATTCGTCCAAATGTGATCG
This sequence comes from Bacillus sp. CGMCC 1.16607, assembly GCF_042683745.1. Taxonomy (NCBI): domain Bacteria; kingdom Bacillati; phylum Bacillota; class Bacilli; order Caryophanales; family Bacillaceae; genus Bacillus; species Bacillus sp. CGMCC 1.16607. The sequence continues at coordinate 1,904 of NZ_JBHUJX010000006.1, forward strand.
GTCGAAAAAATTGGCTGTTTAGTGTAAGCGAAGCTGGTGCAAAGGCTAATGCGATTTGTTTAAGTATGGCTGAAACTGCAAAAGCAAATGGTGTAGATTTCTATCACTATCTGGAGAAGTTATTGACGGATCTACCTAATCTAGATATCTATCAAAATCCAGAAATTATAAATCAATACATGCCCTGGTCACAAAAGATTCAGTCCGAATGTAGAAATAAATGAATAAGCCGTAAATTCGATTAAAAAAATCGTGATTTACGGCTGTTTGTGATGGCGTACTGGAAGGTACGCTTATTTTTTATATTTCGGGCTTACTTTGTGAAAGAGTGTAAGCTAACCGAGCGGTATAATAAAAATTTTTAAAAAAGTCTGTATCAATGATTGCTTAGTAATCTTAGAAACAAACTTTATCTATAGTTAAGTAACTGTTCTTATATATTATTAAATTATAACCTAAGCTCTTTTTTAAAAAATGGGAAAAATCAGTAAAATTTATTTACAAATCCTAGGAATTAAACTACAATAAAGTGGTAAATAAACCCAAGAATAGCAATGCCTATTCTTGCGCAACTAAATCTAAGGAGGAATGTGCAATGACACATCCGTTAATTAACAAATCTAAACTTGAGATTAAGGAGTTTTATTCGAAACACCTTGCTTCATTTCTAGAAGAAACTTATTATTATCCTCGTTTAATTGTTGCTGCTGAATCAAAGGCAGGTAAATCCACATTAATTTCTCGAATGAGTACAATTGATATGCGGGATTTTCTTAAGTTGGAAATTGGGCATATCCGAACAACAGCATGTACCGCACAGCATGTTTTTGATCCCCACCTCCCGAAAAATATTTTCGCTGTAAGTGCCAAGAAAAAATTCTTTGGAGAAATAAGAGATAAAGTTACAGCAATATCAATAACTGAATTTGCAAGTAACCTTATTTTATATGCCAAAGATAATGATTACTTGTTAGATGAACTAGTTGAAACAATATTTGATAATATATTTATCAGGAACAAGTCACTCTTTGACCTTTCGGAAATTTTAGATGAGATAAGTCAGACTATAATCAAGGAACAGTTAGCTATTATTCTGAAAAAGTTTATTAATGATGATTACGTGAAAATTGCAAGGGTAGCAAAAGAAAATTTTAAAAGTAAATCAAAAGATAGAACTTTAAAAAGTTTTGTTGAAGATGAGCTTAGCCAAAATATAGGTTTAGGTAAAGATGAGTTAATAAATAAAGCATTTGATCGTATATTTGGAATATTAAAACAAACAATAAATGATAGAATAATTGAAGTTTTCGATGGTACTAATGATAGAATTTTGTACTCTGTATTTAATATTGAAGAAGATAACGAAGATGGAATAAAGTTTATGGAGGCAATATTTGGTTCATCAACAGAATCTAATAATAAGAAAACTAAAGGAATTCAATATTTTCTTGATGAGATTATTGTTCATGTACCGACTAATGAAATCTATGATAGAGATAAGCCATTTGTAGTATTGGATACACAGGGCTTGGATCATGAGAATAATCAAAATGATGAAATTCTTTCCAACTTTCTTACATTAGTAAATAGTAATAGAGTGAATCAGATTCTTTTTTTATCTCCTTTTTCCACAGATGATAAGGTGTTTGGGGTTGTTAGATCTGGATTAAATAAGATAAAAAAGAAAATAGGAGTAACTCTTTTACTTACAAAGTATGATGAGTTTATAAGTAGTGCGATCGTTTCATCAGGAAAAGACACAGATGAACTTGACGACGATTTGTTAAATGAATTTGTAAAAACTAATATTTCTCCTCAAGCTGATAACGCAATTAAGGAAATAAAGAAATCAATTGAGAGACATAATTTAGCAACAGATTTAATCACCTTCGATGAAAGCGTATATAAACTTAGCTTTCAAAGAAGTTTTGGTTGTTCTCAAACAAAGATATCAGATATATATAATATTATTAACAATATATTAGATAAAATTGAAAGTGATACAACAACAAGGATAGTAAAAAGGGTAGATGGAATAGCTGGAGATATTGATGAAATTGTCCCTGTTATTATTGATCATGATAGACTTTATTCAATCTGTAAAAATATTATTGACAATAATGTGTTTTTAAATAGTTTAAATGGTCTCATCAATAAAAAACCACATTGGACTTCAGTTTATGAGTTGAAATATAAAATTAAGATTGGTCATGGTCACACCACTAATGCAAGGAGTTATGATAATTTTAGTATCTATCCTGCAGCAGGTATTAGGAATTCATTAATTTCAAGCAATATATCAAACGTGTTATCATGGGATTTTAGTAACCTACAAAGCGCTCCTGATGATTTAGAAAGAGTATTACGGGACAACATTGAAAGTGAGTTAGTTGACAACGTATACCAGTTAATTGCTAGAAATATGACGTATGAATATATCACTGATTATTTTTACAGATACCAACACTATCTAGATTGGTATCAAGGATTAATGGGGTTATATAAAAAAATAATATCTGACCCCGATTGTTGGGTTGCAGGAATTTTAAGTAAACTAACGAGTCTTGCGAAAGTCAAGGTTAGAGAAACTTTGTCAGTAAATTAATTAATTCCTATTCCTAAAAAGTTAAGGTGAATCGTAACAAACAAAGGATACTATTTGTGATTTTATACCAAAATTGTTTTGGGTTATGTACTCCTAGCTAGAGTATGTAACCCTTTTAAATATTGTAATGTCAAATGGCTTTATTTTTACGAATATTAAAATGATATTATATAAGATCATAATGCAACTTATTTATTTGGAATCACTTAATTGAGAAGAGTATTTGATATAAAAAACGTCTAGAAAAAAAGTTGAGTTGAAATTTAAATTTATGATGTTGATGAAGTGATTATTGCAGATGAATTGAGCCATCAATTGCGGAAAAAAGAGCCACTAATAGTACAACCGCTCCTTAAAGAATAGAATCAGGACCACAGCGGAGCTGCTTGCCCTTGACTGTAACCGCCCGATTCTTTGAATATGCTAGAAGGGGTCGGGCTCCACCAGCGATTGCTTCCACACAAGCCACTAACCTTAACCAATCTGTTGCACTTGCAAGATCATGGCATTCGTGCAAACGTTCATGGACATACTCATGATCGTAATGAGGGCTTCGACCCGAATTTGTATTGCTGTGTACCCGTGGAATGTACGGATTACCGTCCGATTTCTTATGAGGAAGTCAGGATGAGAGTATTGGGTGGTTAATTTTATGTGGTAGCTGCCTTTTGCACAACCAACATTTGATCGGCAATTCGTAAAATCATCCCCCGCTTAATGTCACTGTCTAAGGACAAATAGCCTTTCGCTATTTCACGTAAATCCTTGTTGAGTAGGAGCAAATACCTTGAAAAGGTTTCTTCTTCCTCGGTATTTTCTTTAATGGGGAACGTAGCTATTAAAAGTTGAGATAAATCGGATGAATCCATTATCCCGCCGTTTGGCACATTTGTGATTCTTTCGAGCCTGGCAAAAACCAAGTCGTATTTTGTGAAAGACATGGAGGTGGGTTCACCCTGCAGAATGTCCAGATATGCTAAGAATTGCGCTTGGCTTTCTTCATCTAAATGATGGTACATAGCGGATATGTCAATTGCTTCTGCTGGAATCGATAGTAATTCATTATAAGACGTGAAAAGCAATTTTGCCTGTTCCGCTGATAGCCCACGTAACTTTCCTTCTATTTCTTTCATGCACTCCTTCCAATAATATACGTTGTCGGGCTCGTCCTCTTCACAATTTACCGATTCATAGTCGGGATGAAGTTCATAGTGTTGGATGCCTAACGCCGCCGCAAGAGCCCCTATACGTCCTTCCTTTTTCGGTATACGTTTCCCACTTATATAGTAACGAATGTTTCTGGGATCAATTTCATGCGGAATCTGTTCGTTATTCGATATTTTTTCTGCGAGTTCATCTTGCGATATCTCCATTTCGTCCATCCACGAGGAAAGCAATTTCGCAAACGTTCTTCGTTCTACAACCTTTTTTAGGTTTATTCTCCTATTTTTACCCATATTAGTGCCCCTTTGAAAGTGTTAAGGAACAAAAACAAGAAAAATTCGGTGAAAAAAATTAATTTTGTTCCTTCTTAAAAAATCAGCTAGTCAGTATAATCAATGTAACAATTGACAAGTAAAAAATCAATTTTTGAGATTTGAACCCAAAGGAAGAATCTGTTTGAAAAAGTTCAATTAAAGCGAAAGTATATCGTTAAACTATTGAGAGAAGTCTTTAATGAAAGTAATCTTCGCTTTGAAAAAATAGAGTATGAGAAAATATTTTCCCTAAGTGAGCTTACCATCAGTAATGGTAAAATATGGATTACTATGAATTGTCATAATGTGGATATTGTTAGAGTGATGGAACAGGATGTTATTTCCATATCTCAAATTCCTAAACAAAGCAGAAGAGGTGATTAGAGAGGATATTATGATTTACTTAACCAGTAGGGGTGTTCAACGTGAAAGAAATTCAATTTCAAGACAAACAGTTTGAGAGAGCCGTCCTCACGCAGTTAGACAGCTCAAGGGAACGAGTAACGCTTGAGGACATTCAACAGATCAGAGGAATTCTAATTACGCATGATGATGCATCGGAGATTTATATCCCATGGTATAGCGATTCGTGGGAGCTGGACATTCCCATGCGTGATGATTCACGGCTTCCTTCGGATGAGGATGATTATCCATGGAAGGTTCCGATGATTAGGCCGAATCTTAGGTTCAACGTCAATGCCACAAACGGTCTATGGGAGCAAGATTTAAGGCATTTTTCACATATAGAGACATTATATATCTATGCGCCGACGGAGGATCTGAAGTTTCTCGGTGACTTCGCTACTAATCTCCAAGAGCTTTACGTAGTGGATAGTTATACAAAGAACTGGAGCTTTATCCGGAATTTGATAAATCTCCGTTTGCTTTTCATCAGTACATGTGATGATGGTCTTGACGTTAATCCAATTTGTGAACTCTCCAAGATCAATAATAGATTAACTCATGTAGGGCTGGAATACAAAATTTATGGTCCTCCACTAGGTAATCCACTAGCTGAATTCATAGAGCTTGAGTTAAACGCTTCGTTTTCAAATAGGAGCATAAGAGAGGGCTAAGACCTCGCTTCGAGTCATACATATGCTTAATTTGGAAGAACTACATTCCTGCTTAGGTTCAGCCATTTGTAAAAATATTATTGCTCAATACGAGATTAAACTCAGTATGGCTCCAGAAGACCCCGATTTGTTTGAAACCAAGCAATCAATGAAACATATTGATGTGTTCACTGCTAGGCTATTAAGGGAATACCCTGATATACGGGAAAAATATTTAGGAGGTACCAATGAAAAAATTCAAAAGCAACATGATTAAATGTAAGCACTGCGAAACTGTTGTAAAGGCTGAAAAAGGTGACGCAGGTCTAAAGTATTGTCAATGCAAAAAAGTTGCAATTGATACTCAAAACCCATTGTTGAGAAGGATCTTTCCTTCACATCCTTATGAAGAACATTATGAAGAATTATCAGAATTGGAAGATTAATAGTTGATTTGGGGAACGGAGGTCGATGTAACATGGACTATTTCTTCATCAGTGACCCTCACTTCGGGCATAATTTAGCATTCTCACAGAGACCATTTGATACGATAGAAGAGATGGATCAAGTAATTATTGATAATGTAAGGAATACGGTTAAGAGCAACGATATTGTCTTTTGGCTAGGGGATATGTTTTTTGCAAAGAGTGAGCGTCGATTTGAAATTGCTGGACAACTAACTGCTAAAGGTAGACATATTGTCATCTTAGGTAATCATGATCGAGGTCGCATATCTTATGGGTAATTTAAACGTATGGGGTTTTATCCAGTGAAAATGTATCATTAGTGTTGCATTAATAAAAATTCAATATTAAAAAGACTCTAAATCTTCAATAATTTCATTTTCTGCAAAGAAAAAGTCCTTTATAATGGATATGTCAGGTGGTAACCCGTCCAAATCCAATAAAAAGGACCAATCTCATGGACAAGATTACACCAAAAACTTCATTTGGACAATGGGTTTCACCCATAAATTTTCATTTATTTGATGACAAAGTGAAAACCCTGAAATTAGACTATTATACAAAAAAGTTAACGACTCTTCGTTCTTAAAATTATTGCTTTTCGCTCAGTTACATGAAACGGAAAGCCTGCATGCGCTTAGCGATTGCCTATTTGATGATAATCTTCAAGAAGGTGCATCTTTAGATTCAATCAGTGTTTCACAAATGTCTCGCCGGTTAAACGGATTGAATCCCGAGGTATTTCAGCACTTGTTTCTTGATTTGGTGTCTCAAATTCATAGGAAAACAAGTTACTCTGCCTTTAAAATGCCTTTGAAAATCATTGATTCTAGTACATTGCCTCTGAATTTAACGAATCACAAATGGGCTGAATTTCGAAAGACTAAAGCTGGTGTAAAGCTGCATTTGCGACTAGTATTCATGGATGAAGGCCATTCATATCCTGAAAAGGCCGTCATCACTAATGCGAACGAACATGACCGTGGTCAACTCGAGGTCATGGTAGATGACAAAGAATGCATGTACGTGTTTGACCGAGGTTACTTGGATTATGAACGCTTTGATCGAATGACTGATGAAGGATACTTTTTCCTTTCAAGATTACGTAAAAATGCGGTCGTAAGGGAAATCTACGATTTCCAAATACCGAAAGGTTCCACCGTAATATCAGATCAGATGGTCTTAATTGGCACTACTCAAAATCGGGCAGAAAACTTTTTCAGACTATGTTCGACCTAGAACCTGATGAAATTTCTGAGATGTATAGATCACGCTGGGCAATTGAGCTGTTTTTCAAATGGTTAAAACAGCATGTGAATATCAAGAAATTTTACGGTCAAAGTGAATGGGCCATTCAAAATCAAGTATTCATTGCGCTTATCGTTTACTGCCTGCATGTACTTGCGCAAATCGAGACGAAAAGCAAATGCAAGATCCTCCAGATTAGCCGATATTTAAAGGCTAGCCTTTGGAAAAGAGCAACTAGTTGGATTCGGAGAATTGAGACAAAATCTATTCCTTAATAAAGAAACTGTCGCTGTCACTCATGTCTAATTGTAAATAAATGCCAAATGGATAGAACCACCTTATTGAACCATTTACTTTTTTGGCTCTTATTCTCGAGAATAAATAGATTGAATTTTCTGTTAGTATTAATGCAACACTAGTGAAAATGTATCATTTTAAAAATTTATTCCTTACCCATGAACCTCTCAGTACATCAAATCTAGAGTGTTTTTTTCAAATCGTATACAGCATGAGCTGGCTTGGGCTGGTCCGTGAGCTGTGCACACTTAATATCATATTTGAAGTCTATTGGATATATAACGGTGAACAGCCAGTAAGTTAAGAAGTCTCATACTCCCTTGTTGATTATCCTTTTGGGACAGAGATTACTCACTCTTCTTTACGTTCAGATGGGACTGTGGATGTTACGATAGAGACTCCTGTTTTTTGTGGAACTAGGAGTGCTGTATTTGAAATACCTTCTTGTACTTGGAAAAAGAAAACTGGATATACAGTAAGGAAATTTTGGATTTCGAAGATATGTTGAAACACGTGGTAGATGTTATCTTAGATATTGCTGAAAACGGGTATGGTGATTAAAGAGGGTTAATGAGCCTTGGTGCATATTTTCTTACACACTTCGAAACTGTAAAAAGAAAGGGTGAATCTCTGGAGGACTCTACTTGACGAGATCATATCCAAAAGGGAGTTTATTTATCAAGCTCTTGAACCGCTGAAAATTCGTTGGATTCGTCTTTATGGATCGGTACTCGCACGCAAAGAAACATGCATAAGTGATGTAGATCTCTATATTGCATTTGATGAGCATGAGAATGGAACCGATTGCTGGGATCGGCGTAGCAAGGTAGAAGACGCGCTGCATGCGATTTTAAATAGGCGTATAGGTGTTCAGTGCGAAGCTCATATCTATGAGAAGTTCCGTGAAACGACTGAAAGGGATTCGATTGACCTAAGGGATTTATTGCAATCTAAACACTATCAAATAACCCCAAAGTCATCTGCTCTCTATTATGAGATGCTTCGATTTGAAATTGAGAAGTGGAATGAATTCTATATCGCCTTTTCATCACAGGAACCGATTAGGGAATGGTTTTGCGACCCAGCCATTAATGAGTTTGACAAACAAATGCTCATTCAAAGTTATTGCCAATATCATATAGTTACATTTATACGTCGAAGTACGTGGTGGTTTTCGAGACTAATGCATTTGGAAGATAACGACATATTCGAACAGTCAGATTTCGATCTGTTTGGTTTAATTCGTCTGGGATTCGAAGAAGAAAATACTCTGACATGGGTTATACGATTCGATAACGATACATATATCAACGATATCGAATATATTAACATCTGTGTTCATGGTCTATCCAAGTGGATTAAGAAGAAAGGATACTAGTTCCAGATAATTTGGATGATAGATAGGAAGGAAGTTTTAGCACAATGGTGAAGAATGTGTTTGATGAGAAGCTAGTCGCGCGATTTCCATTCTACTGTTGGTTGGACGAGTACGGAAATAAGAGAACTGCAAGCTTCTGGATCGGAGAAGGTTGGTTAGAGTTGTTATTGACGATGTCGTTAGCAATCGAGGAGCAGCTCACGCAAATGTCGTCGTTGGATACAACAAGCTTCGCTATTTACGAGGTAAAGGAGAAGTATGGCGGGATGAGAATTGACTTTTCAGGTTCACCTAATCGAGATATTGGGAAGCTCATCCGCCAAGCAGAAGAGGACAGTTTCAACGTTTGTGAAGAATGTGGTCATCCTGGGCGGATCAGAGATGTTCGATCGTGGATTACAGTACTGTGTGATTTGTGTAATGAGAAACAGTGAAAAGGAGTGATGACTTTGACATTGGTGCTGCACCCCAAAAGTTAGAGTTTATGTTGACCGAGGCAATACAGAGAACTTCACATCTATATTTTATGGTAGTTGGGACCGATTTATGGACAATCTTGAATCGGATGTTTATGGAAATCACATCGTACTTCAACCATATCAGTTTCTTAGTGATGTGGTTGACATCTTAGACAATATAAAGTAACAGCAAAAATAATAGAATGGTGAGGTAATATACTATGGGAAATATAAGAAATATGGATTCGATTATTGATGATATTAAGCAAATACAGAAAGATCTATCCCCTGTGAGGGCTGAGTACGTGATACAGACAAAGGTTTTATCTGAAATGAACCTATCAGACTATACGGATGAAGATATTGAGCAGTTATGCAAATTTGCTATTGAGAAAAACATTAATATACTTATTGAGGAATTAATGAGCATACCACAACTAAAAAGTATCATTTGCTCAATGACGGACGAAGAAAAAAAAGATATAATACGTGGAATCCCAGTTTGGCAGATTGTATATACCTTTTTTGAATATGACAAAATTAATTTACCTGAGTTTTTCACACTCATGGCTAAATATGCAGGTAGTCAAAGTGCCGATATTGTCAAGCTGTATGAAATTATCTTGAGAAAATGCCCTGAATTTCGAAGCTATTTAGAGAGGGTGTTTAAACATGCGGCTCAAAATAACAGCATAGCCCTTATGGATTTTGCCTTGATGAATATGGAGGAAATTTCAAAGGAAGAGTATCAGCAGTTACTGAATGAAGGATTGATACGTTCTGCCAGTTCAGGCTCAGTAAAAACCGTACGGTACTTGATTGAAAAGGGTGCAGATATAACAGTAGTAGGTGATAAAATGCTTCCTTCTGCTGCTGCACTCGGTGTTGTGAGTGTTATGGAGTATCTAGTGAGCCTTGGTCTAGATATCCAGGCCAACGATAATATAGCACTTAAACAGGCTGCTGCGTATGGACAGAGTGATATGGCGATGTACTTACTAAAACAGGGGGCAGATATCCACACCGATCATGAAGAAGCTCTAAGGTTGGCTATGGTTAATAACCATCCAGATACCGTCTTAATACTACTGCTTAATGGAGCAGATGTTGACAGGATAGATTTTGATGAACGATTATTGGATAGATATAACTTTAATACGAGAGAGAGGGATGGTAGTAGGAATAATGATTACGTTTATCAGGACAGCTTTATAGATGTTAAAGATGTGGTCTATTGGGATACTTTGAAGAATCGCAAAGTAGATCCAACAGATCTAGTATACTCAATGAGTTCCTTTAAGGCTAATGTATCCAAAGATATACGTGCAAATCTCGTAAACAAAATTAGCTACTTTATGAGTGAATGTATGTCAATCGGTACCGGTATTAGTGAACCTTCAGTGGAAGGATATGTAAGGATACTCAATTTAAAGGATGCTATGTGGGCTACCGTTGTTAAAAAACAGAGAAATTCCTATGATTTTTTGAGGAGAATGGTGGATTGGTTCAAATATAGAACACTTGATGAGTTTGAATCAATGTTGACTAAACAACCCATTGACTATTGCGAGGCGGAATTTGTCCTTGAGAGTTTTCCTAGTGAGCGACTTAATTGCACGTACTGTTATAGTGATGATATAAAGTTTGATCAGCATGGAAACTGTAGGTGTTCCACTTGTGGGCTTATTAAATCGGGAAAGATTGCGCATCGAGAACGCCTATATCACATGTGGGAAAGTGAGGATGCAGCAAAAGAGGAGAGAAGGTATACCATTGATGAATGGGAAGCCGAACACTATCAAGATGCAGAAGGAGAATGGTTTAATTATGAAGGTCACTGGGTAGAGTATCCATTTTACGAAGATTAAGGTAGGTAATTGCTATTTGAGGATTGCCTGAATGATGCTCTACAAAAGAACAAATAGAAGAATATTGGAATTGGTTTCATCAAATACCAGATGTTTTTGTTCGTATTAAGCACAGGAAGCCATTACTAAAACATTCAATTAGTATAGTAAGACTTAAAATAAATGGATTTGCACTTCCAAAAAAATGGTGTTTCCGAACAAATATCCATGTTAAATAAAATTGATGATATAGAAGAACTTCTAGCGGTTGCGGAAGATATAAAATATCTCTTTGATTTTGTGACCAGCTTTTTATAGTCAGAATTATATGGAAAATATCAAACAGTTTAATCGTTTTAATAGATTTACATTATGTGAAGGGGGGAGAAAATGAAATTTATATATTTTAATGATACTAAGAGGGAAACTTTTTCCCTATTGGAATGTATTCAAGCAAGGAATTAGCGAAACAAGAGCTGTTTCGTTTGCCTAAAGATGAACATTATCAATTATTTGAACTACCGATGAATACCTTTTTTGGTCAATTAAAAAATAATAAAGTTATAAGTGAATTGGGAAGACTTAATCACGAACATTTTACACCTGAAGATGAGAACTAAATTCAAAAAAACAACTCCTTTTTATTAACTTCTTAACATATCTACGGTGACAAAAGTAGATTTTTAAGTTGTTTCACACGTTCTTTGTGAGCAACTTTTTTGCTTTGTTCAAGGCATCTAAACCAATATAAATATTTTGTAGCCACCCTTGGAAACGCTCCATAAACTGTTTTTAACGCTTATGATAGGCATTAATGTGTTGGATATGGAAGAGATGACTTGTCCGTTGCGGTCTTGTGCGACAAGAACACAAATTTGTTCCTTTGAAATATCTCTTTTTGTATCAACACCACCACGCTTATGAGGTTTTCTGTGAGAAATAGACTTCTTCCCTTTTGTCACTTTCTAAGAAGAATGTTTCGTCACTTTCCACAATACCTTTTAGTGTTTGATTACCTAATGAACCAACAGCGTTTAGTATATTATGTCGCCAATAAAAAGCCGTTGAAATATGAATTTCCCAAGTCCCTCTACTGTAAATTTAGGATGGAGGAAGAGAAAATTAATACCTATAATCTGTTTTTTTATTTATTGGATTAAACGTTTCCTAAAACATCAAAATGTCGGTAACTATAAACTCTCTTAATACAAAATCAATTTGGTATGCGACTTTAGTGGTCACATTTTGGTAACATACTATAGATTATTCATAATTACTAGAGATAACAAAATAATTCTATAGGCCTCATCTAACCCTTATTATCTAAGATTTCTGATAACAAATAAAATTAAGAAATAACTAAAAATCAGACCCTTCCACCAACTTCAAAACCGCTTGTGACCTGCGTGCCAGGTTAGCTGGGTTCCATTCCCAGGCAGTCCCGCCAATTTTGATACTATTACATATTTTGCCGCACAATGATTTTTCACTTGTGCGGTTTTTTGTTGGTTTTCGGTAGACCGAGGGTGACCGGTACCCAATACCGTCGGTGATCGTTTTGAAAGACCGCACTTATTAACGACGGATTCACAGATTTTAGAACGATGAAAGGAACGTATTATTGTATGATATAAAAGGAAAAGTATAGTTAAAGAATCTAATTTATGTCATATTCAACAATCGGGGCCATATTGTGAAGTAACTCTTATTTTACGTAGTAGACCTATACTGCGTATTAAGGGTTAAATGCTTCCGTTTAATTGAATATTGAAAGAAATGGTGGGGAGAATTTTACAAAAGGTGGTTGTAAGCGTTAAAATGTCCCCACCTGTTAAGACTCTTTAATCTGTGTGATAATCTCCTAAAGTGAAAAACGATGTTTTTTTTTAATGTTGGGGTTTAGTGAGCTGCTAACTGAGTAGGAAAAGCAATAATAGGAGTTGTTGAAGGAGAGAAAAGAAGAGGTAACTCGACGTTCTCGATGGAAATAACGACGATGGGTAATCCACCAAACTTATGTGATAATTTGGAAGGAAACTCATTCTACATATTTAAGCTGCATAAGTGAAGTGCTGATGGAGAAACAGGAGAACTTGCTCGATGGTTTGGAGGGAAGTACGGAATATTTTTAGCTGGTCTAGAGAAATGCTGACATAATAATTAACAACATAATATACTGATTTGTTCAATTGAATTTACACAATTAATTCGCAATTGATTAAAAAGGTAAATAGAAAGAAAACTAAGTACCCTTATTAACTTAAAAAGAAACTATATATGCCCACTATATTTTAATTCCAAAGGGAGCAATTTGATGAAAAATATTACAATTTTATTATTTTGTTTTTTATTATTTATGGTGAACTTTGAAGTACCATTAGTTTGCGCAGAAAGTAAATTCAGAGATATAGGAAACACACATTGGGCTAGGGAGGAAATAGAATATCTTAGTAATAGAAATGTTATTAGTGGTTATTATGGTGGAGATTTTGCCCCAGATGAAGTCATTACAAGAGAGCAAGCAGCATTACTGTTAGGGAGAGCTTTGGATATAGGAATAAACGGTACTTCTAGCATAATCAAATACCTTATTAATCTAAATATTTTAGATAAAGAAGCCGCAACGAATCGAAATGAAGCTATGACAAGAAAAGAAATGGCCAAGGCATTATCAGTAGCCTACACGTTACAAGGAACGCAAAAGTTGAATTTTAATGATGTTTCAGTCGATAACGGATATTATCCATATATAGATGCATTAGCACAATTTGAAATATCCAAAGGCTATAAGGATGGAACATTCCGACCCAACTCTCCCGTAACTAGGGCACAATTCTGTGTATTTGTTACCAAAGCCATTAAATTAAATAAAAAGGCAATCGTTGAATCAGTTGGTAATGTAACTAAACCTAGTAATGGGAACACTTCAGGGGAAACTGGTAAAAGTATCTTTAAAGATATTGGTGATTCGTTTTGGGCAAGAGAGGAAATTGAGTTCCTTTACAATAGAAAGATAATCAGTGGGTACAGTGGTGATATGTTTTCACCGAATGAAATCATTACAAGAGCTCAAGCAGCACTAATGTTAGGACGGATTATGAATATAGATGTGAGTGGCAATGAATCCAAAAGTATTGCTAGATTAATATTTTATAATATGATGGGAGAAATCGCTAGAAATCAACGTAGTGAAGCTATTACTCGAAAGGAATTGGCTAGAGCAATCTCTGTTGCATATGATTTAAAGGCTACTAACACTTTTAATTTTAGCGATGTATCAAAACATGATCCTTATTATAAATATATTAATAATATCACTCAAATTGGAGTTATTGATGGATTAGTCGATGGTGGATTTAAACCAGAAGCTCCCGTAACAAGAGCCCAATTTTGTGTGTTTATGACGAAAGCAATTAAATTAGGGTTAGTAACTACTTTAAATGATAGAGCCAGAGTAATTATGTCTAAGGAAGAAATAGTAAATATTCTTGGTGAACCAGATGAAAAACATTATAGACCAGGTTGGGGTCCTGAACAGATTTGGGTTTATACACGAGAAATTGATAAGCTCAAATTACCAATCATTTTAAAAGTCGCAAAGGCTGTCCGATACATTCAATTAGAATTCTTTCCAAGTGGAAGACTAAGAAATATGAGACTAGTTTTTAATCATAATGGAACTTTTTCGGATTTTACAAAAACTATTACAGAATCATTAAATATTCAGCCTTCTAAAACAGTTCATAATAAGGAGAGTATATGGAGTGATGATGCATATACGACCTATACTGCAAAATCAAAGGTTTTTATTGATGAATTGCTCTTACAAGTTGATTCTAGTAATAGAAGTAAAAAAGTAATAATTGATAATTATATTGGACTTCAATGGGATGGGACTATGGTCTATACTGAACCCGAAGTGATAAATCCGATGGTTAAGTATTGGCAGGAAATTGATGGAGTATATTTTGATATTACCAATATTCGTTAGCTAATTTTAATAGCCTTTTTAAGTATTTAGTTTTAAACAAAAATAATTATAAGACAATAAAAGCCGTTTTTAACAATAATGTGAGGAACGGCTTTTCTCATAAATAAGATAAGCGATTTATCCCATTGCCCTCTATTTTATAGAATATATTTAAAAAGCTGTACTTACTGCCTTTCAAAAGGAGAAGAGTAAATGAGGATTTTCCAATATCAAGGACAAGAAGAAGATCATTATACAAACATCTTAATGAATATCCTAGCAAGGGATGGTTGTTGTTTAGCTGCTGGATTCCTAAAAGGTCTTATACCAGAGCTTGCACAAAAATTTAATTTTGAAGAAATAAATATAAATACTCGTGTGAAATACTGTCCCCAAGAGGAAAAAGAGCACGAGTACATAATAGGTATTGCTCCGTACACAAAAGCTATTGATAAACGAAATATATATGAAGATAATTCAGGATCAATACCAGATGCCTGGATTTGTGGAACTAATTTTAATCTATTATTTGAATTTAAAATTAGGGGTGTTCTTGATGAAGCTCAGATAGCAGCGCACCAAAGACTATTAGGAGAGAATGTTAAAATCATTAGAATAACATGGTCTGATGTTATTACTGTATTAAAAACAATTCATACTTCTCAAGATTCAATTAACCACTACTTACTAACTGAATTTCTCCATGTTACAGATAACTTTAAATCAAAACGACGGTCCTCAGGTATGCCTACCCAGATTATAAGTAATATTAATAAAGAAAACGAATGCCATTTCATCATAACTGGTAGTAAGAAAATGAAAGTTTTCACAATTGAAATTATGATGGACGGAAAGAAGAAAATGCTTCATACCAACTTGAAGGGGATACAAGAGGCTAGAAATTGGATTGCAAAGTACGTATATAATAAACATATTCAAATTCCTATTCTTTTTGAAGGAATGAATACAGAAATATCTGATTATTGCGTTGTACCAGGTAGAGCAGAAAAGAAAAATCAGTGGAATCAATGGCGATTAGGTGGGTTTCTTAATTCCTAGATAATTGTCCAAGTTCGCTAATATTTTTTTATAATTGAGCACCGCTTAATACAAAAAGATATTGTAAAAGACTACCTTCTCTAATATTTCATTGGGTGTGAAAAAATCATATAAACACCCTACAAAAGACGTATGAAAGGACTAATAAAAAAATCTTGAAGGGGATGAAAACTTGGAAGTTTAAGTCATTATCATTAATAATGAAATATCCATTTGTCATTTTTTGTGAAAATACAAATGGAAACAAAATTCAAGGTTCAATCCATTATCAATAAAATAGCTAGGTATTGCTTTTATCTTTCTTAGCTATCTTATGAATCATAAAAAGTATTCTACATTTGTATGTCAGAAATGGCATACTCTTTTATAATTACAGCCCAAAATGGTTACAATACACTATTCTTTAAATCCAGTTTCACAAACCAAGTATTAATCATCTCTAACCAACGTTTAGTTGAACAATAACAATATTCAATATTATTATATAGAATTTGGTTTCTATTTCTATTTCTATTTCTATTTCTACTTGTCTAGCATATCTTTCCTCAACTTTTTCTGTCACTCTGGGCTCAGACATTGCTTCTGGTGTAAACGCTAAAATAAAGTGAACAGTTTTTGCTCACTTCCAATGAACACTTTTCACCTAATAAATTCTTTCCTGTAAACTGATTTTATCAGCTATAGGGGGAACATAATGGAGGAA
>NZ_JBHUJX010000007.1:0-291863 GCF_042683745.1 Bacillus sp. CGMCC 1.16607
TATAATCATGATAGATATCAAAAACGATTAAACGGCCTTAGCCCTATGGAATATAGAGCTAAAGCCGCTTAAATCATTTTATTATTTCCACTGTCTACTTGACAGGGGGCAGTTCATTGTTGAGGTGGGGGATTCCTTTGTAAAGGACAGGGACTAGCTGACCACCATTCGTTCAACCAAATGGTGGATTTCTCCCCTTGTTGTTTGCCTACAAACCTTTTTCTTCCCAAGGCGATAAGACCCTAGGCGGAAAGAGTGCCTTCCATGAAGACAACTTGTGACAAACGGTAAGGTCTATACGGTAGAACGACGCTGTTCGTACTCCCGATAGGCGTGAGGAAACCCACTTCCACTGCGCCCCATGAGGCAGACCGATCATCTTCTCTGGTAATAGAGAATGCCAAACAGGTGGAAGTTTTTCTTGAAAGCCCATCGCTCTTCGAGCAATCACATAAGAGGCGGACTGGTGAATCGAAATACCCAATCGTTTCATGTATTTCATTTTGCCGATTTGACTGGTGTACGCAGGATTTACAATGAATACCGCCACCCCTTGCTTCTTGGCACGATTTTGGATGGATTGCTGAAATTTTTTGTACGCAAACAAACTCATCAAGCGATTGGCTTTTTTGTTGCCGTACGGATGACGAGCCTTCGAAAGGGTGGTGTCCAAATTCTCCATGGCAATGGGTTTATTTAGCTTAACGGCTACATCAACCATCGCAACCGCTTTCGCCTCGATGAGTTTGGTGATTTGTCCTGATGTTTTTCCTTGTAGATCAAAGGAGAACTCGCCACTTTTAACGAGTTGTCCTTTACTATTTACATTAGCCCATGCGAGGTGATTGACGTTGAGGTCGATGCCCAATACGCCATCCGTACGACTGTTGTTTACAATCGGATTACTTGGCACATCGACCATACATTTGACGATATAGTACGTTTCATGGTCTTCTAAGGACCACGCAATCGGTTTTCCGTATTTCGTTTTGTCTTTGCATTGCATTTGCGTGGTGATGGCTTGATTCACTTGTTCCTGCCCATACGGAAACAGGAGTTGTGGAATGATGACCGCTACTCCGCTTGGCGTAAGAAAATGAAGTTCTTGTTTATCTGGGAGATACGTAAAGACAAAATTGCCATATTTCGCATCCTTTCGTCCACTAATGGTCATGCGGGAGTAGCGAGCATCCTGCCACTTCTCTCGCCAAGCCGTGTGGTCCTTTTGATAGCATTCTTTCGTATATTGGGATTGGAAGAGTTTCTTTGTGCCAAACACCACACTACGGGTGCGAAGCGCAAGGGAGGCAAGTTGCTTTTGCAGGCGATCCAAACGAAAATGAAGTTGCCCTACTTTCGCTTTTGTTTTTTGTATTTCCAGATTTAAATACGTATGTTCAAAAGAATAGGCATGGTAGTAAAGATCTGTTCTATTTTGAAATTGTACGACAAAGAAACGACCTCGTTGTTGTTCTCTGGATGTTTGATTAAACGTGGGTTTGCCTTTTATAAAAGAGGTTTTGATTTTCTGTAGAGTGGTTAAGCGCCCTTTCGTCGATTTGATTTTCTTTTTGACAGCTTGAATTTGGGAATCTTTCTTATCGATCGAAAGTTTTTGACATTCGTTTTGAGCTTTTAGCATTCCATTCGCTTCCTGAACGGCACTGTTCGCATAATAATCGTTTAAACCAAAACGGTCTTTCACGGTTAAATGGATGGATTGGGTGAGTCTGCTGGAACCAGATCGTTTTTCCATGACCTGTGTTTGAAAAGCAACATGTTTTGCTTGATTAAACATCAAAAGGGCATGAGTGATGGATTCCACCGATGATGGCGGTAAATGGCACTTATCGATACGGTTGGAAAAATAGGTTTTCATCATCGTTCACGCCCTCCTTTTTCAGAACGTTTGTTTGTATGTAGTATATCATACGTCTTCTTCTTTTGCCATGGTCTTGGATGTCGAATCCTTCGGAAAGAACCAAGAGGCGATTCATCCCCTCCTACTTTGTTGAGGAAAGGGGTCTTCTTGCCATAAATGATAAAATCTTGGATAGTGTTAGTGTTACAAATTAAAATGGTGATTACTGATAAAGCAAAAACTTTAGTTTAATACCGACTTCCCTGGCAACAATAAAGCCCCTCCCAAAATTAAATCGGAAGGGCTTTTATACATTTATTAATATTCATCAACTACAAAACTAACGATGTCTTCGAACATAATAGATTCAATTCAAGCTTCAACATTTCCAACAGATATATTTAGATTAAATTTGAAATAAGATTTACCTATATCTTGTTCTCGTCCATCCAGCTTAGTGATGACCTCACTATATGTAAATTCAATTAGGAATATGAATGACTTTACTAGACTTCTACCAATATTCTCGTCAACTCTTCAACACTTTTTACAAGATATGTAGGGTTTGAATGACTCAGTTCTTCAAATGAACCGTATCCATAAGTTACCCCAATAGAGTCTATACCAGTATTCATTGCACCAATAATATCGTGTTTCCTGTCACCAATCATAATGAAATCTTCTAGCTTATACTCTGTGTATTTATCTAATATGTATTGGATTATTTCTGTTTTTGAAGACCTTGTTCCATCAAGATTACTTCCTACAACAAGATCAAAATACTGGTCAATATTAAAATATTTAAGTATTTTCTCAGAAAATACAGTGGGTTTAGAAGTTGCAACTACTAGTGTTAATTGTTGCTCTTTTAACAATTTTAATAGAGTGCTAATGTTTGAATATAATTCATTTTCAAACATGCCCTTCTCTTCAAACCTTTCCCTATAGTACTGGATTGCTTCTTGAGCTTTTTCCTCATTGAAACCGTAAATTTCAGAAAATGAAATTTGAAGTGGAGGTCCTATGAAACATTCAAGTTTTTCAAAATCTTGTTCTATAATGTCCATTTTCTTTAAAGCGTATTGAACCGATTTTGTTATTCCGACCTTAGGGTCAGAAAGTGTTCCATCTAAGTCAAATAAGATTACTTTATATTTTTCCATTTTAAACTCCTTTCTATTTTTTGCAAAGTTGAGAGTTAGAAAAAATGATTTTTTCTGTTTTCTCATAGTCAAGACAAAACATATTTTACTCAACAACAAAACTTCCCAAATATTTAATATTCCTTTAATATTACTTTCTCTACCGGTAGTCTAACTGTTGAATACGCAGGCTGGGAAGCATATCCCAATGAAATCATCATAACTGGTAGATAACGCTTGGGAATCTGTAATTCTTTCATCAACTCATCTTCCTTAAAGCTCAGCATGGGGCAGGAATCGATCCCAAAACTTTTGGCGGCTAACATCAGCTGCATGGCGGCAAGTGAACTATTTCGAATTGCATCGTGAATTTCATACTTTTCTTTATTCGCATGATAAGCATATAAAATATTATCGATTTGAACATTTTTAGCCGATTGCGACATATACCCTTTTTCCACTTGTATCGAGAGAATTTCATATGCATTTTCATATGCTTTTGTGTCACCCAATATGATGATTAAATGGGAACATGTCGTTACTTGCACTTGGTTAAAGGCAATTGGAAAAAGTCTATCCTTCACCTTCTGGTCACTAACGATGATGAACTTCCAGTGTTGAAGATTCCAAGATGACGGAGCAGTAGTGGCTAATTCCATGATCTTATTTATCGTTTCCTGAGTGACTTTTCTCGAGCTATCATACTTTCTTACGCTTTTTCTTGAAGTCATAACTTCCCGAAGAGTAGTTAATCCTGATATAGACATTTCTTTGACCCCCTTTACTTAACCCAAGAGTATCAAAAAAGGAGAATTCAACCAATAAGTTACTTTTTTGTTACCTATTAGATAGATTCATTATCTTTAAGAAAGTTTGTTTCGTTGTTAGTATCTAAGGAAGACCGATGATTTGATCCCCACTCACTCATGTATTCGATTAATGGAATCGTTTCTTTTCCATAGGGAGTTAGTTCATATTGTACCCTTATTATTTTCCCTGGATTTTCGTTTCTTTTTACTAATCCACTCACTTCTAATTCACGCAAACATTGGATAAGCATTTTTTTAGTAATATCAGGAATCATCTTT
This sequence comes from Bacillus sp. CGMCC 1.16607, assembly GCF_042683745.1. NCBI lineage: Bacteria > Bacillati > Bacillota > Bacilli > Caryophanales > Bacillaceae > Bacillus > Bacillus sp. CGMCC 1.16607. The sequence goes on from NZ_JBHUJX010000007.1 coordinate 4,092, forward strand.
AATAATTCGTTGAAATAACATTTCTTTTGAAAAAGCTCCCAAAGAATTCTAGTTTTCCATCTTCCCCCCAAAACTTCCATGGCAATTTCAACAGGACAATTATATTTCGCTCTCATCATTTCACCCCCACAGCGTTAGAGAAAAATGGTTAATTACATTAATTTTCTTAAGAATGGCGCTTTCCGCCATACATATTGAGCTAACGTAAAGCTGACTATTACTCCCAAAACAGAAGTGAGGATAAATTTTATCCAAACGGATACTGGAAGAAATGAAATGTTGTATTGAGTAGTTGAGTTTAAGATTTAGAACCACCTTCTGTTGTACGCCATTATTCCCAACATAAAAAAGCCATGGAAGAAAGTATGCGGATAGAAAGAAAAATAAACTCATAAAAAAGGCAGCGTTTATACTGAAAAATCGTTTCAGCCAATTAATTGTTTCACTTTCTTGAAAATACCACTATCCACCAGGACCATATGCTTGACCTGTATGGTGTATAATAACAAGAATGATCAAAGCTATATTTAAATTATCGATAAAATTAAGATGCTCTACCTCTTTTTTCACTGATCGATTCCTTCCAATTCTAGTGGAAAATTAAACTTTTTCCCGATTCAGTACTATTCCAATGGTTTTCCGGAGACTATATGCCAATGAAGATGTTTTGAGTCTTGATATTTACCTAAGTTTGTAATAATCCTACAAGCACCGTTTGATTCCGTTACCAAAGCAGCAACCTTTTTAATCACTCCTAGTAGTTCAAGTAATAATTCGTTATCACTTTCTTCTAATGTAATGAAAGAAGGGATATGTTTCTTAGGTATCGCTATAATATGTACTGGATAAAAAGGTTTTGTATGGTGATAAGCTAATACATTTTCTGTTTCCCATACTTTACTTACTTTTGTTTTACCACTTAATACTTCATCACAGTAAAAATCCTCAGTCATGTGAACCTCCTAAAACGTATTTTCTTCTAATTAAAAGCTATCACTCATGAATAGAAGAAAAGTAAGTAATTCCTATCAAGTATTTATGCCGTCAACGCTGCATCTTATATGGTAAAATTCCAATATCAATGGATGAGTTCCTTCTGGTAAATTCAATTCTTTTAATCTTCTTTTTCCTAACCTTTTATCCAACATTGAAAAAGCCCGAATGATGATATTCTCTGATTTCAATACATCCTCAATAGACAAAGAACTATATTTCATAAAAGGTGCAAAAAGATGATAGCTTTCAAAAATACTTTGTTTGATCAAAATTTCTTCTGCATCATCTGATGCCTTTGTTAATTCTTTTCGCTCTAGTGAGTTATACCTTACATTGAAATCAGTGTTATAAGGAATCCTTTTTAGTTTCCTATCCTCTTTTATCTGTTGATATATTTTTTCATGAGCATTAGAATATGAAACGTCAGAACCACTTAAGATTTCCCTTTTATCAAATGTTATCCAAACTCTACTAGGACCGTCATGAAATTTACGATATATCGTTGCATATATTTTGATACGTCCCCTTAAACTATCACATAAAAAACCTTCAAGTGTTGCTTTCGTCTTACTCCATTGCAATGAAATCACCTCAATTTCTACGTATAATCATTACCATCATTCTTTTTGATCTCGATTATTTTAAGAATTACAATGATACTTATGGACATTTAAAAAGAGTTTTTCTTTTGAAATAGTTTTTCTAACTGGAACGATTTCTTACTGATTTTATTACAAGCCAGCCTGTTACGATTAAAGCTGTAATAAGAATACCTGTAGTAATGATCGTCTCTATCTTAAATAGCAAATGATGAAATTTCATTAAAATAACTCCTCTCTTTTTATAAAAGATTGGTTATTCATATGGTAGCTTCTTAAAGAAAATTACACAGTGTTTTGGTACGGAAATGATTGGAGAAGTGCCCTCCACCAAAGGAATTCACTCCTCCAATCATTTCCTTTAATTCTCATATTATATAGACAAAAAAACGAAATATTTAAGAACCATTTAATCCTCTACTTTAAAACTTTTTGTTGCATCTCTAATGATTCGGCTCCGATAGATCTCTTGATCTCTTAATCATTTATTCCTTTTTATACTAAAGTTAGTTTTGCTTTGTAGCTGTTGTTCAATATATTCTTCTCGAATAACATTGCGTTGAAAAGTTAACTGAACCATTTCAAATTCTTTTTTCAATATAGATCCCCCCTTAATTTTAACATTTATCCTTCTAAACCTTATGTATACATTTGGAAGTTTAAGTTGATTTCAGACCTAGAATTTTTATTAATTAAATCAAGTGAATCAATTATATTATCATTGACTTTGTTACTATTATTATAGCTTTTTGTTAATAAACTGACTAGATAGTTTTTATTTTAAATACCCATTACACCGAGCTTGTGAAGGAATACATCGACAAATTAGCTTAATTATAAAGAAAATAATTTGCATAAAAGTTTCCTTTTTAAGCAAAAATAGACTATCACGTCATTTTAAAGAGAAGAACAAAAATGAAGATTTTATATCCATATTATGATGCTTCTTTCCTTTTTTGTGGTAATGATTTGTGTTTAGCTTAAAAACACTATGAAGGAGAATCACATCATTGAATCCTAAAATATTTTTAACATTTTCTTATTTAGCCGTTATTATCGGAATTCTATCATGGGTTATTGCCATCCCTAATTCCGAAAACTCTCTCGGAACATTGTGGATGGTTACTTGGATCGTTAATCCATTAGGTATTCTTTTTTCCATAATTTCAGCTAAGAAAGGGATACATTGGTCATGGTTATCAGTCATTCTCAATATTTTATTAACCATTAGTGTAGGACCTATGTGGTTCTTAGGTGCCTTATTTGGCCTTTAAAGTAATTTCATGGTCAGAAAAATGTTTCAAGTGAAAAATGATATGGTACACAGAATGAAATAGTGGAGGTTACTATGGATAGGCACTACACCCAAATTCTATTTGTGAGAAATTTTTTAGAAAAAAAGTAAAAGAAGCTGTTCAAAAGAATCAGCTCCATTTACTTGTTCATCAATAGTTAAACCATCACTTCCCAAATACTTTATATGAATATCAGTTTCTGTACAAATCAGAAATATCATTACCTCATCATTTCATTAATTGCTATTTCTTTAAATCAACGATAATGTTTTCCAATATAAATGTTTCTTCACCAATAAATAAATCTTTCCTATTCCAATCTTTATATAATCTTATCTGAGGAGTAATAATAAGTTTTGTTGCTTTCGGATCTAATTTGCCAAATGTTTTGCTACTTCCGTGTATTTCTTTCTCTTCATTTGACCATCCTCCCAATATATCCCCTTGATAACTATTACCTAGATTATCTTTTATTTGGAGATCAGCGATTTCAGCACCTGGCCATTTACTTTTAACCGTTTCGGAAAGCTTTTGGTTGTAATAAACGGTGAACGACATCGGCGTAAATGTTAGTTTCTCAACCTCTACCTCAATTCCATTTTGTTCTGAGCTTTGTTTGATTACCTGCACGTTGTTTTCCGTTGCATTCAATTCAAAATCGAAATTCCAATTACCATTCATCTTTTCCTGTTTATTTTTAATCATATTATCTGGCATATACAACTTCACCTTAACAGCTTTCTTTTCAATATAATTATTTGTACTAGCAGTGCTAATGCCAACATATTGATTTTTACCCACTTCCGATATTTGTGAAGTTACTGACCAGCCTGTTTCTCCCTTTATTATTAATAATGGTACATTATCTATATCTTGTTCTACATCTAATGCATGATCACTCTCGATTGTATAGGTAATGGAAACTGATTTCCCATCAAAAATTGCATCATTAAGTGTGAAATGGATCCCATTACCTTCCTTTGACCTATTTATCTCAGTAGAATACTCCTTATATTGATCATAGGTTCCCGTTTTTGCGTCGTCTAAAAATTTGAAAATATCCCCTATTAGCGGAATATTCACAGCATATGCGGGGAATGTTAGACCTACCGAAAATACAGACAAGCAAATGATAGCAATACCGGCCACTGTCCTTTTCCAACCAATCCCTTTTTTCTTTTGTTGAATGGACTTTTTTAAACTACTTTTAAGTTTTGCCCTTTCAAATTCACTAACTTCCATTTCCTCAAAATCATCTTCATCTATTTCAACATCATTTAATAATTCATAAATATCCTTCATACAGTACTCCCCCCTACATTTAGGTTTATAGCCTTGTTATACAGTTTTTTCTTACCTCGATAAATTCGATTATCAATCGAAAAGTTTGTCATACCAAGTTTTGATGATATCTCCTCCGTTTTTAAACCGAGAAAATATTTCATTATAAAAATATTACGATCAACAGGTTCAAGCAGATTTATTAATTTGATTAACTCAGCCTTGTCCTCCATTAATATAAGTTCATCTTCTGCTGTACTTTCAACAATCGCATCTAAAACCTCTGAACTATACTCCATCTTTTTTCGAGCCTTTCTGTAATAATCTATCGCCTTATATTTGGCAATGCTACAGATCCATTTCTTAAACTCAGTAGTTGATTCTCCTTGAAACTTATTCGAATGATTCCATATTGAAAGAAAGATATCGTTCATACACTCTTCGACAATTCCACTGTTCTCTAAAGGGGAAAGAACTTTATATGTAACCCCTTTTATTAATGGAAAATACTGATCAACGATAAATTCTAAAGCGTCTTCTTTCTGACACTGCAACCGCATTATAAAATTTCTTTCATTACACTGCATGTACAACTCCCCTTGCTTACAATCTAAAAACTTTTATACTTTATATAACGAAAGAAATAATTATTTCTCTCGCATTTTTTCATGAATTTCGGGAAAAAAATTAGAAAATAGAATAGAAAACGCTCTGGACTCTATTTTACTTCAAAATAAGGGGGTTATTGGGGATTGGGGATTTCGGATCGGTGGTGCCACAAAAAAAAGAGCCCCCTCAAGGAGCTTCTACTTCCACCGTAATTATCTTAAAGTTTTTAACGCTCCACTCCAAGCATTCACCTGGTCAAGCATTAAATTCACATTATCAAGGTGTAAATCTTGAGGTTTAAATTCAGAGCCATTTACAAAATCTGTGAATAATGACAATGTTGGGTGTGTACGAACGTCTGCAATCATTAATTCTCCCATGATTCCGCGTAAATGCTCTGCTGCACGAGCTCCACCTGTTGAACCATAGCTTACAATACCAGCCGCTTTGTTATTCCATGCTTCACGTGCTAAATCAAGGGCATTTTTTAGTGCCCCTGTAATACTGTGATTGTATTCTTGAACGATGAATACAAAACCATCCAAACTAGCAAGTTTTTCATTCCAATTAGCTATTCCCGGTGCATCCGCTTCACCTAAAAATGGTAATTTGAAGTCTGCAATATCGACGATTTCATAATTAGCATCACTGCGTTTATCTGCGATACCTTTTACCCATTCTCCTACTTGTGGACTTACTCGTCCTTGACGTGTGCTTCCTAAGATGATTCCGATATTTAATTTTCCATTTGTCATTGTTTTTTCCTCCTTAGATGATTTCCCAAATATTTTGCCTAAAAAACTCATAATCAACACCACCGATTTTTATTAGATTCTCAAACTTTTTAAAGAGCAATGCTTGAATTAAACAAGTAAGTGAATTCGATTCCCCGAAGGGTCTGAGGTAACAAATGAACCATTTTGTTCTGTGATAGATGCACCAATATTCTTTAAATTAGCAATTACATGATCTTTTGCTTCCTCATTTGGCAATATCAATGTATAGGATTCAATTCCAACACTATTTATAGGAGGTGTCGGTGCTCCCACACCATTCCATGTATTTAAACCAATATGGTGATGGTATTTACCAGTTGAGAGGAATAGAGCCTGAGATCCGTAACGGTTAACGACTTCAAAACCGAGCCCCTTAGTATAAAATTCTTCTGTCTTATTTAATTCGGATACATGCAAATGAATATGTCCCATGACGGTACCAGCTGGTAAACCTCTCCATGACTGTTGTTTACCTTGAGATAGTAAATCGACAAAATTCAAGGGATCGACAGTCATTTCCACTTCTCTGTTTTTCCAGTTCCATTCTGAAGGAGCGCGATCCGTATAGATTTCAATTCCGTTTCCATCTGGGTCTGATAAATAAAGAGCCTCACTTACAAGATGGTCTGATGATCCAAATCGCAAACCGATATCGATAAAATGCTGTACAATTTTAGCTAAATCGGACCGTTTTGGTAGTAGAAGGGCAAAGTGATATAATCCCGTAGTCTTTCCGAGCTTCGGTACAATGTTTTCTGGTTGTTCAATGGACAATATAATTGTTTTTCCATCCGCGGTTAGACTAGCCATTCTATTCGTTTGGCTCAATACCTTAAAGCCAATTATTTTCTGGTAAAATTCAAGAGCTCGATTTAAATCTTGTACCTTTAAGTTTACTTGACCTACAAATGTATTAGGTTCGTCATGAAAATTCATTAACTATTCCCCCTATTTTGCTGAATTAAGCTTCTTTTATACGAAGAATGACATTATCTAGAGATAAAGAGGATCTATTGGTATAAGCAAGATAAATAGTTAACTATAATTTGCTTTAAGCACCTTTATTACAAAGATTTTACTCACTAAACTATTTCGTTAGTTAATTACTTTATGTAAGTTATTATATTTTTATAATCTAATTGTGTCAAGTAAGTAAAAAATAATTCAATAAGTTTCATTTTATTTATATTGAAGATCCATTTTATAAATAGATAAAAAAACTGGAGCTGTAATCTTTGATTACAGCTCCAGTTTGCTAATCACAATGATCATAAAAAAATAGTGAGGTCTCATAATAAAAAGACCTCACTATTTTTTATTCGATAATTAAAGTCGCTTTGCCATTTACAAAGGAAACCGTGTCAAAGTTGGAATATACCCAAACCTCGATTGTTTTCCCAAATGAATTACTAATACTCGTAGCAGCTGGAGAACCCCATGACAGCTTTACCTGATCCTTAGTCATCCCAAGAGAAACCTGCTCAGCATTAATCTGATTCCAAATGTAGGAGGACCAATTATGCTTCTTATACGGATCATAGGATACAAAGTTTTTCCCATCAGTAAGTAACTGTGTGACATTACTAGAAGACATCGTATAACTTTTCAATGTACTACTTTTCCACTTTCGTACAATATTGCCACACAATCTTCATAAACAGCTAGTTCTTTGACTGACGATGGTTCGGAAATGGTGACCATTTTTTTAGTTCCCCTTGGAATAACCCTCCCCTTAGAAATATCAAAGGCAACTATCAGTGATAGAGGTGGCATTGTAATCTGGGATGTTTTTCATGCAGATGATAGCTGGGTAGTCGTAAGCCACAATCTTAGAGAAGAAATTCAGGACTTTTTTTAAAATCGGGAGAAAGTATTTCATATGAATTGAAAGATAATGAAGAACTAATATCAATTGATGCAAGGAATCACTTTTATTTTTTGAGATGGAAGAAGGAGGCGTCTTAAATATTTCGGGGGCAATTAAACAGGATGATAATATTCTTTCATTTGATTTGAGAGGAAAAAATGTTTCAAAGGAAATTCTAATTGATTTGATAAGTTCTTATCATTAAAAAATGTAAATCTAAATGGATTATACTACTCTAGACAAACTAGAAATATCTTTAGCCTCTATTAACTGATAATAGAGGTATTTAAATATATAGAAAGAGGTGCCCATTGCTATAGTAATTAAATATCAATATTTATCTTACTTTAGCTATTGAAAAGTACCTCTTAGAATGCACACTTGAACAGTTAAAAATCCATACTCTAAATGAGTAAGGATTTTATCTATTTAAATTGTTCCTCTGTTATTACTTTAACTAGTCCGTCTTCTGGTTCGTCTTGACAACACCATTCCAAAACGGCAATAGAGTAATAACCTTGGACATTAGTCCCATACGCGTCCAATCTAATACCACTATCATTTTCTTCCAATCCTTCTCTTGTTAAACCTACATATTCTGCATTTACTAACAAATCATCCTTAATAAATTCTTCACCAAACAAGTTTACTTGGATAACTTCTGCTCTTCCTTTTACAAAGATAATTTCAACCCGTCCCAGGTTCATTTTATGTTGTTCAATAAGCTCTTTATAGAAATGTTTTGTTACACGTCTTTTTTCATATTTTGGTCCCATTATTAAATCTAGTATCTCAGTATGTAGTGGTTCTCCAAGAATTTTGGCAACTTCTTCTACTGTTCTCCCAGCAATTTGATTTATATCAATTTTGGGCACTACCTTAATTAATTGTTCCGTAGGTTTATTCGTTGTTCCAGTAGTTTCTGTTTCTATTTCCTCTATCTTCTGAGCATCATCGGTAACTTTAGTTTCATTAACTTTAGTCAAAGCAATAGTTTCATTTTTGGTCTTTTGGGGTAAGGAGAAAGCTTCTGTCGTTATCGGTTCACTTTTCTCTTGAATAGCACTTATTGTACCTATAGCTCCTAAAAAAACAATAACAACTAGCCAAAACCACCATTTCTGATAAACAGCTTTTTTTTCCATAATAGCCTCCTTGAATAGTTTACTCGATATACAGACTTATTCGTTCTTAGGTTTATAGTTACATATTATCTTCAATTTAAATTTAAGACAACCAGTCAGTTTTTAAGAAACAGTTAATAGTTTAATTCACTTTAGTTAGCAAAGATCCTTTTTACCATCAGTTATTTAGATATTTTCAATATGAATTTTTTGAATTATGGCAACTATGATAAAAAAGGGAATAATAATTTATTATCCTTCCATTAAAAGTTGTTTATTTATCATCTCAGTACTTAACAGTTGGATTTGCTGATTCGGTGTCTCTTTACGATTGCCTGGTTCATTTCTACATATTTAAAGTAGGCTGCATGCCCAAATTCATGGAGTTTGGTACCCATCCAGTAAACATCATCCTCTAGGTTACTGAGAACTCGAACATCTCCTTCACGATCGATATCTGAACAAAATGCTTGGAATTTTTATTCTCTCTTGGATATAAGCCACTCTTTCCGTAAAGGTCAGGAACTTCAATTCCTATTGCTTGGAACGTATCTGTCGACAACTGTAAGATATCTTTCCTTTTAAATAGTGGATCTAAGTTCGTCTTGTCTGAAGCTGGTACTTCCTGAAAGAAAGGGTCAACATAATGCCAAGGACGGATGTCAGATGGCTTGATACCAAACTTAGCTTCCAACTTTCGTCTAATTCCTGTTTCATCGAACGATAGGCACCATCTGATTGTAATTAAATCTTTGAAAACCTTAAACACTTCTTCCTGATTTAATTCTTGTAGATCAATGCTCATTTGATCGTGGTTCTCATATCCTAGTAATTTAGCAGCCTCAATTCATTTTTTGACGAGCTCAAGCAAGTCTTTTTCAACCACTTTACCGACTTCTATACTTGCATACCATACCTTCTTACGTAACTCTTGATCATTACATCTCATTAGCCGAATATTTCTTTTCATCTACCTTTGGAGTATGTGTTTTAAATAATACAATTAAGTCAGAAGAACGTACTGACAAGTCCGCAATGATTTCCTAAGGTAAATGGTTGAAAAGGAACAATCAGCGTCGTTCCACCTCTGTTAAATTCTCTTCTTCTAAATATTTTCTTTGCTTTTTCATAGATTTCTTTTTGTTCGAAAAATAAGTTATAGCTAGTATCCGCTTCACTAAGCTTTTCAAGCCCATTCCTGGTCACCCTTTGTTTGTGCCTTCCAGCTATCCTCTGTTACATCTGTACAATTTTTGCAATTGGTCATTTAGTTCTTGTAAAAAGGGATTGTACGGTCATAGTCATTAATATTCCTAACCTCCATTACGATTAATTCTAGTTCAAAATAGGAAAGGAAATAGTAAATGTAAAATTCGATCCATTTTGGCTTGTCTAGTTAATTATAGACCAATTGGTCAGTTAGTATATCACAAAATGTTATTTTTCAGGAAAAAATAACAACTCGCAAAAACAATATTCCAATTGTAAAAAGTGTATTTTTAATGAGAAAATATTGCTCATGAAACCTTTATAAAGGTATACAGATGTATCTATACATTGTCCTAAATACTTTTTTTAAACTTCTAAAGGGCAATGATGTTCAGTCAATTGGGAAATTTCTCGTAACATCAACAAAATAGATAAATAGTGTTACCCTTAAAAATCCCTTCACTAATTCTAAATAACCAGCGATATTTTCTTAGGAAAACAGAGAAGAAAAATTAGTATATTTTATTTTATTTTCAGTATAAAATACACTTAAACGAGTAAAAAACTGACTGTATAGTTTAGTAAGGATGGATTCACGCGAATGTACTAGAGTTTTTTCTTAATAATTATGAAAAATGGGGTGTTAAACATGTTGGATTTAGAAAATAAGCCCACATTACTTGGAGAAAAAGTGATTCTTCGACCTTTTAGAGAGGATGATTTTCCTTATATTGAGGAATGTCTAAAGGATCCTGAGGTTATTAAACTAACTGGGAGTTCATCCGATTTTGATAGAGAAACAATTAAACATTGGTATAACACTAGAAATGAACAAAAAGATCGTTTGGACCTCGCGATTGTAGATCCAGCTCAGGATGTTTTGGTAGGAGAAGTCGTCGTCAACATGTATGACGAACAAAATAATAGCATGAATTTCCGAATTCTTATTGGTCCTAGGGGGCGGAATCGTGGTTTAGGTACGGAAGCCACCCAACTAATCATTGATTATGTATTTACACATACGGATATAAATCAAATAACTTTAGGTGTATATGCCTTTAATCCCAGAGCGAAGATCGTGTATGAAAAGGTAGGCTTTGAGTTTGATAGTATCGACGAAAAGGATTTAGAGTTTGAAGGAGAATGGATCGATACTATTATTATGAAATTGACTAGAGAAGCATGGTTGAATAAATAATTCAACCATGCTTCTAGATTTGCCACAATTCGCTAAAGAACTTAAAAGTTAATCTTTAACATTGTTTTTCTGCATCCGGGTAAGCTTAAAAGCGATAAACTGCGGAAAATGAACCCTTATAAACTGGGTGATCCGATAATAACTTCTTTGCAGCCAAAGTATCCGACTAGATTCAATTTTTATTGATACTAACTATAAACAAAATCTTATATATTAGGGTAAATTATTGATTAGGAACTATTACACCACTTAAGACTCGCTTATCATTTACAACATTTTGCATTTGATTGACTTTAAAATTAATCACTTCTACAATCCTACTTTCAGAAACGAGCCCTTTAAAGTATTTTTCAATCTCCCAAGCCAACATCATTAAAGTATGATCAAAGTATAAATAATTAAAATCTTCTTTAAAAATGATATCCTCAGTAAATAAACCTGCGTCCAAAGCTAATTGAAAATATGTATTTTTGACAAATTCTATTGTTTCTACATCATATATATCCTGAAGCAAGATCGTTATATCTCTCAGAGGGGAAGCAATGGCTGCCCATTCCCAATCAATAAACAAAATAGAACTATCTTTTAGAAAAATATTCTCTAGATGAGGATCACCATGCGTTAATACTAAAGGTCCTTTAATCTTGTAATTTTTAGCATTTATCATTTTAAAAGATTGATTTACAATGTCTATCCAAGAATTGTTGTACCACTCTAAGTTTTGTAATTTTAGTTCATTTAATTGTGAGCAAGCCCATTTATACCATTCACTCGTTACTTTATGTGTAGGTAAATCTACATGGGGCAAACATTTGTTTACTTCATTATGTAGAAATAATAGTTTATGTAATATCATTTCTAGCAGGGAATATTTCTTGCTTTTTGATAAATCTTTAAAATTCTCTTTTATTGATTCCCCTAGATCGTCCATGATTACAGCCTCTGGTGCGGATGAAACAACCTGTATAATAGGAACCATCGACTTAATCGTTGGAAGAAGTTTGGCGTATACATCCATTTCATTTTTCCTACTATTAGCAAACTCTTTATAGATTATTTTTTTAACCTTGTTGTTTTCATCTTTAATAGTCATTCTAGCAATATTTCCAGCATGAATTCCCTCTAGCTCTTCTTTATGAATGAGCGTCCAATTGTATTCATAAAATCTATTTTCTATTAAAGTCAAAAATGTAACCTTCCCTCTAATTATTTGAAGTTCCACACTATACTTCTTCATTAAATGGCCAATTCCTTTTCGAAAGGATTTAAAAGGTAGCTATTTTTTTAAAACAAAAACACGCTGAACGAATTCAACGTGTTTTCTCTTTAATGGCTTGATGCTTTCTTAAGTCCACCAGGCTTGTTATGAACGGCCATTTTGTCGATTAGCTTATTGCTTTCCATATTTAATCCTTTTAGATTTACATGTACACCGTTTTGATGGTACTTGATGACCACTTTATCAATAGCTCCAACAGCGGAATCGTCCCATAGGTGAGCGTTGGAAAAATCTAAATCAATTTCTTTTACTTTTTCTTTATAATCAAAACTGTTTACAAAGTCTGTTACGGATGCAAAGAAGAGTTGTCCAGAAATATGATAAACCCTTTTATGAGAAGCTTTTGCTGAAAGACTTGTTACTTTTATCTTTGAAATCTTTGATGCAAAAAATACGGCGCTTAAGAGGATACCAACTAGAACGCCCTTAGATAAATCGTGTGTTTCAATCACAGTAATAACTGTCACGACCATTACAATTGTATCAGTAATAGGAACCTTTTTTAAGTTTGTAAGGCAAGACCAGTCAAATGTTCCTATCGATACCATCATCATTACGCCAACTAAAGCAGCCATTGGGATTTGAATAACAAAGCCTTTTAATGAAACGATTAATATCATTAGAAAGACACCAGCTACTAACGTAGATAATCGACCTCTCCCACCAGATTTAACATTTATGACGGATTGACCAATCATTGCACAACCAGCCATACCACCAAAGAAAGCAGAAACGATATTTGCGATCCCTTGGCCCCTTGCTTCCTTATTTTTATCACTAACAGTGTCCGTCATATCATCCACAATCGATGCGGTTAATAATGTTTCAACTAATCCAACAATAGCAATAGATAAGGAATATGGGAAAATAATTTGTAACGTTTCAAAGTTAAGTGGAATATCTGGAATCAAGAATACAGGTAATTTTGAAGTTAATTCCCCCATATCTCCAACAGTACGAACATCACTTCCTGTAAAAATAGCGATAGCAGTCATCACAATAATAGCAATTAACGGTGACGGAACCGATTTTGTAAAGCGAGGTAGGATATAAATAATAGCAAGAGCACCAGCAACCATCGCATACATTTGCCAAGACTCCCCAACAAAATGGGGTAATTGAGCAGTGAAAATCAAAATGGCAAGAGCATTAACAAATCCTGTCATAACAGATCGAGGGACAAATTTCATTAGACGACCTAATTTTAATGCTCCCATAATGATTTGGATTACACCGGTTAAAATCGTTGCAGCTAATAAATATTGCAAACCGTAGTCCTTCACAAGGGTCACCATTAATAACGCAGTTGCGCCCGTAGCAGCTGAAATCATTCCAGGTCTTCCGCCTACAAAAGCAATGGTAACAGCAATACAAAACGAAGCGTATAATCCTACCATCGGATCGACACCTGCAATTAATGAAAAGGCAATAGCTTCAGGAATTAAAGCAAGGGCAACAACAATCCCTGCCAATACATCCCCTTTAATGTTTCCAAACCATGAATATTTAATTGTACTTAAATTCAATCTCAACACATCTCCCTTTGTTTTGTTTTTTGACTTTCAACTCTCATGAAAGTCGGGTCCGTTGTTAACAAAACAAAGTATAATGGATTGTGATAAATTAGTGAAATACTATGAAAACGGGAACATCTTGAAAAGTTGCGAAAAAATTTTAAATTCAGGAAAGCGAAGGTATAGTATATAAGAATAAAAATGATGGTAACTGATATTATTGTATTTATTTTCTTCACAAAATAAAGATTAAATTGCAATTATCCTCTTATTCGTTATTGCCCACTTACTTAAACCGTTCATCCATCGCCCTTGCCATAAAAGCAGAGAAATCTGAGCGAATCACTACACGCTCTGGTTTAAAGGTTCCATCAGGATAACCAGTTGTAATCCGATCAGCTAATATCCTTTTAATATGGACCGATGTTTTACTAGCTTCTGGAACATCGGGGAAACTAACTTCTGCTTGCAACTGTAGATTAAATGCTCTTGAAATAAAGATAGCCATTTGCCCTCTTGTAACGGGGGCATCGGGGCGATAAGTTTGATCAGGAAAACCCGTGATAATTCCTCGTTCAACGGCAGAAGCAATATACCCAGATGCTTTTGAAGAAGAATCAACATCTTTCAGTCCTGTTTCTCTTTGTGTTCCGTTTAATCCTAATGCGCGGCCAATCATAATTGCTGCTTGAGCACGTGTAACTTGTTGACTTGGTCGAAAAGTTCCATCAGGAAAGCCTGTAATCACTTCTTTTGCTAAAAGGAAGTTAATCTCGTTAAAGAATCGATGCGTACTCAATAGATCATTAAAAGATAGAGTTGCTAGCTTTTGAACCGTTAAAGATTGAGTCGGACTTATATTGCCTGTTACATCTCTTGCTGTAACCTCGAGAACGGTACCTTCTTCTAATGGATTTATTACAACTATAAAGGTCCCATCACTTTTTGTTACGGTAGAAGCAATCTCAACTTGATTAACCTTTATTGAGATTGTGGAGCCTGATTCAGCCAAACCATTTATATTTACACTTTGATTTGTAATGGGACTGATATGCTTAATCGCTGGTGGAGTAACATCACGGACTGTTAACCATTCAGGTTGGCTCACATTCCCTTCACGATCACTTGCGATAACTTCCAGTGTTGAGCCTGCCTTTTGAACGGGAATATGAACGTAAAATGTACCAGTTTGATTGACAATCGCTGTTGCCAGAACCATGCCTGAATTTTTAACAAGAATGGTTGAACCATGTTCACCGGTACCACTAATAATCGTTGTTTGATCTGTCACATCTGTTGTCGTTAAAACCGGTTTGGTAGGTGGCATTTTGTCTGTAACCAGAATAGTGATGGTGTTGCTTTTGTTTCCCGCAGTATCTGTACTGTAAATACTTAATTCCTGACCCAATACTTGTTGAGGAATCGCTATCTCAAAAGTCCCGTCTACTAACGCTACATTACTCCCGATAACCACACCATCTTTAACAACAGTCACATTTGCTCCTGCTTCAGTGATCCCTGTTACTTTTGTTGAAAGGTTCGTTACATCATTTACTTTTAGTATCTTAGGTGGCGTCGTATCCTGAACGGTCAACGTTCCTTCCATACTCTTACGCCCGTAACTATCGACAACTGTAATGGTTAATCTCGTTCCAGCTCTCTGAATCGGAATGGTAACACTAAAGTTTCCATTGGAATCGGCTATTCCGTTTCCAAGCAGCTGTGAGCCGCTATAAATAGAAATCAAACTATCACCATCGGTAAAGCCACTAACTCTTGATTCGTTGTCACCTACTGGTAGAAGTTTTGGTGCAGCAAAAGCCCCATATTCCATTCCGTTTTGAATAGGTTTGTAGGCAATCGTTTCGATATTTAATTTATTTTGGACTTCACCAATTTTTCTACGAATTACTTCTAGGTCTGTTGTTCCCCAATAATTATTTAGACCATTGAAAACCATTTGGTTAAAACCCTCGAGGTTAACAGCCAACTTATTTACATCAAAAAAATTATTTTGAGTGATTTCTACATTTGGGTAATTACCTTCGGGTTCTCGGCTCGAAACTGAAATATCAGCCTGGTTTTTTCCTTCATTTAAAAAGGTATTATTCCGAACGACTACCTTCCCAATTCCATTATTAATATTTAAATATGAACCATTCGTAAAAAGGTTATATTCAACTATTTGTTCATTCGTTGGATAGGAGAGATGAACTAATCCATTTGAAAAACGATTATGACGGAGAATCACTTCTCTACGTAGAGATGAAACTAAAAAACCACCATTAAAGTTCTCATGAAATAGATTCGTATATTCTAAGTGAATCGATTGATTTGCCCAGTCCCAGCCATTTACATAGACATCCCTTAATAGGATTCTTTCTAGAGGAGTCCCAACAGCCTTTAATTTCCCCTGTACGTCAATCACTTTTCCACTTCCAGCAATCACTTCAACCCCTGGTTCTATCGTGAGTGTAACATTAGGGGTAATGATAATGCCCCCACTTATAGTATACGGGGAACCTTGCTTTGTCCAAACCGTATCGGAGGTAATCGTTCCTGAAACGATCGTCCCAGCTGCACTAGTTTGAATTGGATAGGACAGTAGAGAAATAAATGATACTAGAGTCATTAATATCGTTACATATATTTTCATTGAGTAATTAAGTTTTTTCATGATCAACCCTCCAGAGTTGGTTTAGATTAGTAGATTATGAGAGTTCGAGCATGTTTTATTACCTATATCATTTACAGTAAACTCCTATAGTTTAGTAGTAAAAAGTAGAGAAAACAATGGTATTTTTTGTTTAACTTCTTCCCTTCTTTACGTGTATAAATAGATAAAAGGGCAAATATTAGTAGCCTAATGCAAAGAAGTTAGAGAAGTCTACGAGTCAGTACCTGAACTTCGTATTGTACTACCTAATTTGACCTTTGAAGATACACTTATTATCATGGGAGTTCTCGAGTAATTGAAATTTATTGCTATAGTAGCGGGCATACTCCTAGAGAGCATTTTTATATGTACCTGTAGAAAAAAGATGCATTAGGATGACATTGCATTTAGCTTCTCGTAACTATAACTAAACGAGGTATCCCCCTCCTATTTCAGCAAGGCCTGCTACAATAAATAATACCAATGGTAAAACCATGTTAATCACTTCCATATCTAACAATTTAAAAATTAGACTTTAAAATGACTAAGATTAGTTTACTTTCAGTTATTCCCGATCCTTTACTCACCTGTTTTAGCAAAACGCTCCATTCTTTCTCCAATTTCATTACGTACACGTTGGAAGATCGCCCATTTCTCTTCTTCAGTTCCTTCTGCTTTGGCTGGATCGTCGAATCCCCAATGAACTTTCTTTACATGTGGTGGAGTAATTGGACAGTGATCCGCCGCATGACCACATAACGTGACAATTAAACTTGCATGATTTAATATTTCTGTATCAATCTCATCGGATGTTTGGTTGGAAATATCAATACCTGCTTCTCTCATCACCTTTACCGCATTTGGGTTTAATCCGTGTGCTTCAAGTCCTGCACTTTTAACTATCCACTCATCACTTAAATACTTTTTAGCCCACCCTTCCGCCATTTGGCTTCGGCAGGAGTTACCGGTACACAGAAAATAGATTGTTTTTTTAACCATGACGCATTGCTCCTCTTTTGCAAAAATGTATGTCTATGAAATAAGTAACAGCCATATATAAAGACCGACTAAAGTAATAAATAAAGTTGGTATGGTTAATACAATTCCAGTTTTAAAATAAGTCCCCCAAGAGATTTTGACCCCTTTAAGTGAAAGAACATGTAACCATAATAAAGTGGCAAGAGAGCCTATTGGTGTAATTTTCGGACCTAAGTCAGAACCAATTACATTTGCATAAATCAGTGCTTCACGAACAACTCCTGTCGTATTCGTCTCCGCAATCGCTAAAGCATCAATCATTACGGTTGGCAAGTTATTCATAATAGAGGAAAGAATGGCTGCAATGAACCCCATACCAATTGTAGCAGTAAATAATCCTCGATCTGCAGCCATCTGGATTAAATCTGCTAAGACGGTTGTTAGACCAACATTCCTTAAACCATAGACGACGACATACATTCCAATCGAGAAAAAGACGATTGACCAAGGTGCTCCTTTAATAACCAATTTGGTATGAACAGCAGGACTTTTTCTTGCCATAAACAGAAAAGAAATCGCTATAATTCCAGCGATGATGGATACAGGTACACCAGTAAATTCACTTGCAAAATAACCAATCAATAGGATTCCTAACACAATCCATGAAAGACGAAACATTTTGTGATCTTTGATTGCATGGGCAGGCTTTTTTAATTGAGACAGATCATATTGTTTTGGAATACTTTTTCGAAAATAAATATATAAAACCAAGATACTTGCCCCTAGAGAAAAGAAATTAGGAACAATCATTCTAGAGGCGAATTCTGGAAAACTGATTCCAAAATAATCAGCAGAAACAATATTCACTAAGTTACTCACAACTAGGGGAAGCGAGGTTGTATCTGCAATAAACCCACTCGCTATGATAAAGGGAAATATCATTTTTTCTTCAAGCTTGAGGTTTCGAACCATAGCTAGGACAATGGGTGTTAGGATAAGTGCTGCCCCATCATTCGCAAAAAATGCTGACACTAATGCACCTAATACGGAGACATAAACAAACATCAATACTCCATTCCCTTTAGCTGCTCTTGCCATGTGAAGAGCGGACCATTCAAAAAATCCAATCTCGTCTAGAATAAGCGAAATAATAATGATAGCAATAAACGTTAATGTTGCATTCCACACAATCGAAGTTACGTCGATCACATCATGAAAATCAACGACTCCTACGATTAAAGCAAGAATAGCCCCTCCACAAGCTGACCAACCGATCGATAATTTTTTTGGTTGCCATATAACAAGAATAAGTGTAATTAAAAATATCAATGATGCAAGTATAGTTGAAACCAATGGTGCAACCTCCAATTATTTACAAGAATGTCAAATGAAAAAAGGACCTAGTAGGCCTTTTTTGATTACATATTTTGAAAAATGGTCTGCTTTGCTCGTTCATTACTCGGAATGATCCATGTAATGGATAAAAATAAACAAATACCTGCCCCTAACCAGAATAAATTCGTCAATCCGAATTTTTGTTCCAAGGTATAACCAGCAATTGGTCCAAGAGCCGCTCCTAAATCAACAATGATCGTAAAAATGGTCATTATTAATATTTTGTTCGTCACCTTTGATGCATAATCACCAGCAAGAGTATCCATAACCATCGTTAAAATCGAGGCAATTAAAACATGAACAAGCAAAATTGGTAACCAAAGCAATAATGGAATATTTGATGGGATAATCGCAAGCAAAATGAAAGCACTTGCCAGAAAAATAGCTAGCATTTTATTTTTATGTACAGCCTTATCAAGCATGTTCCCGACCTTAGGTACGATAAAAGGTGCTAGTCCCCATCTTAACGCCTGCAGCATTCCAGCAAGCGTAGCCGCTCCTACAATAATACCCAAAATATCTATTTTATTTGTGAATTTAACTTCGATGACGTGACTTAACGTCGCTGTTAACATGCCATCAAGGATCATAGTTAAAAGAAACGCCGTAATCAATATTAGAATGAGCCTTCTATTTAGAATTAATCCGATTTTTGTTATTAATGAAGGCTTTATTCCGATACTATTATCAGATTGTAAGACTTTTGGAATATATTTAAAGATGATAGGAATGCTCATAAATGCAAAGATTCCTAAAACCATACTAATGACTTTTATGCCAAATAAATCAGCAAACAAACCACCTAAAAGCATTCCAAACAGACTACCTAGACGGTACAATCCGTTATAAGTGCCCATGAAATTTCCTCGATTTGTATCCTTAGAAAGTTGTAAAATCAAAAGGAAGGCACCGAGTTTAAAAAGTGACCACGAAAGTCCCCATACAGAGCGAAGAATGATCCAGATACTAAAATCGGCAACGAATCCGTAACTTATCGTAGTTATCCCACTCAATATAACGGCAAGCAAAATTCCATTTCGAAGGTTTACTTTCTTATATATAAATCCAATTAATGGGTTTAAGGGAAGTCTTACAAATCGGTTAACAGAAAGCAGGATGCCTACTTGAACTAAAGATGTTAAACCCACTTCCTTCCAATGCGTTGGTAAAACAATATAGAGCATGGAGTCCCCCGCTAAACAAATAGCGGTGACTAAAGCAATGGCAATAATGGGTTGTTTTGTTTTCAGAACCATTCGACACCCTTCTCCTTGTAAACCTTTAATAGACCAGTCCGTCGTATGGCAGACTGGTCTTTGGCTTCATTATCCACAACAAGAATGACTTTTCACTTCTAATTTAACAGAAATTGGGCTATTACAACAAGAAATTGCATTTGAATCTTGGACAGGACTTTCATCACAACAGCTAGTAATGATATTCGTACTACAAACTCCTGTTTCCGGTAACTCTAAATGCACTTCTTTTGCTCCTTGGAAATCTCCGGTTAAATAGGCGACGATGGATCTTATTTGCTCATAGCCTGTTGCTAATAAAAATGTCGGCGCTCTTCCGTAACTTTTCATCCCAACTATATATAACCCTTTTTCAGGTTGTCTTAACGTCTCTTCACCATGTGGTCGAACAGTGCCACAACTATGAATATTCGGATCTATCAAAGGTGCAAGAGCTTCTACACTTTCAACAGCACTGTCTAGATTCAATCGAACCTCATTCAAGAAAGAGGTATCAGGTCTAAACCCCGTGCTTACAATGATTTCATCGATTTCACGAATAATCTGTTCTTCTCCATTGAACTCACCTTTTACCACGATGGCTTCACCTGATGATATTACCTCACTAATATAGAAGGGTGTAATGACGTTGATCATATCAGACTCAACTAACTTTTGAATTCGAATTCCTAGTTCCCCACGTGCTGGTAGGCCATCTCTTTCTTGTCCTCCGTAAACCGCTGAAACTTGAGTCTTTCTTAATACCCAATGGATAATGGTACTGTTATGCTTTTCCTTTAATTTTGCTAATTCAAGTATGGCATTGATAGCTGAATGTCCACTACCTATAACCATGACCGTCTTGTTCCCATATTTTGCTTCTAAATCCCCTAGAACATTGGGAATACCGTAATGGATTTTGTCTTTTAAATTTCTTTCTGCTTTTGTCCATAACCCATTGGAAAGCATGGGATTAGGATTTTTCCATGTTCCTGAAGCATCAATTACAGCTTTAGCTTCGTATACCTTTGTTTCTTCATCGGTTTCAACGTAAATTTGAAAAGGTCGATCTTCTCTCTTTCTCGTTTTTAATTTATCTAGTCCTTTTTTTGCAACACCGACTACCTTCGCATTCAATACGATGTTTTCTTGAATTTCAGGTAGTTGGCTTAGTGGAAATAAATATTTGTTTACAAGCTCTTTTCCATTTGGGATTTCATCTGGATTGGGTGCGACCCAGTCAGTCTGTTCTAGTAAAACCTTTGCACTTTTATCCATATTGTATTGCCAAGGAGAAAACATTCGAACATGTCCCCATTCTAATATGCTAGAGCCGATTGTCTCGCCGGACTCAAATAGGACAAACTTCTCTCCTTTTATTACTAAATGAGCAGCCGCAGCCAATCCGACAGGTCCTCCACCGATGATAGCGATTGGCAATGAACTATTATTACTTTCATTTAATTTCATTATTTACACTCCTCTACTAATATTTTTTCCATTGCCTTTCGAATGATTAGATCACCCATCTGTTTCTCCCCCTGTTTAACACTTACTCCCATTTTCCGTTTTACATCCGATCGTCGTCGTTCGATTCATGACCTCTGCTAATAACTGAATGGACCTTGCAACAGTTTCTCTTTCAAAATCAGACATTCCATTAAAAATGTCTTTAATAAATTCATTTACCTGACAATCTATATCACAGGCTACATTTTTTCCTAATTCGGTTAACATTAGGATGGTGACCCTTTTATCTTCAGGAGATGGAACCTTTTCGACTAATTCCATTTTAACTAGTGTTTGAATTTGCCTACTGAAAGTAGTAATGTCGATACCCAATAACTCAGCTACTTGTTGCATGGATGGATGATTATTTGAATCAATTTCATAAAGGATATGGCTTTGGATGACAGACAAGTCAATTCCATCCACAGAGCAGCAAGTTTTATTCAGTAACCCGAATTTACGAATGATTGTTTGAAAATGTTCTCTCATTTGATGTCCTCCAATTTTGTACTTTCATATTCACTATTTTACACAGTTATAGCTTCACCCTTCTTTACAATGGAAGGAATAATCGAAAATGATGTTTTTCTTAATCCTAGAATAAATCTAAACGTTGGTCCATGACTATGAGAGGATAAAGGTCCTGCAAAGTATAATCCTGGTACGTTTGATTCAAAGGATTCGTTTAGTTTTGGAAATTGAGAGTAATCTTCTTCACGTTCAATTTTCATTAATAATGATTGATCAAAGAATGGTACTTTATCAATGTTTATATGAAAACCAGTAGCAGCAATAATATGGTTGACGATTTTTTCCGTTCCATTTGAAAGTACTAAACGAATTTCGTTTTTATTTATTTGTTCCATTTTCTCAATTGCCACTCCAGCATTTTGCGGAACAATCCCCTCCACATATGGTTTTAAGAAATGGGCAACACTTCCTGCTGACTGGCCCCAGCCTTGTTTTTTCTCTTCTAAAGGAAGCTGATAAAAAATGTCTCCTACATCACGCAGGGTAATTTCATTCTCTCTGCTTCCTGCGTAATTAGGCCCTTCTTTTCGGTAAACTAATTCGACATCCGCACCATCTCGATGCAGTAAGCCTGCTGCTTCCCATGCGCTTTGGCCGCTTCCAAGAACAACTACTTTTTTGCCTTTAAACTGAGAAAAACTTGTATAACCTGACGTGTGTGAAACAAGATGTTCCGGGAATTCCTTTAAGAAATTCGGAAGATACTTATAATGCTCTACCCCAGTTGCCACAATGATATTTTTTGTTGTAAAAGTTGCCCCATTTTCTGAAGTCACCTCGTAAAACTCTTCTTTGTGCACAACCTTTGTCACTAATTCAGGAGTAAACTCTATTCCTGCCCTTTTAGCGAACCAGCTTGCATACTCAACAAAGATGGGTCTTGGAAGGGGCGTAACTAATTCCTTACCTGTTTCTTTAGAAAACTGTTGAACCGTTAATTCATCCTTTGAGTCTGAGAAACTAACAAACTCGTGTGGAGTTCGAATGAACATATCCTGCGGCATTTGATTTTTCCAAAAGTCCATTGGATACCCGAATAATTTGTACTTAAGATTATTTGCTACTGCATGAGCTCCTAAAGAAATTCCGAATGGACCTGAACCAATAATAATGACATCTAACATCGTGAACATCCCCTTATTAATTGTAAATTACAACTTAAATTTTATTTTAATTATTTATCCAGTTGATTATATACATAATTTATACCATTTATATTTGTAAATTACAAGTAATTAAATTTACTTTTTTATCTAATTTTTTTATTTTTCCTCCAAAAAGGCTAAAAAAAAGCAGATACCCGACTATTTTAAGTCGAGTATCTGCTTTGTGATCATGAATTATTGATTCGCTTTTTTCACCCATTCAGCTACTGTAACCGTACGTTTTGCTTGATGTTTAACAGCGGCTTCTACATCTTCAATCATTTTCCCATCTTGACCAATGGTTACACTTGTCCCATAAGGATTACCCCCTGATCCAAATATAACAGGATCTGTATACCCAGGAGCAACTACAATGGCACCCCAATGGTACATCGTAGTATAAAGAGAGAGAATCGTTGCTTCTTGACCACCATGAGAATTTTGTGCAGAGGTCATCGCACTTACAGCCTTATTAGCTAGCTTCCCGTTAAACCATAAACCACCTGTTGTATCTAGGAATTGTTTCATTTGCGATGGCATATTTCCAAATCGAGTTGGTACGCTGAAAATAATCGCATCTGCCCATTCTAGATCCTCTAGTTTCACTTCTGGAACATTACTTGTAGCCTCCACATGAGCTTTCCATGCGGCATTTCCTTCTATTGCCGATTGTGGAGCAAGTTCAGGTACTTTTAAAACTTTCACTTCAGCCCCTAATTCTTTCGCTCCTTCTTCAGCCCACTTTGATAATTGATAATTTGTTCCACCCATACTGTAATAAATGACTGCTAATTTTACATTTGTCATTTTTTCAATCTCCTCGTTTGACGAATTTCCAAATAGTTTGGACAAGAAGCCCATTACTACACCACCTATTATTTCTTATTTCACATTTAAAATACATTTATCCATTTCCAGTAAATGCTTCATTCGGGTTATAACTTCCGATACCAATGTGCTGCAGCTTCTACTTCTTCCATCGTCAATTGATGACCTCGATTTTCCCAATGAAGTTCCACATTTGCATTCGCCTTATCTAATAATGACTGAAGCTCTGTCGATTCCATTGGTGAGCAAATAGGATCATTCGTCCCAGCTGCAATAAACACAGACTTTCCAGTCAAATCCGGAAGATTGATTCCCCTTCTCGGTACCATAGGATGATGAAGAATCGCGCCTTTTAAAGCATTTTTATAATGAAATAATAAACTTGCTGCGATATTCGCTCCATTGGAATAACCAATGGCAATGATATTATTTCGGTCAAACTCATACTTTTCTGCTGCTTCATCAAGAAACTCATTTAATTCTTTTGTACGGAACACAAGATCCTCTTCATCAAATACACCTTCTGCCAATCTACGAAAGAATCGTGGCATTCCATTTTCAAGGACATTCCCACGAACACTTAAAACAGATGCTTCCTCATCAATTCTTCCCGCTAGAGGTAATAGATCTAATTCATTACCACCTGTTCCATGCAGTAATAGTAAAGTTGGTTTTGATAAATCTTTTCCTTTATTAAAAATGTGTTTCATTACTTATCTTCCTCCAGAACACGAACTTCTACATTCGGTAATGTTTCTTCTAATTTTACTCTATTTGATTCTAACCATGTCGGTAACATTAATTTTTCACCCAGTTCATTGATGGGTTCATCCACCGTAAACCCTGGTGGGTCGGTTGCGATTTCGAAGAGGATTCCCCCTTCTTCATGGAAATAGATAGCTTTGAAATAATTTCGATCACGAACTTCTGTTGGATAATATCCTTTTTCATGAAGAAGCGCTCTCCATTTAAGAAGATCTTCTTCATCCTTTGCTCTAAATGCTATATGATGAACAGTTCCAGCTCCCATTAACCCTCGAACAGAAGGAGTTAATTTAATATCGATCGTATTTCCAAGAGAAGCCTCTGATTTAAATCTTAGGAATCCTTCTTTATCACCAACACATTCTAGTCCTAAAACGTTTTCGAGCACATCCGCCGTTTTATTTGGCTGAGCCGAAATTAATGTCGCTCCACCGAATCCTTTTATCGCATTCTCTGACTCAATTCCTCCAAAAGTCCATTGATTCAAAGGACCTCCTTGTCTTTCTACCAGTTCAAGTTCGAGGCCGTCTGGATCATTAAATGTCAAATATTTTTCTCCAAACCGCACAGAGGAACGATATTCAATGCTAAATTGCTGTAATCGATTTTCCCAAAATTCCGCCTGGCCAGTTGGTATCATATAGCTAGTTGTGCCGACCTGAGCTGTTCCGATTCGTCCTTTAAGCTGCTTAGCCCAAGGGAAAAAAGTAATCACTGATCCTGGTTGGCCCGATTCATTTCCAAAATAAAGATGATAAACTTCAGGTCGATCGAAATTGATTGTTTTCTTAACAAGTCTTAAACCAAGTACACCTGAATAAAAGTCAATATTTCTTTGGGCATCGTTAACCATCGCCGTTATATGATGTATACCTGCGGATTTTTGCAAGTGGATCCCCTCCGGTTTAATTTGGTCGTTCAATTGAAAAAATCTCACCTATTTTGGCATAATTTGTACCTGCTAATCGGCTAACAGCTGCCAGTCTACTTGGATCAATTCTTCCATTTTCATATATATCATTATCAATATGGAATTGAATGACCTTTCCAATAATCAAATCACACCCTGGAGATTCCAAACCTCCCAATTCTAATGAATGTTCTAAAATACATTCCATTCTAATTTTTGCTTCTTTAACCCCTGGGACGGCAACTTTTACACTATCAACTGGAGTTAATTTTGCTAATTCGATCTCACTTTGATCAGGAGGAATACTTGCAGCTGTCATATTTATTTTTTCAACATTCTGTTCATCGACAATATGAACAACAAATTCTGTTGATTCGATAATATTCCTTGCTGTATCCTTCTGTCTCCCCGCTGCACGTTGTATCGATAAAGAAATCAGCGGAGGATTGGAGGAAACGATATTAAAATAACTAAACGGTGCTCCATTTAAAACGCCTTCTTTAGATAAGGTTGTCACGAATGCAATGGGTCTTGGAATAATACTTCCAATTAATAATTTGTAATTCTCTCTTTCCGTATTTGAACTAGGATCAATTGAAAGCATTAAATCATTCCTTTTCGAGTTCTCTCACTTTTATCGGCATTAATCTACGTTCAAGCTGTTCTCGATATTGTTCATACTGGTTAGGTAGCATTAACTGCTCTCCCATTGTCTCTTGCGATTCATCATGGGCAAATCCTGGAGGATCCGTGGCAATTTCAAAGAGAATTTCTCCATGCTCTCTGAAGTAGATGGCATTAAAATAATTTCGATCTTGGACTGGTGTAACACCATATCCGTTCTCTGCCACATACTTTTGCCAATCCAATTGATCCTGATCATCTATCGCTCTCCACGCTATATGGTGGACTGTACCGACACCCATTGTCCCTCGGCCAGTTGGAGTCAATTTTAGATCGATGATATTTCCGATGTCAGCGGATGACTGGAATCGAATAAATTCTCCTTCTTTACCTATTAATTCAAGTCCCATTACCTTTTCTAACAGCTCAGCTGTTTTGTTTGGCTGAGCAGATAATAGGGTGGCTCCACCGAAACCTTTGATCGCTACTTCAGGCGTAACCCCTCCAAATGTCCATGTATTGACTTCGCCTTCTTCTCGTTCAACAATCTCCAAATGAAGTCCATGTGGATCATCAAATGCTAAATACTGCTCACCAAAACGCTCCATTTTAGTAAAAGATATACTAAACTTCTCTAGTCTATTTTCCCAAAATCCAAAAGCACCTTTGGGAACAACATAAGAAGTCACCCCAACTTGCCCGTCTCCTATTTTCCCTTGATACGCATCAGCCCACGGAAAGAAAGTGATTATTGTTCCTGGTTTGCCACCTTCATTACCAAAGTACAAATGATACGTACCTGGATCATCAAAATTGACTGTTTGTTTCACTAAACGCAAACCTAAAACGCCTGCATAGAAATCTACATTCTCCTGCGGATGACCGACAATTGCTGTAATATGGTGAATACCCATTGTCTTTTTACTCATGTTTTTCACTCCTTAAATATTTTTTCAAATTTAGATATATGTTACGAATTCGTTTACTGGCTTACGATACCCACGCGGTTTTCTACTTTGTACTTTTTCTTTCCCTAAAGTAATCATTAATACTACTTCGTATTGCTCATCTATGTTTAAAATATCTTTAATAGCCTCGGTATCAAATCCAATCATTGGACAAGTATCCCAACCTTTTTCCTTAGCTGCTAACATAAATAGCATCGCTGATAAGGAAGCATTTCGAATTGCTTCGTCTTTTTGAAATGCTTCTCCTCTTGATTCATAAAATGAAACCGTATCCTCAACCATTTGATCGTATTCTTGTTTGTTAACGATTCCTAGCATCTGTAAACCTTCGTATATTTTAGATGCCTGTTGAAAAGCTTTTTTATCTCCCAAAACAAGGATAACTGCTGATGCACTGGATACTTTATATTGTCCGTTTGCAGCCACTCTTAATTTCTCTTTCATACTAGGATCAATAACTACTGCATATTTGGAATGCTGAAGGTTAAAAGCAGATGGTCCCAGTTTAACCAATTCAAAGATTTCATTGAGCTCTTCTTTTTTTATCGAATATTCTGGTAGGAAATTACTTGCAGATCGTCTTTCTTTTATCAATTGGATAAAATCAGTCATCGTTGTACATCCTTTTACATTAAAATTTTTCCTATCGAATGATTAATAAACCCACATTCATCCTGTTTATTTCATTCTCAATACTTTTGATTATCTCGAATTCGAGATAATTATTTAAAAAAATTTATTTTCTTCATTTCTTCAAAAATGAGGTTAGCCTCACTTGCAAATTGTTCTTAATTTAAATATCTTGAATATGAGATAATGATACTACCTCAGCATTTTTATGTCAATAGGGTAGCTAAAAAACCTATTAGTGTAATCTTTGGTCCTAAATCAGAACAGATTACATTGGCATAAATGAGTGCCTCACGAAGCCATGCTATTAAATGATGTGAATGACCTTTTTCTTATTGTTGTTTAAAATAAAGTTTGATCAAAAACCCCTTATAATCCTATTTTCTCGGTAAATAAATTTATTCATTTTAAAAATAATGATCAAAATGGATTCTGCTTCCATAGATTTAAGTTTGATTTTTATAAAAAATTTGATCATCTTCTACCTATGCTGTTCAACAAGCGCGCCCGATTGTTGAAGATCAGTGTGAAGATGGCCCGCGCTTATTGAACTTTGGCACCCGTCAGTTTAAGTGAAACCCTTCACAATCTTCTTCTATAGCTTAATATAACTCCAACCCCTAATAAGTTTTATAAGGGGGCATAAACAACATTACTTCTTCTAATATTTCTTTACCTCTTTTACAATAGTTCGTTCCACTAATAATTGATAAATATAAATAACGATTGCTGTTACAACTGACAATATGTAAAAATGTTTTGGTCGCATTTTCTTGAATTCGAATACTCCAATTTTTGTAAAAAATTTTGCTATAGGGAATGCGAGAACATAATCTAGTACAACATTTAATGTTATGTACTTAATAAAGCTACCGTACGTTAATTTAAATACCCAAATAGTGGTTATAAAAAATAAACCTAAAAGGTATGAGAAATCTAAACGATAATTTGGAAATAAAGCATTTTTTACTTTCCACCACTTACGGCTATCAGCAATTTCACTTAACAAACTAAAGATATAACCAATAAAAGTTGCTACTGGAAGAAAGCGAACAAAAGAATTTTTCCCTAGCAATGGAGTAGTTAACCAAGGAATAACTAATGTATTAAATGATAAAGCCTTTCTTTTATTAATCATAGTTGCCTCCACAAGATACAATTTATCATTTAATATTCCCTTTTGTTCAGAAGTTTTATTCCACTAAATGCCCGATTGTCGAACAAGAAAAAAATCCTGTATATCAACACAAGATTTTTAATCAAACTCAATTATAAATTATCAACCTTTTTCAAATAATCAAACTTTGTTTTAAATGATCGATCTTTTTTTAAAACTACACTTGTCATTCGTTTCTCCGATATACCTCTTTTTCGAATTAATAGTTACTTTGATTTTTTTGTATGATTATTTTCTAAATCAAAGTAATCGAATAAATTAAAATCACTATTATTAAAAGGATTTTCAAATAAGGACGTTTACTTAAATTAATTTTTTGATAAGCATATTGAAAATCTACTTCAATTAAACTAACTTTACCGCTCTTAATAGCAAAAACGGCATGTTTTCATTATTTTGTCGTGATGGAATTAATAATTTCATTTCATTAACCCTTTCAATAAACACTAAAAAAGAGCCTAAAGGCTCATTTTTGAAAATCACAAATTTATACAACTTCTGTCTCCCACTTATTCTCATCCACAACGAATAATACACCAAGTTCATGATGTTCCCCTTCGTATAATGCGCGCTGAACGAAACGGATCTGACCATAAACATCAATAACCTCGAGCTTGCAGTGAGCTCGGTTTCGCTGCAACGCTTCGTAGAATTCAGATTCATTGTACACGACGGTACCATTTACTTTTGTTATTAATTCCCCTACTTGCAACGCCATTTTATGTGCTGGCGAGTCAGGGAGAATGCCTAATATCATCACACCTTGATTTTTTTTAGAGAAATAAAAGGGCATACTTTCTTCGGATAAGCGTTGGCGTAATGTTAATGTTTCACGGCCAATCATCGCTAGTGCAACCACGATTATGGTAGCGACGGGAATCCAGTACCCGATGGTAGCCAATAGTAGAGTGAAAACTCCCAGTGTCGTCACTCGTTTTCCAAGTAGCTGTATGGCTTCTTTCGGTAATTGAGCTTGAACTTGCTGATGGAAACCAATCGCAAATGGAACTAGTAATAGAGAATAATTGTCACCACCAATAGAGAACATTGGCCACCAATCAAATGGTAGAGAGAGGGTTCCTTCTGGTATAAGCAAAAACAGCGGCACAGCCCATAGTCGTTTTGCTTCGTGAATACCAACCCATTGGCCTCGTTTACTTTTTACTAGCTTTGGTGAAGTAGCGACCGAGCCATTTCGAATGATTAGAATGCCCTCAACGATAAGTAAGAGAGCTAATAGGATGCCAATGGCAGGGTAAATTTTTTCATCAAGGCTTGTAAAGGTTTTTGAAAATAACGGGATCGGCAGCGTCTGTCCCGCTGCAAAAATCATGGCAAAAAAAGTGGCGCCGACAATGTAAACGGGCGATATCAATCGAACTTTGGTCGTTACACTCCATAAAAACGTAAAGAGAGTGAATAGTAGAACTGCACCAAGTGGAATCACGAGTCCTGCAGCAATCCCTATGATAGACGTTACTAGACCAAGTACGATTCCTAATGGAAGAAGCTGGCGAAGTTCAAAATAAGCATCCTGAATTCGTATATGAAAGTTTCTTCTCTCCCGCTTCACCCGAAGAACCCCAAGAACACCAGCTAGAAAAAATAAATAATAAAACAATGGATTCCCGAATAATTTACCAGTCCCTCTTAACAACTCCCAAAGCCAATCCTGCACCATGTCCATCCGATCCACCTTCTTTCAATCATAAAATAATCTATTAAAACGTTATTTATTTAGTCTATTGAATCTATTAAACCTATTTTACCAAATATATAGAAACTAAGCATCACCTTTAAATAATCCAAATGCAAAAAGAGTACGTAAAAAAGATTAATCCTTTAACGCATCACCGTACCGGGGGTCAGACCCCCGATGCGTGAACGCGTTAAAGCGCTGGGGGACTGACCCCCAACGCTTTAGTGTGTTGCAGTGGTTGTTGCGGCTAGTTTTAGGGCGGTTTGCAGTTGGAGGTCGTTTTGGTCTTTGCGCATTTCCTTTACGACTTCTGCTTCCAAGGCCGCGGCTGTTTGTTTGTCGATTTTTCCAGTTGTTTCTAACCCTGATTGATTTTGAAAGGCTTTGACGGAAAGTTCTGTGCGACTGTTAAAGTAGCCGTCTGTGCGTCCTGGTTCATACCCTAATCCCTTTAAAATAATCTGTGCATTTTTCACTTGCTCATTGTTCATATCAAGCACTAAAGGCTTTTCAACCTGTAACGGGTGCGTCTGATAGAGCTCTGGCTGCTTCACTTCGATATCTGGCTTGATTCCCTTCTTATGAATCCAATTCCCGTCAGGCGTTAACCATTTCATTAACGTCAGCTTGATATTGCTGCCATCCCCCATATCCATCGCCTGCTGAACGGTTCCTTTTCCAAACGTCGTTTCACCAATAATAGGATAATGCTCTGCCTCTTTTAACGCCCCTGCTAAAATTTCTGAAGCAGAGGCACTTCCTTTATCGACTAAAACGACAACTGGATAGTCCTTCTTTTTCTTCAATGTGGAGAAAAAGCGCTTTTTCTTACCATCCCGTGTTTCTGTTTGAACATATGGTTTTTCATCAGTGACTAGCTCGCGTAAAATCTCTTGTACACTAGATAAAAATCCTCCTGGATTTCCACGTACATCAATGACTAGCCCTTCAATACCATCCTTCTCCAAACCGCTAAGCTGTTTCTTAAAATCTTTCGCTGTATCCTCTGCAAACGAGCTAATCTCCATGTACCCAACCTTTTCTCCGCTATCCTTCTTCACATCGGAATGAACGGTTTCTAGCGGAATCTCATCACGCTTTATGTTCACTGTGATTGGATCCTTTAATCCTTCTCGTAAAATTTCCAGCTTCACCATCGTCCCTTTTTTCCCCTTGATTTTCAAGGTTGTCTCCATCAAACCCAGTCCTTCAACAGAGGAATCATCTACTTTAAGAATCTGGTCTTTCGGCCTAATCCCTGCCTTTTCAGCAGGTGAATTTTTAAAAGGAGAGACAATAATGATTTTGCCATCGTTTTCACTCACTTCCGCTCCTATTCCTTCAAACGAAGATTCGAGCGATTGATTGAATTGGGCTGCGGTTTCTTTATTCATGTAGACGGAATATGGATCTTCTAATGTCGTCAGCATTCCTTGAATGGCGCCTTCAATTAGCTTCTTATTGTCCACTTTTTCCACATATTGCTGCCGAATCAGCTCATAGGCTTGCTCGACTTTTTTCAAATCAGTGGAGTTCATCCCATTTGATGCCGATGATCCGGGTAGCTTCATCAGCTGTTGCTCAAGCTCAGATTGAGAAGCACGATCCCACCATTTCATCCCGGCGTAGGTTCCACCAGCACCAGTTATGAGTGAACCCGTCATGAGTATTGCCAACCATTTTCGGTTCATAGTTTATCCCCCTAATCTATTGCCACTAATCGCTGTTCAATTCGCCAACTCGTTACTTATTTTTTTTGGAAAAATGCCACTCCAAACGTGAATAGCTTTGGTTATTAACTTATATGATTCTTCTGGACGAGTTATTCTTACTTAGTGATCTACAATCCTTTTAAGAAAAAGAAAAACGAAAGAATCTATGAAAAGACTCTTTCGTTTTTTAAGCTTTGGTTGGGCCTAAGCTTACTATGGTCCTTACATCGAAATATAATTCAATGGGTTGACGGCATTGGATTTAGCGTCATTCCATGGACCTTTGTGAATCTCGAAATGTAAATGTTGGCCTGTTGAATAACCAGTGTTACCCATTACGCCAATTTGTTGCCCTTTCGAAACGACAGCACCTGTTCCAACAATCCTACTACTCATATGAGCGTACACGGTTGTGTAGATTTGTCCATTGATCGAGTGGGAGATAAAGATCGCATTACCATAGCTACGAGAATAGTAGGACTTAATAACAACGCCATCTGCCGCAGCCACAATTGGCACATCAGATCGATTCGCAATATCAATTCCGAAATGATTTTCTCCCCAACGATGTCCGAAACCAGAAGAGAAACGTCCATTTGCAGGTTTCATGAAACTCCCATCCGTGACAGGTGGAGTGGAATCGGTGCTTCCTCCATTTTTCGCTGCTTCTTGACGCTGTCTTTCTAGTTCAGCTAAACGTGCCTTTTCTAATTCAATCGCTTTCTTAATAGCTAATTCCTGAGCGGCTAATAATTCATTTCGCTCCTGTTTATTTAAAACTAATTCATGCATTTCGTGCTCTTGCATTTTAAGTGATGCCATTAATTTATCTTTATCTGCTTTTTGTGCATTTAATTTTACCTTCATTGATTCTAAGTCTTTAAGCATCTTTTCCAAATTAGCAAGCTTTGTTTCTACTTCTGTTTTCTTTTTCTCAAGAAGTTCTTTATCTTCGGTATGCTTTCGTAAAATATCTTGGTCAGCCTCAACAATTGTTGCAACGGCGCTCACACGGTCAATAAAGTCGCCAAAGGATTTCGCCCCCATCAACACGTCTATGTAACTAACCATTCCTCCTGTTTCCTGGAAGTTTCGAGCACGGTCTTTTAGAAGTTCATTCCGCTTGGCAATACGTTCTTCTAATTCTTTAATTTCAATTTTTAATTGTTCAATTTCTTTGTTTGTATCTTCAATCTGTTTATTTTTTTCACGAATTTTATCCTCTGTGTCATTGACAGCTAAATCCAGTCGCTTAATCTCGTCACGAACCTTTGATTGTTCCCCTTGTAGGCGGTCGATTTCATCGTTTGCTTTATCAATTTCAGATTCCAAATCATTTCGCTCGTTCGTGATTTGATTTTTCTGACCTTTTAAGTCTGACAGTTTACTAGCAAATGCTTTGTCCAAAGGAGTACCCGCTAGTAAACTACCAATACCGATCATCACGGCAATTAGTAGTATATTTAATGGTCGTTTCAAATTCGATTTCTCCTTTCCACTTTCCGAGAGTTGTACAGGTAAATCGTGGTTGGTTTGGCTTGTCCAAGTAAGGAGCAGGGTAACCTACTCCCTTACTGTTTTATATCTTCAAAAACTTTCTTACTGACATTAAGCTTCCCCATACGCCAATCAAAGCACCCATTAATACGAGCAATCCTGAAACTTGATATATAAACGGATCAAAGGCTAGAAGCTGGATAAAATGTCCTTTTAGCTTTGGTGCCATATAGTCGTATGCATAATAGTAGGTTGATGAAACTAAGATAATTGGCAAAACTGAGCCGAGAATACCAAGCCATAAGCCCTCTAGGAAAAATGGCCAGCGAATAAAGGCATTCGTTGCCCCTACTAATCTCATAATCTGAATTTCTCGTCTTCTAGCGACAATCGTTATTTTAATAGTGTTGGAAATGAGGAACATTGCGGTAAATAACAATCCAATGATCAAAGCAATCCCAACATTTCGGCTGGCACTAAAGAATTTAAATAGCTTCTCCACCGATCCTTGACCATATTTTACTTTTGATGCGTATTCTAATTTTTCAATCTGCTTGGCCACCTTCATCGTGTCGGTAGGCTCTTTTGTTTTCACAATGAAGACATCATTAAGCGGATTTTCCTGTTCTATCAGCTTAAATGCCTTTCCCTCTTCACCCATACTTTTAATCAAATTATTGAGCTCGGTTTCTTTAGAGGAAAATACAATCGACTTCACTTCAGGAATATGATCAATCTTTTGCTTCAACGCTTCCTGATCCGTTTTGTTTGCCGCTGTGTCAATATGAACACGAATAACAACGTCTTCTTCAATATTTTTAGCTACTTGATTTAAATTCATCATAATCACGAAAAAGACTCCGACTAAGATAAGTGTGACAGTTACGGAGCTAATGGATGCAAAGGACATCCAGCCGTTACGGGCTAAGCTTTTTAAACTTTCTTTCGTATGACGGCCAATGGTTCTAATTTTCATAGCCGTAATCACCTCTTTGTTCGTCACGAACAATTCTTCCGCCTTCAATGGCTATGACACGGTGTCTGATCGTGTTGACGATTTCTCGGTTGTGGGTGGCCATGACGACCGTTGTCCCTCTTGTGTTGATTTCTTCAAAAATATTCATGATTTCCCATGAAGTCTCTGGGTCCAAATTCCCAGTCGGCTCATCGGCAATGACGACCTTTGGAGAATTAACAATTGAACGGGCAATCGAAATCCGTTGCTGTTCTCCCCCAGAAAGCTCGGTTGGAAATACTCTTGCTTTATGCTTTAAATTAACTAGATCAAGAGTTTCCATGACGGCTCTCTTAATATACTTTGGATTTTCTTCAGTTACTTCTAAGGTAAATGCTACGTTTTCATAAACGGTTAGTTTCGGAAGTAATTTAAAGTCCTGGAAGACGACCCCTATATTTCGGCGAAGTAAAGGGACCTTTTTGGGACGTAGTTTCGAGAGATTGACACCATTAATGATAATATTTCCTGATGTTGGTACTTCCTCACGGTACATCATTTTTATAAAGGTCGATTTACCAGCACCACTAGGGCCAACGACATACACGAATTCACCTTGCTTAATATGAACATCAATCCCGTTAACAGCTCGGACACCGTTAGGGTATTGTTTATAAACATCCTGCATTTCTATCATTTATAATCACCTTATGGGTATTAAGTATTTTTGTTTCGACAATTTTTTCATTTATCATCATAACATGCCGACGTTTTTTTGGCACAAGACCATTATAACATCATAAACTGACAAAATACCCGCCAAAAATATTACAGTTTCTTTTCAAAAAAGTCGAAAACTGGTAAAACCCTCCTACACCACCAATAACATGGCACAAAAATAGGTCCTTTAGCACTTTAAAGAGCCGGGGGACTGACCCCCAGCCCTTTAAAGCGCTAAAGACATTATTTAAATAAAAAGCGCTTTGCGAGGATGCAAAGCGCTTTGTTTCTATTATTTTTTTGATGCAAGCCATTCAGCTACGGCAGATGCTTCGTCACCTTTAATCAGGCCACCAGGCATGCCGCCTTTACCGTTTAAGATGATGTCTTCAATTTCGTCTTTTGAGTAGCGAGATCCGACATCACTGATTTTCGGAGCTCCGCCTCCGCCATTTAGACCTTCACCATGGCAAGATGAGCATTTTTGCGCAGTGATTTTTTCAGCGTCGATTGTATCTCCGCCACCTGTAGCTTCGTCATCACCGCCGCCCCCGCATGCAGCTAAAACTAAACCTGTTCCCATTAATAATGCTAGAAGTTTCTTTTTCACGATAATCCCCCTAAGATATATTTGGTATATCACCCCATATTATACCAATGTTATGCGCGTTTGAAACCCTCTCCTAGCACCTCGGAGGCGTCCATAACGATGATAAATGCAGTCGGATCAATGGTTTTCACTAATTGTTTCAATTTTGTGAACTCAGTTTGATCAACGACGCACATTAATATGGGTCTTTCGTGGTCGGTGTAACCACCATATGCTGATAGTTTTGTCACACCACGGTCAATTTTATTCAAAATTCCTTCTTGAATTTCTGCTTGTTGATTAGAAATAATTAAGAAAGCTTTTGATCTTTTGAACCCGACCTGTATCAGGTCAATAGTTTTTGTGGTGACATAGAGCGCGATTAGGGCGTAAAGGCCTCTCTCAATGTCAAAAACGATCGCAGCTGTTAGTACGATGAGCCCGTCAATTAAAGCGACACAAGTTCCTAAAGTGAAGCCAGTGTACTTATTAATAATTTGGGCGGCTAAATCAGTTCCACCTGTCGAAGCTTTTCCGCGAAAAACAAGACCAAGTCCCAGCCCCACTCCTATTCCTCCAAAAAGGGCGCCTAGAAGTGGCTCCATGGTCCAAGGTTCAAGTGATTTTGTTAAAAAAACAAAAAACGGTAGAAATATCGTTCCTACTAATGTCTTAATCCCAAACTGCTTTCCAAGGAGGATAACCCCAGCAATAAATAAAGGAATATTAAAAGCCCATTGGACAAAAGCAGGCTCCCAGCCTAAGACGGCATCTAAAATGGTACTAATCCCACTAACACCACCTGAAGCAATGCGATTAGGTAATAGAAATACATTGAATACAGTACCGATGATGGCAGAGCCTATTAATATGTATAAGTATTCGGTAATCCACTCCAGTTTCGGAGGAAAAAGTGAGTCAGATCCTCGTTTTCGTTTCATATTGTCGTCCCCTTATTTAGTCGGCTCACCATAGATTAAGTTTTACCAAAATCATTGTTCCGCCGCTATTTTTCATTTTTCACCGAAAGTGAGTATAGCACGGGGCTGTAAGTGTGTAAATAACAATGGACTAACGTGTTAAAGGGTTGAAACAGTATTTTTGTTTGGGTTTAGGATGTGTTGGGTAAGAGGAATTTATCCACAATAATGCAATGGTGACTAAATAGCTTGTATGATATAATTTTTTTCTGAAGGGGAGGTGGAAAAATTGGAAAAACTACTGAACGAATTAATGATGCAAATGAACCGAGGATTTACAAAAATTGATCAAAGATTTGACCATCTTGAAGGAAAAATAGATAAAATTGAAACACGTATGGATGGAATAGAAGGGCGATTTGATGTCCTTGAAGGAAGATTTGATCATTTAGAAATTAAATTGGATGACCACGCTACTGAGTTTCGTAATTATTTTAAATATATTGGGGATCGACTTGATATTCATCAATCGAACTTTATTATTATCGATGATAAGTTGAAGCGTCATTAACCTCAGTTTCCTCGGGATTAACCTCATGGCAAAGCAAAATTAAATCTCAATAAGAAACCTTTGCCGTCATCACTAGGCAAAGGTTTTAAATTTATTAAGCCAACTTAGATCTTAAATAAGCGTTGATAAAGTTATCCAGCTCGCCGTCCATGACTGCTTGAACGTTTCCGACCTCTGTATTGGTACGATGGTCTTTAACAAGGGAATACGGATGGAAAACGTAAGAGCGGATTTGACTTCCCCAGCCAATTTCTTTTTGTTCGCCACGAATTTCTAGCAATTGTTTTTCTTGCTCTTCGATTTCTCGTTGATACAATTTTGCTTTTAACATCTTCATCGCTCGATCGCGGTTTTTGATTTGGGAGCGCTCTGTTTGACACGTCACGACAACCCCTGTTGGAGTGTGCGTAATACGTACAGCTGAATCTGTTGTGTTAATATGCTGTCCACCAGCTCCACTTGCCCGGTACGTATCTATTTTCAGGTCTTCCGTTCGAATATCAATTTCAATTTCATCATTAAATTCTGGCATTACTTCACAAGACACGAAAGACGTGTGGCGACGGCCAGATGCATCGAATGGAGAAATCCTAACGAGGCGGTGAACCCCTTTTTCTGCCTTCAAATAACCATAGGCATTATGTCCTTTAAATAGAAGCGTAACACTTTTAATTCCAGCTTCATCACCAGGTAGGTAGTCAAGTGTTTCCACCTTAAATCCGCGCTTTTCACCCCATCTAGTGTACATGCGAAGGAGCATAGAACCCCAATCTTGAGATTCCGTCCCACCTGCACCTGGATGTAGCTCAAGGATGGCATTATTTTTATCATATGGCTCACTTAAAAGCATTTGGAGCTCGTATTCACCGAGACGTGAAACCAAGTCTTTGATTTCCACTTCTAACTCAGCTTGAAGCTCAGCATCTGGTTCTTCCTTAACTAGCTCATAGGTTAGCTCCAAGTTCTCATGGGACTCGCTAAGTGCATAGTATTCATGTACTTGATCCTTCAGTCCGTTTGATTCATTGATGTATGCCTGTGCCGTCTGCTGATCATTCCAAAAATCAGGCTGCAACATGATGTCATCAATCTCAGCGATGCGCGCCTCTTTATTTTCTAGGTCAAAGAGACCCCCTAAAGTCCGCTAATTTCTTAGCTGTTTTTTCCAATTCATTACGAATCTCTGCTAATTCCATTCTCGTCACCTCATAAAACTTTATTTTCTTATTATAGCGTTAAAATAGTGAAACGACAAAAAGAGAGTCAGCAAGAGCTTAAAAAGCTTTGCTAAACTCTCTTTCTTTAACGCGTTAATGCACTGGGGGTCTGACCCCCACTACTTTACAGTGCTAAAGCACTATATTATTTGCCGCAGCAGTTTTTGTATTTTTCGCCGCTACCGCATATGCAGTCGTCGTTTCGACCGATGTTTAGTTGTTTGA
Source organism: Bacillus sp. CGMCC 1.16607 (assembly GCF_042683745.1). Lineage (NCBI taxonomy): Bacteria > Bacillati > Bacillota > Bacilli > Caryophanales > Bacillaceae > Bacillus > Bacillus sp. CGMCC 1.16607. The sequence continues at coordinate 43,295 of NZ_JBHUJX010000007.1, forward strand.
CAATTGGCTTTTTCTTGACTTTACCGCCTTCGCCTTCTTTAGGATCAACGGCATGGCCTTGTGCGACTTCTTGACGTTGAAGATTATTGCGAATTTCTGCTTTCATGACGAGCTTAGCTGCATCTTCTTCAATCGACGCAATCATCTCTTCGAACATAGCAAATCCTTCATGCTGGTATTCGCGAAGAGGATCGATTTGTCCGTAAGCGCGAAGGTGGATACCTTGGCGAAGCTGATCCATTGCATCGATATGATCAATCCATTTCGAATCAACTGCACGGAGTACAATAACCTTTTCAAATTCGCGCATTTGCTCTTCAGAAAGAATTTCTTCCTTCTCGTTATAGCGCTCTTTCACCTTAGCAAAGATGGTTTCCACCATTTCCTCAGGCTCTTTGCCACGTAAATCATTTAAGGTAATATCGCCTTCATGAAGTAGATTTCCTTGTACATAATCCACCACACCTTGGAGATTCCACGTATCAGAATCTTCATTTTTAGGCGTATGTACCTCAATATTACGTTCAATCGTTGATAAAATCATCGCTTCAACAATCTCACGTAAATTCTCTGATTCTAACACATCATCACGTTGTTTGTAGATGATTTCACGTTGTTGACGCAATACATCGTCGTAAGATAATAACTGTTTACGAGCGTCGAAGTTATTCCCCTCTACTCGTTTTTGAGCTGATTCAACAGCTCTGGAAACCATCTTACTTTGAATTGGCTGGCTATCATCCATTCCTAATCGTTCCATCATCGTTTTCATATTATCAGAACCGAAACGACGCATTAACTCATCTTCCATGGATAGGTAGAATTGAGTTACCCCAGGATCCCCTTGACGCCCTGAACGTCCACGCAGCTGATTATCAATCCGGCGTGATTCATGTCGCTCTGTACCGATAACAGCAAGACCGCCTAATTCAAACACACCTTCACCTAGCTTGATATCTGTACCACGTCCAGCCATATTCGTCGCAATCGTTACGGCACCACGATGACCAGCTTCGGCAATGATTTCAGCTTCGCGCTCATGATTTTTTGCATTCAAAATATTATGTTTAATCCCTTTTTTCGTTAAATAACGTGAAATTAGTTCAGACGTTTCAATCGCAACCGTACCAACTAAGACCGGCTGCCCCTTTTGATTCCGTTCAGCAATGTCTTCACAAACCGCACGGAATTTTCCGTCAATGGAGGCAAAAATTAAATCTGGTCGGTCGTCACGTAAAATTGGTTTGTTTGTAGGAATAACGACAACATTCATATTATAAATGTTACGGAACTCTTCCTCTTCCGTTTTCGCTGTACCAGTCATCCCAGAAAGCTTTTCGTACATACGGAAGTAGTTTTGGAACGTAATTGTCGCCATCGTCATACTTTCATTTTGTACTTCTAAACCTTCTTTTGCTTCAATTGCTTGGTGCAAGCCTTCGCTATAGCGACGCCCTTTCATTAAACGACCAGTAAATTGGTCAACAATGACAATTTCACCGTCTTGAACTACATAATCCACGTCTAAATGCATACTAACATGTGCTTTTAAAGCTTGGTTAATATGGTGATTAAGTGTCACATGAGTGATGTCAAAAAGATTATCAATGCCAAAAGCCTTTTCCGACTTTGTAATACCTTCTTCAGTCAACTGAACACCTTTTGTCTTTTCATCATACGTATAGTCTATATCCTTTTTTAACATACGAACAAAGGCATTTGCTTGAAAATATAGGGATGTTGACTTTTGTGCTTGGCCCGAAATAATGAGTGGTGTACGTGCTTCATCAATTAAGATCGAGTCAGTTTCGTCGATGACAGCGTAATATAAAGATCGTTGTACTTTTTGATGGTTATAAAGCACCATGTTATCACGCAAATAATCGAAGCCAAACTCATTGTTCGTTCCGTAAGTAATATCAGCTGCATAAGCAGCTTGCTTCTCTTCCTTCTGTAGGCTGTTTAAATTCAATCCTACTGTTAAGCCAAGAAATTCATATAATTGACCCATTTCACTCGCGTCACGACTTGCTAAGTATTCGTTTACCGTGATAACATGAACACCTTTACCGGAAATCGCATTCAAATAAACAGGCATCGTCGCTGTTAGCGTTTTTCCTTCCCCTGTTTTCATCTCAGAAATGTTTCCATCATGCAACGAGGCACCACCCATAATTTGAACAGGATATGGGAACATTCCAAGTACACGTCTAGCGCCCTCGCGAACAACGGCAAACGCTTCCACTAATAAGTCATCGAGCGTTTCTCCGTTTTGATAACGCGTTTTGAACTCCTCCGTCTTTCGACGAAGCTGGTCATCTGATAATTTCTCTGTTTCAGCAGCTAGTGCCTCAACTTGCTCAGCAATTCTCGTTAACTTTTTTATCTCGCGTTTATTTTGATCAAATACTTTATTCAAAATCCCAAGCATGATAAACGCTCCTTTATGTATTAAGATAAGAAGATTCGTTATGAAAAAACATCCACTAGAAAAGATTCTCTCTTTATGTGTAGAATCCTCTTAAAATCATTCGATATATTCTTTATCAATATTACCACTTCCGCCAAAGTGTGACAACAAATGCAAGTTACGGGCAATAATTTTATCTATGTTCTAAAAAAATAAACCAACATCAACCTACTTTAAATAGTTTGATGTTAGTTTATCCATTTTGCAAAAAATTGAACTTAAAAATTTTTATATAACGTCAGATTTCTAACTAAATTCCAATAAAAACTACCCTTATTCCTTGTTAAAAGTTGTCACTTGCTTAATCGCTTCTTCTAGTTTCATATCCACAACATTAGCATCTTCGATATGTTTGATAATCATTTCATTTACATCGTCAAAAATCGATTTAGTGCTAGTAATCTCACGCATGACTTTCTGAGACTGCTCCTTTTGTTCTTCAATTTTTCCAATTACTTCACTTACCTCTGTTTCCACATGATGAATGACCGAGGCAATGTAATCAATTTTATTTGTCGTATTCGTGCTTAATTCGATCCCTTCTCGGATTAACCCTGTACTTGTAGTGGTAGATTGCAATGTCTCTTGGATATCCTTTTGAATATTTTGAGTAAGAATGCTAATGTTGTTCGTACTTACGGCCGTATTTTCTGCAAGCTTACGAACTTCCTCTGCCACAACTGCAAACCCTTTTCCGTGATCTCCAGCTCTTGCCGCTTCAATCGAAGCATTTAAAGCCAATAGATTCGTTTGCTCAGCGATTTCTTTAATAACTTTTACAATTAGTTCAATCTCCCGAGAACGATCATTTAAATGATTCATTTTATTCGATGTTTCCTCGAGCTGATTCCCCAGCTGTGTAATAAGCTGCTCAACCTTATTTACTTGATCTCGACCTTCATCCGATTTCAAAACCATATCTTTAGCTGACTGAATTAAATCATGCCCTTTAAGAGAAAGGTCCTTAGAATTGTCAAAACTTAACTGGCTTAAATCATTTACCTTATCAAAACGTTCTTTAATTCTCCCTACCATTTCACCCATTACATGATGTTGACTGTTCACTTTTTCATGTTGATGAACCGTTTGTGTCAATTCCTGATTAAAACGCTCTAAAAAGACCTCAAAAAATGCCTCTTTTTCCTTACATTCTGAAAATATTCGATCAAATTTCTCTTGTAAATCCTGCTTTTCCACTTCAATTAAGGATAGTCTTTTCTTAGTCGTAAACATAGGTTCCTCCTGTTATCCTAAAGGCGATATGAATTCTTCGTCAAAAGCTATATGTCTTGATAATATTTCCAACTCAAGGATCGAAATAAATTCCGGATCCAAGTTTAACTCTTTGGCTTGATCATATGTTTGCAATAATATTTGGTCGTCTAGGATTGAAAAAGAACTCACTGGACAAAACCTCACAATTTGGGATTTGGAACAAACTGTTTCAACTTTTCCGTTGACAATTTTGTTCCATGTCTTGGATCATTTTAATCCCTAGGTTCATTTTGAAATTCCACCTAGTTTTTAACCATTTTACCAAGTTCCCAATTGACAAAACGTGACAATTATCACAAATAAAAGATTAATAGTAATATAAATATGTCGAAATTACTAATAGAAAAGCGCAGGCGCCTTGATCAGCCCCGATAAAGAAGACTGGTCGATTGGCGAGTGTAGCGAAGCCAGAGACCTAGTCGCACTTATGCAAACTGTTCTTTGATTTGCCAAGCACATGCTTCGCAACCCAGAAAGTCGTTCTTTGACTTTTTGGGTTACGAACATTTGACTTCGAGGTCGACAAGAGCGCGACGTCCTGTCGCATTGTCGACACTAGTACATCCTATACGTCGGGGCTAGGACGCTTGCGCTGGACAATTTTCAAAGTTCAAAAAATGCTTTTTGACCTTATAAAATTAAAACCCTGCTCAAATGGCAGGGCATTTAATAATATTGTTTATTTTTCTGCTACGATTTCAATTGGTTCATTATCATCTACATGTAATTTGTAGCCAATACCCCAAACCGTTTTAATGTTAATGTTAATATGGTTTTGCTTTAACTTTTTCCGAATTCTGTTAAGATGTGTATCAATCATACGGTCGTCATCAAGGTGCTCGTAGCTCCAAACGACGCGAAGTAGTTCTTCACGGGTGACAACCGCATCTTGTTTCTTAACGAGCGTCCAGAGAATTGAAAATTCCTTTTTGGTAAAGTTTAGCACCTTTTTATCATAATGAACTTTATAGGTTATTTTGTTCATCGTTAACTGACCAAATTGTATTTTATCTTCTTCTACTGTTTTTTTAGCGGCAATATGATCGAGCAAAACCCTAATTTTACATAATAAAACCGGAAAGGTTATCGGATAGGTAATTACATCATCCGCCCCTGCTTCGAAATACTTGATTGTCGCCTCTTCTGATAGGGGTTTTCCTAATACGATAATAATAGAATTTAATTTTTGCCTCATTTGTCGACATAGCTCAAGGCTATTTACATTCAATAAGCTGTGGTTGATTACAACGATGTTAGGTTTAGACTCAATCGCGGTAATTAACCCTAATAAACCGTTATTAAATGTATGCACCTCGTAGTAATGTTCGAAAAATTGAGATAATTTATTGCTAGATTGGCTATCTTCTTCGATTATCAACAATTTTTTTTCCATTAGTACTCCCCCATACAGTACTAAAGACAGTTAAGCCTTCGTTTTATCATACCACATTACAGCTTCTTGGTAAATATCACCTTACGCTGATGTGGTATGACACATTTTTTATCTATTCTTTATTTACGCTAACGGATAATGACATGCCACATAATGGTTATCATCCGTTTTTACAAACGCAGGTGCTTCCTCGCGACATTTCGGTTGTGCATAAGGGCAACGTGTATGGAAGTAGCATCCTGAAGGAGGATTGATTGGACTTGGAACGTCCCCTTCTAAAATGATTTTCGGCTTATCGCGCAATCTAGGATTGGCAATTGGATTGGCAGAAATCAACGCTTGTGTATAAGGGTGTTTTGGTGACTCAAACAAAGTATCAGAGTCTGTTAATTCCACCATTTTCCCTAGATACATAACCCCAACGCGGTCACTTATATGACGTACAACATTCAGACCGTGTGAAACGAATAAATATGTTAACCCTAGGCGATCCTGTAACTCCTCAAGCAAATTAACAACCTGGGATTGAATCGAAACGTCAAGAGCAGATACTGGCTCATCCAAAACAATTAATTTCGGATTCAGTGCTAATGCACGTGCAATCCCAATCCGTTGTCTTTGCCCACCACTGAACTCATGTGGATATCTTCTCATATGAAACGGTCTTAAACCAACAAGCTCAAGGAGTTCCTTTACACGATTCTCACGTTCTTGGGCGTTCCCCATTCCATGAATTTTAAGAACACGAGCAATCGTTTCTCCCACACTTAATCTTGGATTTAAAGATGAGAACGGATCTTGGAAAATAAGCTGCATATCACGTCTTGCCACACGCAGTTCCGATTCCGATAATTTATAAATATCTTTTCCTTCGAATTGGACTGTACCGCTAGTCGCATCTAATAGACGCAATAGTGCACGACCAGTGGTTGATTTTCCACAACCACTTTCCCCAACAAGACCAAAAGTTTCGCCTTTGAAAATTTCAAAACTAACACCGTCAACTGCTTTAACATGACCGACTGTGCGGCCAAGTAATCCCCCTTTAATCGGGAAGTGCACTTTAACGTTGTCCGCCTTTAAAAGGACTTCCTGTGACTTTTTACTTTTTTCCTCTGTTGTATGTACTGGTTCTACCACTCCACTTACCATGTCTACGCCTCCCAACGATCCGTGTATTTCCAGCAGCGCACTACTTCGTCATCGTTCATTTTTTGAATTTCCGGCATTTCCTGATGACATAATGCAGTTGCGTATTCACAACGGTCCGCAAAACGGCAACCAGGAGGAAGATTTAATGGATTCGGAACAACTCCATCGATCGCATAAAGCTTCCCTACGCGCTTTTCAGAGCTTGGCATGGATTTAAGCAAGCCTTCTGTGTATGGATGCTTCGGATTTTCAAAGATGGTAAAAATATCTCCTTGTTCCACCACTTGACCTGAGTACATAACGACAACACGATCTGCCATTTCTGCTACCACCCCAAGATCATGGGTAATCAGCATAATCGACATATTTGATTTTTCTTTTAAATTCTTCATTAATTGAAGAATTTGATTTTGAATCGTTACATCAAGTGCTGTCGTTGGCTCGTCCGCAATTAAAAGCTCTGGATGACAAGCTAACGCAATTGCGATCATGACACGCTGTCTCATTCCCCCAGAAAGCTCATGTGGATACTGATTGACACGGCGTTCTGGCTCAGGGATACCAACTAGAGTTAATAGATTAATTGCTTCTTTCAGCGCTTCTTTTTTATTTTTATTCTGATGAAGAATAATCGTCTCTGAAATTTGATCGCCAACTTTATAAACAGGATTTAAGGATGTCATCGGCTCTTGGAAAATCATTGAAATCCGATTTCCACGAATCGTACGCATTTCCTTATCCGTTTTCGTTAATAGGCTTTCACCTTTAAATTTAATATCACCCTCTAGAATTTTCCCAGGAGGTGAAGGGATTAAACGCATGATAGATAGAGATGTCACGCTTTTTCCGCTTCCTGATTCTCCAACAATGGCTAGAGTTTCACCTTGTCTTACTTCAAAGCTCACTCCATCAATAGCAGGAACAGTTCCATCTTCTGTATAAAAATAAGTTTTTAGATTTTCAACTGAGACGAGTGTGTCCGTTTTTGTTAGTGTCGTTGACATGATGGTTCCTCCTATTCTTTCATTCTTGGATCAAGAGCGTCACGAAGACCGTCACCCATAAAGTTAACCGCTAAAACAGTTACGATAATAAAAGTACCTGGGAAAAGGACAATCCAAATATAATCCATTACCGTCGTCAATTCTTGAGCGGATGTTAACATATTCCCCCAGCTTGGTGTTGGCGGTTGAATTCCTAATCCTAAGAAGCTTAGTGATGCTTCTGCTAATATATTTGCAGCAATATCTAATGTCGCAATAACCGTGATTGGGGCAATGGCATTTGGCAACACATGATAAAAGATTGTACTAAACTTCTTTTCTCCTGTCGCTCTAGCTGCTTCTACATAGTCCCGTTTCTTAATCGATAAAATTTCCCCACGAACGATACGAGCCATTCCTGTCCAACCAAAAGCACTTAACACGAGTACTGTTGACCATAAAGACGGTGTAATTAGGGCTGCAACAATTAGTAATAAGAAGAAAGTCGGAATCGATTGAATTGCGTCAACAATACGCATCATCATATTGTCAACGAAGCCCCCAAAGTAACCTGAAACAGCTCCGTAGATGATACCGATTGAAACCGTACATACCATCGCTAAAAGCGCAACACTAAGGGAAATTCTTCCTCCGAATACGATACGTGTCCAAATATCGCCACCCATGGAATCCGTCCCCATAATATGCTTTTTGCTCGGTGCTTGGAATTGATCTAAAATATCATACACATCAGGTCTAAATGGTGTTAGTAGTGGCGCAAAAATGGAAATTATACACATAATCAAAAATACAATCAAACCTGCTACAGCAAGTTTATTTTTACGAAAACGACGCCAAATAACGGTAGCTTTACTTTCAATTTTATAATCTTGCTCCGTTGTTTTAGGAGTTTTAATTTGAATAGGACTGTTAACAGATGGATTTGGTACCCCCATTATTTTTCGCTCCTCTCTAGTTCTTGCCTAATTGGATACGTGGATCCACTATTGCATAGAATATATCTGCGATTAAATTACATAGTACAACGATAACACCAGCGATCATTGTTGTCCCCATGATGACTTGATAGTCACGAATAAAGATCGCATTAACAGTTAATCTTCCCATTCCAGGCCATGCAAATAGCTGTTCAATGAAGAGTGAACCACCAAAAAGGGCTGGAAGCTGTAATGCAATAATCGTAATAAGTGGAATTAAGGCATTTCGTAAAGCATGCTTGAAAATAACTCTTCCTTCTGGTAAACCTTTTGCTCTTGCCGTTCTAACAAAGTCCTGTTTAATAACTTCAAGCATACTTGTTCGTAGAAAACGGGATTTTGATGCGATTAATCCGAATGCAAGGGTTAACGATGGCAAAATTAAATGATGGACTCGGTCCCATAAATCAAAAGTATCAAAGTTTTCTCTCATTCCTGATGCTGGGAACCAGCTTAACTTTAATGAGAACACAAGAATAACCATTAGTGCGATAAAGAACGCTGGAACGGCTATTCCTAAAAAGGAATAAAACGTAAAGAAATAATCAAAAAAGGAATATTTTTTTATCGCTGAGTATACCCCAATTGGAATCGCGATAATAATAGAAACAAGAATAGCTACTCCCATTAATAGCATGGTAGCTGGTACCCTTTGCATGATTTTCTCCATAACAGGCTGTCCATCTTGGAAAGAGTAGCCAAGATTACCCTCTAATACTAGTAATTTCAACCATTTATAGTATTGAATATAAATTGGTTGGTCCACTCCTAATTGTTCTCTGATAGCAGACATATCTTGCTCACTACCTGCCTCTGGATTTTGATACATCGCTGTCGGATCTCCAGGTGCGAGTGACATGAGTAGGAAAGAGATGATTGAGATTATAAATAATAGAGGAATGGCTTGAAGTGTTCTTCGAATAATATATTTAGTCAAAGGTCTCACTACTTTCTGTTAAACTTGTTTAGAATGATTTATTCTTGCAGCTTCTATTTAAATAGAAGACTTTCTTTCAAGGTAAGTTTAAAAAATACAATGAGAAGATAAGGTTTTCTATTTTAAGTACTACTAGTATTCTTTTATTCTCTTAAAAAGAGGGCCGTTAGCGATTCCAGTCGCTAACGGCCGCTTCAAATCTACCTACTATTTTCTTTTCTTTGGATCTCCCCAATACCAATCTGATAGATTGAATAATGCAGAGTTAAGTGTTGTTTTAATACCTTTTAAGTCTTTGTCGTGACCCATGTTTTTCATTGGGTGAACAGTCCAAATTAATGTTGCGTTATCAGCCATGTACTTGTGCATATCTTGGTACATTTTAATACGCTTGTTACGATCTTCTTCTTTTAAGTAATCATCTAACCACTTATTGATTTTCGGATCATTGATACGGTTACGGTTATTACCTACACCACCAGATTTAGGAATACCATCAGAGTGGAAGAATCCTCTGTGCTCAACGTTTCCATCATATCCGCCCCATCCTAGAGCAAATGTGTCTAGTTCCCCAGCAGCATATCTGTCAAGGAAGATTGACCATTCTAGACCACGAACGTTTACTTTCACGCCTAATTTACCCCAGTTTTGTTGAGCAAGTAGACCGATTTTTTCACGTACTTTGTTACCATTGTTGAAGTAGAAATCGAATTCCATCTTCTTGCCGCCTTTTTGGCGAACTCCGCCTTCCATTTTCCAGCCAGCTTTATCTAATAACTCAGCTGCTTTCTTTTGGTCAAATGGAAGAGGTTTTACAGCTTTATTGTATTGTGGAATTTTCGGATGGAATGGTCCGCTTGCCACATACGCTTTACCTAACATAAGCTTAGATACGATTGATTGACGGTCTAAACCATACGTTAATGCTAAACGAACATCTTTATCGTTGAATGGTGCTTTTTCAGCATTGAATCCAACAAAGTCAAATTGACCGTAATCCCACTTCGTAATTTTAAGATCTTTATCCTTCGCAACCTGTGCAACTGTAGATGCTGTTAATGCCTCAACCCAGTCAACATCCCCTTTAATTAAGTTGATTGCTTCAACGTTTGCATCTGGAAGGATACGTGTAACGACTTCATCCATGTAAGGACGGCCATCCCAGTAGTCTTTATTTGCTACTACTACGATACGCTCGTCTGTTTTCCACTCTTTAAATTTGAATGCACCTGTACCGATTGGGTTACGGTGAACCTTTGTATTGTTGTTGAAATCTTCTACCCCTTTAGGGAATTGGTGTTTAGCGATGATTGGAGACGCTGCAAAAATTCTTGAAACGATAAGTGCATTTGGTTCTTTTAATTTAATCGTTACTTTATATGGATCTACTTTCTTCACTTCACCAATAGCTTTGAAGTTAGAGATATAGCTGTTGATTGACTTTGGATTCATAAACGTATTGTAAGAGAACACCACGTCATCAGCAGTAAATGGTTTTCCATCGTGCCATTTTACGCCTTTACGAAGTTCAAATGTATATGTTTGTGTTGCTTTATTAAATGACCATTTTGTAGCCAAGGATGGAACTGGGTTTCCTTGTTGGTCAAGATTTAATAAGGCATCAAACACCATCGCTTGAATACGGCCTGATGCAGAGTCAGAAGTCGTATAAGGAATTAAGCGAACGGCATCCGAGAAAGATGTCATTACTAACTTACCACCGACTTTTTTCGGGTCAAAACCTTTACGTGCTGCGTCCGCTTTATCAGCACCTAAGAATGTGAATCCACTGAATGCAACTGTTGATGCTAATGCTGTCATAGCTAATTTCTTATTGAAATTTTGCATCATTTATTTTCCTCCTTTATTTGATTATTATTTTTTTACAGGATCTGCAGCTTTTACAGTTAAAACAGTTGCTGTACCATCAGCACCAGCTTCAAGATTTGCAGTAATTACTTTACCAGCAGATTGAAGAGCAACGATATCAGCTAAAGTAGCTTCTTTTGCTTTGTCTTCTGTTTTGCCAGTCGCTTCATCTTTAACCGTTTCTACGATATTGAATTTTGCTCCTTCAGCAAACTTGAATGCTAGATTTTTAAGAGCAAATCCACTGAAGTCAAATGTTACTGTATCTCCAGCAATCTTCGCTGGCTTGAATTTCTCAATTTTTGTAACATAAGGCTCAAGCATCGTTACTTCGTCAGTCACTGTACTTGAATATAGAGCACCTTCAAATTTCACATCTGCTTTAGAAGCATAGTTACTAAATTCAGTGAATGTGAAAGCAGCAGTTGGATTATTTGGAAGGTTTGAAACAATCGCATTTAGGTTGAATTTTTTAGCAGCATCGTTAAATGTTAAGTTACCGCCAGCATAACCTAATTTACCATCGACTAATTCAAGTCCATCACCAGAAACATAAGCTACTTCATTCTTGCTATTGAAAAGAATTTGAACATCAGTTCCAGTTGCAAGATTATCTTTTTCACCTTGTTGAGCATCTAAGAAAACAGAAGCATTAGCAGCAAGCTTATAGCTCACAACACCAGATTCATTCTTAAGTGAGAATCCAGTAGCTGTTAAACCAGCAATAATACCTTTTTTCGTTTTGTAGCCTTCTTTAACAAGCATATATTTGTCAATAGCAACAGCTGCTTCTTCTCTTGTTACTGCTGCATCAAGATCTGTATCAATATCTAGAACACCTTTACGCTCTAAATAGAATAGGTAATCGATTGGACGGTTAGACCAAGCCTTTTTAAATCCAAGTCCGTAAGCTAATGCTTTAGCTAACTCGCCTTGTGTAATATTAGACTTTGGTTTGTACTCGCCATTTTTATTAAGGGCTAATAATCCAGTATTAAGAACTTTTAATACTGCTGCATTTTGACCCTTCGTTGTATTAACATCTTTAATTTTTACTGCTTTTGCAGCACTTAAAGGTACAATTCTGCTTGCGATTTCAGCAAATTCAAGTCGCGTTAATCCGCTTTCCGGGTTAAAATATGTATCTTTATCCACGATAATACCCAGAGTTACTAACTTATGAATTGCCATTTCTCCCTCAGAACCACTTAAATCATCAAAATTTGCAGCCATAGCTGAAAAACTGCTGAATGTAAGTGTTGTTGCTAGAGCACCGGTTACGACAAACTTCTTCCAATTTAACATAATTTACCCCCTTAGGAATTTTTCAAAAAAAAGCTGGATCAGTTGTAAAAATGCGTCCTCCTTTGCCTGTGTTTTAAAGTTGTTAGAAAATTAAGATATGTCTACACATATTTATAGCATAAAAGTCTTAGGAAATATTCCTCAAAAAGTCAACATAAAGATAACAATTTACATAACTTTTAGTTACACGAAATATCTGAATTTCGAAATATAATTTACATTTTAGTCGTAGTTTTTTAATAAAAAATTAATAATAATCAAAAAATTATGAATAATTTGTTGCGAAATTCTTACAAAATACAAACATAAATGTAACATTTGGACTTGTAAGGAAATATATGGAGACATGTATTTTTATTATAATCACGGTTATTTATTCTTTTTTTGGTTAGAATATACATTTATTTTGACAATATTTTCTGTTAATAAAAGTTTATGTTTCTAACAATAAGATTTTTTTCGACACGGAAAATGAAGAGGTTTGAATAGAATTGAATAATTTTTTTCATAAAAAAGGTCCACTCCTAAAATAAAGGAGCAGACCTTAATAATTATTGTGCTTCTATTAATCCGTAGCGGCCATCTTTACGTTTGTAAACGACATTTGTTTGGTTTGAATTGGCGTTTGTGAAAACGTAAAAATTGTGACCTAACATGTTCATCTGAAGGATCGCCTCTTCGCTGTCCATCGGTTTAAGATCGAAACTTTTCGTACGAACAAGCTCTAAATCATCTTCTTCAACATGGATCTCAGGAGCTTCTGATACCGCAAAATAAGCTGGAATATCGCCTTTTTCACGGAATTTACGATTTACTTTCGTTTTATGTTTGCGAATTTGACGCTCTAATTTATCAGAAATTAAATCAATGCCCGCATACATATCATCATTTAATTCTTCAGCACGTAAAACTAAGTGCGGAAGAGGAATCGTCACTTCAACTTTAGCCTTTTTATCATGATATACTTTTAAATTCACATGAACATTTGCTTCTGGTGTTTCAGTAAAATAACGCTCTAGCTTAGAGATCTTTTTCTCAACATACTCTCGAATTGCTGGAGTAACCTCAATGTTTTCACCACGAATGACATAATTCATATGTGACTCCTCCTTTAAAAAGACTATGTATTACTAATTCTATTTTACCCTATAGAAATCCTGCTAACACAGTTAAAAAAATTTGTCGTTATTTTGACGATTTTTGGTGAATATTGGGTGAATTGATGGTTGAGACCTTGACAAAGCAGGATTTTAGAATATGAAGTTGTCTTATATGATTATGGTTTATGTGGTCAATATATGACATGATTAAAGGAAAAAGCTTTCCATGAGGGAAAGCTTTTAGGATGATGAGGTTAAAGTTATTATATAAATGTTCTAAGCTAACTGGATAGGAATGAACTCTATTTAAAAGTAATGAATTAGCCTTTAAGGTCGATCGTTCCACCTAAATGTGGTTGTGCAGCGTATTGAAGAGCTCTTAGGTCTGATTCTTCTAACATTTTGTTTACGAAATCAGCATTTCCTTCTGCTTGGTCCATCGCTGTCTTCAAAATCGATATAGAAGCTTGTTGTTGAACTTGTCCTTGGTTTAAAGCCATGGAGAGTAGGGCTACGTCCATATAAACCATCCTCCTTCAATAGATATACACAAAAATCCAACTCAAAGAGACTGAGCTGGATCAATCAATTATTTTCTCTTATCCAAGAACATTCCGTCAGCAGAAATATCTCCATACGGATTAGCATAATGATTATTTTTTTTCTTTTTTAATTGAAGCATTTTCAAATCTTCCTTAATATTCTCCGAAAAGCTGGATAATAAGGCTTGAATCCTTTTTTCGGTCTCAAGCAAGTTATGTTTTACAGTTAAATCTAAAATATTTGTCAAATCTGGAAGACTGTCTAAAAACATCTGCCTTTTCTCTAAAAGCTCGTGAATGACTTGAATAAATTCTTCTCGACTTTCCTCAGGGAGACCTTTTTCCATATGTTCTAGCAGTGCGTTTGATATTTTAATAAATTGAACTAATTCATTCACTAGGCTTGACCACTCTCAGCGTATTGCTTCTTGGTCAGCTTCATAACTTCCTTCCATGTATCACGGAAATCAGTTATGAACCCTTCCGCTTCATTAATAATTTCAATACTATTCTTTGTATTTGCTTCAATTAATCTACGATGTATATAATCATACATTTGTAATAAATGATTAGATACTTCTACATCCATATTGAGGGTGATCATTAATTCATTCACGATATTTTGTGCCTTAACAAGATTCGTGTGACGTTGCTCAATATTATTTTCTTGAATAGCTATTTTTGCTAGTTTCATAAACTTCAAACAACCATTATATAGCATTAATGTTAGTTCCCCTGGTGTCGCTGTATTAACTGAATTCTGCTTATATGCTTGATATGGTTGGTTCATAGCCATATTATTATTCACCTTTCCACTTATATTACTTACTATTATTTATTTCCCATTCCTAACTGCGCCATAAGCTGGGAAGATTGATTATTTAATTTTTGCATAGCACTTTCCATTGCATTAAATTGATTCCAATATCTTTTCTCTCTCTGCCTTAAACGATCTTCAAACGTATCAATATCACTTTTCATTCTTAATAAATCTTTACCCATTGAATAGTTGTGTTCCGTTTTAAACGTATTTCCAGCTTTCGCTTCAACCTTTTCCATTGTAGCTGCTGCGGAATCACGAAGACGACGTGCAAGCCCCTTTTCCTGGTAAGTAGGTCCGTCAGCCATAAACAGTTGATACACTGCCTCAGGATTATCTTCAATCGCGGCTTTTAACTTATCCTCGTCAAGCTCAAGCTTTCCACGTTCTAAATAATCTTTTGTTGTTTTAATTCCAATTTCTGAAAGCTGATTATACTTTTTATCTGTTAATGTCACTGCATTTGAAGTTACCTCAGCGTACAAATCGTTACGCATTTTCTGAAGACCAGTAGTTAATAGGGAGTCTCGTTTCAACAATCCGCTTTTTGCCTTTTCTTCCCATTGTTCGACTTCTTTTTCTTTCATAGCCGCTTTTTGCTCATCAGTTAATGGAGTAAAAGTTTTATAGCGTTCTTCTGTTAATTTTCCGTTTATTTTTCCGATCATTTCATTATATTTATCTACGAAATCTTTCACCTGTTTGACGATTGAATCTGTGTCTGTTTTGATGTTGATGGATGCGGATTCCGTACCAACTGAATTCTTTTTTAGCGTGAAAGTTACGTCGTTCATTGTGAAGGTATTGGATTTACGAGTTGTACTTAATCCATTAATTGTAAAAACTGCATCAGTTCCAGACCCTGGAATGTCTGATGATAAACCTAAAACACTCGTAAAAAATATATGATTACCAATCTCTCCTGTAACTCTACCATTTGCATCACGAGTTACATTAACAAACCCCATTTCATCTCCAGCAGTATTAAAATTTCCAGTCTCTGTTCTTGTTGCTACAACTTTATCTGTTCCACTATCATAAAAGAGATTGACCCCAGCATTCGCTTTATTAACTGTTGAAAACATGCTATTTAAGGAAGCTGTTCCATCTATTTTGAAGTTCTTATATTGAGGTTGACCATTTTCATCAAAAGTTTTAACATCATATTCCAAGTAATTATTTTTAAACTTCACTTCAAATTTATGACCTTCAGCAAGTGTGTCCCCAAAAGCCATTTTGCCTGTATTATCATCTATATAAAGTTTGCCTGTTACTCGTGTTGCCGGTATTTCACCGATAATAACATCACTAGAATTATAAGTTTTAACAGTATTCCCTTGATCATCTTTTACTGTTATTGGAAAAGTAATATCTGAAATAGCACCCTTGTTCAATTGAAAATCTTTTGCACCACCTTCAGGAACAATAAATCCATTAGTGATCTCGGCAGACTTTTTCCAAGGTATCGTTGGTGTAGGCGTTTCTGTAGCAAATTTATCCTTTTGCGACCATATGCTTTTCGTTGGGTCAATTTTATTACTGGGAGACACACTTACTGAAGCTACACTCTGCCTTCTTGCAGCAGTAGCGAGTGTTACGTTCTCAATCTTATATGACACATTTCCAGCAGACGCAGAAGCTGTTGCCGTTACAAACTCTGAATTTGAACTAGTTGATGTTCTAGCTAACATCTTAGATTGCTTATAAACATTATCAAAAATATATTGGTCGAAATCTTTAAGAAGTTTGTTCATGCTACGATAATCGTCACGTTGCCATTCAGTCACTTGTTTTCTTTGCTTTAATCGATCCAATGGTATTCTCTCAGCCTTCATTAAAGAATCAACGATCGACTGTGTGTCCATACCACTGGCTAATCCTGAAAAACGAATAGATTCTACCATTTATATTCCTCCTTCTTTATAACTTTTTATCAATAAATAACCCTAAAAACTCTGTCATTTTCGCATACATGTCTAAAAGTTCTTTTGAAGGGATTTCCCTAATTACTTTTTTTGTTTCTTGGTCGATCACTTCGACGTAGTACTTATCTAATTCCTCGTGCATTTTAAAATTTAACGAAGTATACTGAGGCTTTAAAAACTCATTAATTCCATTAACTATTTGCTCTGCTTCGTCTTTGGTTAAATCTTTTTTCTTATCTTCATCTATTTTAGATTGAATACTCTGCTGTTTATCATGTTGCTGACTTTTTAATGTTGTCTCTTCTACCTTCTGTGTTACATGGTGAGAAAATGAATCTACGGCATTGGAAGAGGACACTAGACTCGTTATTTTCATTTTAAACAACTCCTAGTTAGATTCCTAATCATTATATCGGCTGGAACAAATTGTTTTTTAATATAAATAGGTATTTTTCATAAACAGGTTCAAAAGCACGTTGAAAAAATTTTTAAAATCTATTTCTTTTTCTCAATTCTATATTCAACTTTAGCCTACAAAAAAACGCGGAAATAATCCACGTTTACTTAAGAAAATATTTAGTAACTTTATCAATAGCTATAATCACTGTTTCAATATCATAATTGGTCATTTTCGGATACAAAGGAATTGTTAAAGCCTTTTCATACCAGTTTTCTGCAATCTTGCATAGCCCTTTCTGATAACCCAATCCTTGATAGTAAGGATGCCTATAAACAGGTATGTAATGAACATGTACCCCAATATTCTCCGCTCGTAATGCTTCAAAAATCTCTCTTCTTCCGACATTGAATTTATCTAGTTCGAGGGTGAGCATGTATAAATGCCAACTAGAGTTTGACTCGTCCAATTGATAAGGAATTCTAACCCCTTCAAGTTGGTTGAATTTTTGGTTATATATTTCTGCAATTTCCCTTCTTCTTTGCACGAACTGATCAATTTTCCGCATTTGAGAGATTCCTAGCGCCGCGTTTAAATCGGTCATTCGATAATTATAACCTAGTTCCACCATTTCATAGTACCAAGGACCTTCATCCTTGGATAAATCATGGTTTTTGATCCCATGTGAACGAAACAACCGAAGCTTTTCAGCATACTCTTCTGAATCGGTAGCAATGATTCCACCTTCTGTTGTCGTTATATGCTTTACAGGATGGAAACTAAACATTGTCATGTCAGCTAATGTTCCGACTTTTTTTCCTTTATAGGTAGCACCTAAAGAATGCGCAGCGTCTTCTATGACCACCAAGTTGTGTTCCACAGCTATTTCTCGGATCAGATCCATGTCCACAGGTTGACCTGTAAAATCAACAGGAATAATCGCTTTTGTTTTTGGAGTTATTGCCTGTTGAATTTTATGAGGATCAATATTGTAAGTCCGTTCATCAATATCCACAAAAACTGGCTTGCCTCCACAGTATAAAACGCTATTTGAACTAGCAGCAAAAGTTATTGGTGTCGTAATAACCTCGCCACCTTCACCTATTCCCGCGGCATAGCATGCACCATGTAAAGCGGCCGTTCCATTGGAAAAAGCAACAGCGAATTTAGCTCCGACGTATTGGGCGACAGATTTTTCAAATTCTTCGATTTTAGGTCCTTGTGTTAAAAAAGGACTTTTTAAGGTCTCCATTACCGTTTGAATATCTTCATCATCGATCCATTGTTGACCATAAGATAAGAAGGTATCACGGATTGGTTTTCCACCCATAATGGCTAATGTCATGACAACCCCTCCAAAAAGAGCCACCCTTACATTAGGTGACTCGTCTTAATCCATTCCTCTGTTCTTCTAATTCCTTCTTCTAAGCTAATCTTAGGCTCCCAGTCTAAAAGCTTTTTGGCTTTATCATAGTTACATAAAAGCTTTTGTATCTCACTTTGTGGATGAATATGCTCCATATGCTCAATTCTTGCTGAATCTTCAACTACTAATAAAGCTAAGTCATTAACAGAGATATCTCTACCTAATCCTGCATTGACTATTTCTCCATTCACTTGATCTGAATATCCAGCTTGTACCACAAACTTTGCACAATCATCTACATACAATAGATCCCGAGTTTGCGTTCCATCACCGTAAATATTTAATATTTCACCTGCAAGTTTCTTTTTAATGAAAATGGCAACTACGCCACCTTCTCCTCCTGTTTTTTGAAAAGGCCCATATGTATTAAATGGACGAATGACAACAGTTGGCAACCCGTATGCGTGATAATAGGACAATACCATATTTTCCGCAGCAATTTTTGATCCAGCATAAGGGGAGGCTGGCTTGATAGGATGTAATTCTGTGATTCCTTTTTCATCTAAACAGCGATCATACACCATACATGTACTCATAAACACTACTTTCACTTGGTGTTTGCGACATTGTTCCAAAATGTAAAATGTGCCTAATGTATCATTATTAAAAGTTGTCCTCGGATCGTCAATCGAATCTTGAACATTAATGGAAGCACCAAGATGATAGCAAATGTCAAATTTGTTTTTGTTAAAAAGATCTTCTAACAAGGCTTCATTTTTAATATCTCCAATGATAAAATCCTGTAATTCTTGTTTGAATTCATCCAAATTATCTTCTCGACCATTTGATAAGTCATCTAATACCCAGACCTTATGATTATCAGCAAGAAGCTTTTTCGCGACAGCACGGCCGATGAAGCCTGCTCCGCCAGTTAGCAATATATTCATTTCATTCCCACCTTATATTAGCTCCCATGAGAGTGGAGTCCCTTTTTTCACATCCATTTTAACCTCTTTACCTATTACACTTTTCAAATGTTTAGGAGGTAAGCCAAAGCCTGGGCGAATGGCACGAACATTTTCTTTCGTAAACACTTCTCCAGCCTTTATATCGTTTGCAATATATAATGATCGACGATCCTTTAATGATGGTACTTCAGCGTTGGTTAGTCCATAACTAATATGTCCCATTGCCTGCCAAGCTCTTTCCGTTTCCATCACAAGAGCTTTCATTTCGTCTGGCTCCATTGAAAATGCTGCGTCCGTACCACCTTCAGCTCTTGAAGTGGTAAAATGTTTTTCAATGACTGTCGCCCCAAGAACAACGCTCGCAACACCTACTCCTGTTCCCATTGTGTGGTCAGATAATCCTACCTCACATTGAAAAAGCTCTCTCATATGAGGAAGGGTTAGTAAATTAGAGTTTTCGGGTGAGGCTGGATAGGTGCTCGTACATTTCAAAAGAATGATATCTTTACAACCAGCATTTTTCGCCGCTCTTACGGATTCATCTAATTCCGCAACACTAGCCATTCCTGTTGAAATGATTAAGGGCTTTCCAGTAGAAGCTGCCTTTTCAATCAACGGAATATCGGTATTTTCAAATGAAGCAATTTTATAACAAGGAACCCCTAGGCCTTCTAAGAAATCCACAGCTGTTTCATCAAAAGGAGAGCTGAACGCAATTATTCCTAATTCACGGCAACGTTTAAAAATAGGTTCATGCCATTCCCAAGGAGTATAGGCTTCCTTATATAAATCATAATAGGACTTCCCTTTCCATAAACTATCGGGGTTATCGATAAAAAATTCGCCTTCTTTAATATCTAGTGTCATCGTGTCAGCCGTGTAGGTTTGAAGCTTTAGGGCATCTACCCCCGCTTTCGCTGCAGCTTCGACTATTTGTAAGGCTTTGTCTAATGATTGATTATGGTTGCCAGACATCTCCGCTATAATAAATGGTTTTTGATCTCGTGCAATCAATCTGCCTGCAATATTTATTGTATTTGTCATGATTCTAAAACCTCCATCATTGCTTCCACAACAGGATGAGTTTCGTACTTTCGATCCGATTGCATTAATTGTTTCGCTTTCCTTGACATTTCCTGAAGGTTTCCAGGTTGTTCTAAGGCTCTATTTACTATATCGGCTAAATCGACTACTTTTACATCTTCATACCAGCCTATATTCCATACGGCACCAAATTCTGCTGCAGCCTGGGTAGACTCTAACTGATTCTCGGCAACCACAGTTACAATGGAAGGTAAACCTAGGAAACAACGCTCCCACATCGTCACGCCACCTGCTCCCAATGATAAATCAGCCTTTCTCATTAGTTGTGAGAGATAATTGATTTGAACATAAAAATTGTAGTCATTTTCCATACATTTAAGCTTAATTTCTTCTAGCTTTTCGTTAGACAAACCTACAACTACATGAATGTTGTAGCTCGAACAGTCTACAACCTCTAAAGCTTCTAATGCTTTTAAAGTTTCACCAGTAGGGTCAGAGCCACCATAAAATACTAAAATACTTTTCGTATCATTTTCTTTTATGTACTTTTCTTCTTCGTAAAATTCGGGTCGTAACAGGAGATAAGAAGGACCGAGAAGTTTTTTACAATTCCCAATCAACAAATGCTCATATCGCGTTTCATAATTATTAAAATAGTTTTGATCAAGAAGAAGATCACAATCATGCTTTCGATTAGCTAAATCGTCAATTACCATTATTTTCACATGAGGAAAAGCGATTCTTACTTCCTTTTCCCATTTCCAGTCGAGTTGGTAGTGATCGATAATTAATAAATCAATATTATGGTTTTCTATCAAGTGAATAGTGGATTGAATATCTCTAATAGAATCTTTTGTAGCTCGTATTTTATAAACCTCGAAACCTTCGTTAATTATGTAATCGATTAGGTTTCCAGACCCATTTATACAATTAAAAATTATTTTTGCTCCCTTGTTCCTCAATAAATTTGCTAATGTAAGACACCTCATTACATGGCCAGTTCCAATTTCTACTGAAGCATCTACTCTAATTAAAGTATTCATAGCTTTTAAAAGCCTTCACAAGTGGAGGTTCTTCTATTTCGAATTCACCATCCAGAAACCGATCGATAAGATCATTATTATAATAATTATAAATTGGTCTTAAATGTTGAGGTTTCCAATCTCGACTTACAAATAGTTTACCATTCGAACCTTGTGGGGTTCCTTTCATTTCTTTCCCTTGATCTAATAGTTTTAAAATAGTTACTAGATCCCGAGCTACCTGTAAAACAGCCTTACAAGCAACATCATGAATTCCATCCCCTCTTTCGAGGTCTGGAACTGAATGATGAATGATATCTCCACCATCCAGTTTAGAAGTTAATTGGTGGATAGTCATACCTGCCCAGTTTGGCTGGAGAAAATAGAAAGGCCAGAATAAAGTGATATTGCCTCTATACCATGGAGAAAGTCCTCCGTGGATATTCCAAGCATTTTTCGGGAAATCATCCAGCATATGATTACTAATTTTATGAACACCATATGATACAACCATTTCGACTTTTCTCTCTACTATCCATTTCTTCGTATTTTCACTATTAAGTTCATCTCTACTTACTTCTAATATATAAACGTCTTGAAAATCGGTCAAAGAAATATCTTTAAAAAACTTTTGTTCTGATTGATCGCGATCTTGAAAATGACGGATAAAATTCTCGCGGTCAATCGTTTCTAAATTACTTGGAGGTTGTGGGATAAATTCCTCACGCTGTTCAATTACAAGAGCGTGAAGAAGTCCAGCTTCATATAAAGTCTTCGCTATATATAAATGGCGCGGGTGGGATCCGCACATAAAAATCAGTTTCATTTGTGTAGCCCCCTTTGATTCGTATAAGGACCCTCTAATATTCCTTTACTTTTTAAAATATCGATTACTGGCTCTAAGTCCAAAATAGAACAATTGCATTTTTCTGCAATTTGTAACAACGTATGTTCCCCATCAGAATAATTTAATATAGATAACACCCAGTTTAAGATTTCTCTATGATTAATAGCCTCATTATCAGCTCGAGTCCAGCGATCTTGACTATTAATATCTGGATATAATCCATGTTTATCTAATTTTACTTCACCAAAGGGAGATAGATTGACATAATAACCTTCAAGCTCCAACCCTTGTAATATGCATTCTATCTCGTTAACACTTTTCTGAAGGGATTTAATTGTAATCAATTCTTTATTATCTAATGAAGTATGATATTCCTTATACTGTCCATACGTTAGTCTTGCCATTTGCCCGACAGGAAGGTTAAAACCAGGTGAACAATACTGTCTTTCATCTGATCCATTATTTGGGGTAAATGCTCTGGTACTTCCTTTTAAACCTCCTTCAAAAAAATGATTAACAACTCGGTCAATCGGTGCATTTCCCTGCCTTGAATGCTTGTAGCTTAAATCAACTTTTCCGCCAAGACAAGTTAAGACTAATCCACTATATGTATTCTTTTTAAGCTCGTTTCCAAACTTATATAAATAAGAAATCGAACCTATTGTTTCGGGAACAAAAACGAATCGATAAGTAAACCTTCTTTTTTTCCACTTTTTTAAACGATTGTATAAGAATGTTGCAACAATCGGACCACTTAACTCATTATTCGCCATTGATGGATGGCATACATATGTACTAATTAAGATTTCTTCTTTACTTTCACCAGGCAAAATAGCATGTGCAAAGTTTAATACGCCGTCAACATGCTCGCTATCAATATAAGCATGATATGTTCCTTCCTCTAAGGATTCGTACGTTGAATACGGAAGACATAAACCCCAACGTTCACGATAGTAAGAAATGACATACGGAATTGCTTCAGGCAAATTTGGAATAGTATATAAATTAGGTTTCAACTCTTCTAAAGATAGTTTTCGATCAACAGAAGTACTATAATTCACAACATGCAAATTATGATCTGAAAAATCCACTATCTTCTTACCATCCGGACCTTTTAACCAACCTTCATGAATTTTCCATTCTTTTGGGATTTCCCAATCAAAGACCTTAGTACCTGTAGGAATAAAAAAAACATCCAAGGGGATAATCTCCTTTAATATATTAAAGGTTTGCCTTACCCCTTCACCAGTAATACTTCTATTAATTGGATATAAAAGATCAAATAATTGATCCATTTGTTGTAATTCTTCTATTAATTTTTGTTCAATATGTGTGTCCATGTTTTACCTACCAATTATTTATTTTACTGAACCGGCTTTTGTTCAATGTGAGCATTGATTTTTGCTACATCTGGATTTTCTTTCAGGTATTTTACTACTTCTTCTGTCTTAACAAATAAATCCCCATCAAAATGTTGAGCAATTTTTTTGCAAAGTTCATAGTCTTCTTCTGTATCTAATGTAATCCGCAGTTTAGGCTCTTGGATCAATTCTTTTGCTTTAACCATTACCCAAGAAAATTCCTCTTTACATTCATATCCATAATAAGTAACATGCTCACGGTGACGAGGTTCTTTACCATGTTGATGAATATATTTAAGGGCTCTAAAGGAAAATAATTCAACCGCTAGTCCTCTAGGAAGCTGACCAGCCAATTGAACAAAATCGGCTGGAGCTTCCATCATTTTTTGAACCATTTCTGTTGCCAATTCATAATCTACAAACGGACAATCTGCTGTTACCCTTATGACATAGTCAGGTTGGTGAAGCATGGCCGCTTGGAGATAACGCTCAAGAACATCATCCTCTGACCCTCTAAAATAATCTACTTTGTTTTTTTCACACCATTCTTCCACAACATAATCTTGAGGAAGTACAGATGTAGCCACAATCACTTTGCTAACACCTTTAATTTTTTTGCATCTTTCGACTACATATGTAAGCACATCATACCGACCAAGTGGCTTTAATATTTTTCCAGGTAACCTTGCGGAACCCATTCTGGCTTGAATTATGACAATCGTCTTCATCATTTTCTCCCAACCTTTAAATATGGACAACTGGAACGTATTTTGCAAACTTAGCTCCCGCTTCTTTCCACATTTCTTTTGTCATTTCAAATACATATACATTGTGGTATTTTCCGTATTTATAAATATGATCTGTAAAATAACCAACTTCCCTGGCACCTTGTTTTACATGAAGCTTTCGAACACCTTCATTCTCTTCCATAACCTCACCCATTAGCTTTTGGATATTTAAGTTTTGGAAAACAAAGTTATATACATATGGTCCAATAAAGCCTCCTAGCATACTAAAGGAAGGCTCTCCAATATAAAAATTCCAATACGCCCGCTTATCTCGTTGATTGATGTCGGTAATCGATACTAATCCAATTGGTTCATTTTTATATTCCAGCACCCAGTAATGACTGTTTGGATCACTTTTTATAAACTGATACCAGTTTCTCTGTTTATCCAGATCATACTCAATATCAGAATACATATAGCGTGTAACGAAATCACTCGTACGCCATTTTAAAATTAGTTCTAAATGTTCTTCTTTTACTGGAACAAATTCCATCCCCATCACCTAATCACTATTTCTCTCATAAATCGCATTAATAAATCATGACCATCCCATACACCTTCAAAATCAAGCGCTTGACCAATCGGTACGATACGATCGATGCTTCTATTCACCAATTTCCCCGCAAAGTTCACTAACTGTTCATGAGTAAATCCAAAATAAGATAGTGTTTGATCTTTATCATCAAGAAAAGGGATAAGTGCATTTAATTCAGAAAGTTCTAATTCTAAAAACAAGCCACCACCGCAATGTCTCTCTCTAAAATCTCCGCTCATATGTTGGATTTTTAAGCGGGAGAAATTGGGTTGATGTTGAAAAGCTATCGAGTGATCACTAGCACTTAGTAAGTATCCGGTTGTTAATTTTTGTACTTGTAAAGCCGGAGAAAAATCGGTTAACTGCTCATTTAAATAAGTATCTAAATGATCCCAAAATTTTTGCTGCGCCGCATCGATCTTATTCTTTTCTCCAATCCATCCAATCATCCTCGGTGAAGAACAGGCCATTTGTGCAAACCAAAATCCATCATTATAAAAGCGATGGATTACGTTTTGGAAATCCACCTCATTTGCTGCTAATATCGCTTTGGCATCCAATACAGATAACGAAAATCGGTCTGGAAAAGCAAGCTCTGTTGCTAAAGGAGCTAACGGAATGGCACGAATGGTCTTAACCGTTTCATCTCCACCCCAAATGACACGTATATGACAACGCTCCGATAAAAATTGTGTGATTTCCTTTTGATGCTCGTAGGTTAGAATCGCGGTTCGCTTTGCCACCTCAGGAAATTGATCCAATCCATTTATAATCGCATCAATAAGAAGCTCTGTTTGTTCTTGTTTTCTTCCGGAAATTCTCAAAATATTATTATTGCCAGCAAGCAATGAAAGCACCCATGAATAGACGAAAATCGTATCGACATTAGATGGAGCAAAATGAAGTGCCGTTCCACGTGCTACAACCATTTTTGATTGAGTTTGCTTTTCATATAACTCTTTCATCTCATGTAAATGAGCTTTTCTTAACCAATAAGCTAGAGCAATTAATTCTGGAAATTTCCGATAAGTATGCTCTTTTAGAATCGTTTTTGAGATTGATTGTAAAAACATTAAAACTTCTGGATGAAACGGTGAAAGCGGGGAAGACTTTACTACCGAATCAATCGTTTCTTCCCATTGTTTAGAATAAAGTGGCCAAAAAAACTTCATCTATTCATTCCCCACTTTCTGATCAAACGCAAAGGTATCACTACATCCCCGCAATTCAGCTTTGGGTATACGACCTGCTATGGAAAAATACTTGCCCTTCCACCCACATGGGCAATCATCCTCCCCGTGAATCGTTCCTAAATCTTCTGTTAATAAACTATGTCCTGGGTAGCTTTTAGGAAGTGTACTTAGAACTTGTATCAATCCTTGCTGTCCAAACGAAAGAGGAGTAAAGGAAATGGGGTCTCGGATAATGACATCCGCATACTTCGGAGTATGAAGATGTCCATGCGAGCACTCCACGAATATCGAACCAACCTGCTCTACCATTCCATAATAATTATGAACAGAGCGAATACCAAACTGATTCCGGAGTGATTCTTTAAAAATCTCATTACTTACGGATTCTTCCTTTAACTTTTTCCATCCGCCTCCGTGAATGAGAAGACTATCGCCTAGATCAAGTTTTACCCCTTGCTTAACCGCTTCCTGATAAAAATGCTTCCAAATCATAAAGGTGAATCCAAATAATAATATTTTTTCACCTTGATGTTCTTGTACATACTCGTCTAACCCTTCCCAATCCACACTCATATCCTCATGGAACAAATAAAAAGGACGTCGACCAAAATTAGAAAAGCCTAAAATCCCAGCACCTCTTGCACTAAAAGAATGCCGATCCTTTAACACATTTTTCGTATCAATGATTATCATAGGCATACGTTTCGTTCCTAGTAATGGCTTCATAACGGAGACGAGTGCCTTCGTTTGTGCTTGAGCGGTATCTTTATCTAAGTAAATTTTAGATACTTGCTGACTGGTTGTGCCGCTAGATGTTAGTACCTTAAACACTTCCTCCTTTTTAAACGAATATAAATCCATCAACTTAAATAATTGAACAGGTAAATATGGAATCCGTTCAAGCGTTTCCGCTATTAATGGGCTACCTGTTTTGTTAAGCATATGTTGGTAAGGCTGAGAATGTTGATAATGAAATGCTGTTAATGCATTTAATTCGTTTAATAAATAAATGACTTTACGTTCATGATCTAATTCATATGGCTCTATCATATTACCAATTCCTTTAACGAATCATAATGGACCTTCCCATTTGAGAGACGTGGTATTTCTTCCAATACCTTGACTCGAAACGCACTTCTATGAAGCTTATATACATTTTCTACAAAACACTGAACGGTATCCTTATATTTTTCTTCGTGAACCACTACAACCATTTTATCATCTGTACCTACGCAAACCGCAGCGGACTGTATTTTTAATTCTATTTGCTTTTCAATATCGTCTAAATTTAAACGTAGTCCGAAAAGCTTAATAAACCGTTTCATTCGACCTTTTATATAAAAGTAGCCTTCTTCATCCACTTCTGCAAGATCACCAGTGTGCAACTTACCTTGAAGCTCATCCCCTTTTGCAAGATCCATAAAATGAGTAGCGTAACCAAGCATGACATTTGGTCCTTCATACAAAAGCTCCTCCGTTTCAGGATCAATACTTAACATTCCATCTGGAATCGGTTTCCCAATACTTGATGATTTTTGGAGAAGAGCTTCAGGAGGCACATAACTAATTCGAGCTGTAGCCTCTGTTTGGCCATACATCACATAAAATTTTTTCTCATGTTCTTTCGCGTATTCTCCAAAAAGACGGACAAGTTTTTCATTTAGCCTCCCACCAGCTTGAGTAAAATACCTTAAAGCAGGCAAGTCCATTTTCTGAAAATTGATTCTTTGTAATATTTGATACGTATAAGGAACACCCGCAAACGATGTCGCCTTCTCCTTCTCCATAAACTCCCAAAATGACTTCGTTAGTACACCTTCATTCGTTAATAAAATTGTAGCTCCTGCAAATAGATGGCTATTAATAATCGAAAGCCCGTACGAATAATGAAAAGGTAGATTAGCCAGTCCTCTATCATCTTTTGTAATCTGCAAATATTCCGCAATCGATTTCGCATTTGCCAAAATGTTAGAGTAAGATAATCGGACAAATTTTATGCTTCCTGTTGTACCAGATGTGCTTAATAGGACAGCCAAGTCTGGATGGATCTCATATTCTGGGGCTACCTGCCTTTGCCAAAAGCCTTCTTCCACTTCCGCATAATCATTATGGGGGTAGGAACCCATGATGGTGGTTGGCTTGTACGTATGTATAATCGTTTCGAGTAAATTTTTATCTAGGTCTGCATTTAGTAGCATGACGGCATGGTTAGTGTGTAAAGATGCTAGATACCCCAACAAACTATTGTAATCATTTCGTGCTAATAAGAGTATAAGCACTTTTCTCTTTGTTTGAATTTTTTCGCTCATGCTTTGAACATCTATTTGTAATTGTTCATATGTATATATTTTCCCACCTGGCTCAATAATTGCAATTCTATTTGCCTCAGTAGGAAATTTCCATAACATTTTCATTTTCTCACCTGTTCTATAAGTGATTCGTTTTTTCTATTGGTTTTAATTGGTTTTACCATATAGATTGTTGTTTATAGTCATCATTTTGTCCGTTGATTTCTACTCCAGGCACTTGCTTTCCGCGGGGAGGGATGGGAGCCTCCTCGGCATTCTTCCTGTGGGGTCTCCCACTTCCCTCTTTATCCCGCAGGAGTCAAGTGCCCTCCGTTCCAATCAACTCAGTAAGTTAAAAATAAAGAAGCAAAAGCAACAAAGGTTACAAGAATATTTTTTTCCATAATATGTTATCAGTTTATCCAAAACCCCTTCACTTATTTTCATCGACCAAAAATAAAAAAAGTGTAGAAAAAGCATGGATTAAATCACCATGCCTCCATCTACACCAATCACTTGACCTGTTACGTAGGAAGAAAGGTCAGAGGCTAAAAAAAGTAATACATTTGCAACCTCTTCCGGTTTGCCTACTCTTCTCATTTTTATATTTCCAATCACTTTTTCTAAACGTTCATCTTGATAATGATTCGTCAAATCGGTGTCAATAAATCCTGGAGCCACCGCATTCACTCGGATATTATATGGGGCTAGCTCTTTAGCAACCGATTTTGTAGCACCAATGACACCGGCCTTGCTAGCAGCATATACGGCATTTCCTTCACTACCATTTAGTCCTATTATAGAACTAACATTAATAATAGAACCTTCTTTTTGTTTCATCATTAGACGCGATGCATATTGCATGTGATAAAGAACAGATTGTAAATTCGTCTGCATCGTATTTTCGACCATTTCTTCTCGAATCATTCCAAGTAGGGATTCCTCCATGATTCCAGCATTATTTATAAGAATATCTAGTCTACCTTTTTCTTTTCGAATCTGTTGGAAACAGTCTTTTATTTGAGTATATTCATTCACATCATAAGGAATCACTAGAGGAGTGATACTACTATAATCGCTAACTTTTTCTATCGTTTCTCTAAGTGAGCCCTCATTTCTAGCATGTAAAATAAGCTGTGCACCATATTGTGCAAATAAAATGGCTGCGGCTTGTCCAATTCCCCTGGATGCTCCAGTAATAAAAACTATCTTATTCTCTAAAAGCATTTTAATCTTCCCTATTCAAATTTAATATCATATTTTTGAAGGATTTCCTTTGCCTTTGCAAATGAACTTAAGTCTAATACATCGTCTGTATCGAGCATAATGTCAAATTGATCATCGATTTCGGCAACGAGCGCCATGTGTGCGACGGAATCCCATTCGGGGATACTATTGTATGATAAATCACTTGTAACTATACTTTCATCAATTCCAAGTACTTCTATAAAAATTGCTTTTAATTTTTGGTCTTTCATTTTTTATCCACCACCTAAATATAAATGTTTTTTGTATGTATGTATCTATCATTGATTTATTTCGTAATCCAATAAGTACCTCAAATATTGCAGGAATTCTTCCCTAATTTCCTTTCTTTCTAAAGCAAACTCTACGGTAGCTTTTAAAAAACCTAGCTTATCACCAACATCATATCTCTTTCCTTCAAAAGGAAATGCTATAACTTGTTTCACCCTTGCTAATTGGCAAATGGCGTCTGTCAGTTGTATCTCTCCTCCAACCCCAGGTTCCAAATCTTTTAGAAAATCAAATATCAATGGATCTAGTATATACCTTCCCATAACTGCAAGATTTGACGGAGGGGATACAATAGGTTTTTCAACCATGCCTTTAATTAAAATATACTCATCATATAAAGTTTGAATAGGATCAATAACTCCATATTTATATAACAATTCATTCTCGATTGTCTTTACTCCTAGTACAGAAGATCCAACCTTGTCATAAACCTCCATCAATTGCTTAATACAAGGTTTATTACTAGATATAATATCATCACCCAAAAGAACAGCAAATGGTTCATTACCAATGAATTTCCGTGCACAATAAATAGCATGTCCTAAACCAAGAGGTTCTTTTTGTCTAATATAATGAATATCGGCCATATTTGAAATGGATTTTACTTTCTCAAGAAGGTCGTTTTTTCTGTTATTTTTCAAGTTTAGTTCTAGTTCAACAGAAACATCAAAATGATCCTCAATTGAGCGTTTATTTCTTCCAGTAATAATGATAATATCTTCAATACCAGAGTAAATTGCTTCTTCAATTATGAATTGAATTGTAGGTTTGTCTATTATTGGAAGCATTTCTTTTGGCAGAGCTTTCGTTGCTGGTAAAAACCTTGTCCCTAAACCAGCAGCAGGAATTATTGCCTTTTTTATTCTTGACATTGGAATCACCCTCTTTAAACTAAAACAATAATCTTTTTAAAAGTTTCTGGTTTCTTATTAACCATATATGTATTTATTCTTTGCTTTTACATAGTATAATCTCTTTCAAAACCTATTAACAATATTTTTACATACAAAAAGAGTACAGGCTTTCATATTCAAGTACTCTTTTTGTAATATTTCACCTATCTTCTTATTGTCTATATCTTAATAGTGTTTTTCGAAGTTCTCTCCATGTAAATCTTACATCACTATATTTTATTGTTTTTTTTATTTGGCATAGTTCGAGATTATGGGATGCATCAATATAACCTGGGAAAAAATTAATCGCCTTGTTTAGATAAAAAGTTGCATTATCTAATGAACCATTTAACAGATGAATACAACCCAAATTATTTAAAGCACTTCCATGTTGTGAGTCATATTCTAAAATTCTCTCAAACATTCTAAGAGCTACATTTATTTCTTTTTTTTGTAGGTAATAGATTCCTTGATAAAAATAAATATTATTTGGACAATCTTGTCTATCCTTTATTAGGATAATATATTTACTTACTTCTTCCCAATAATTTAATCTAATAAGCATAGAAATAAAATCAATAGTATTTTGAACAAATGATAAATTTCTTTTATATAGTGCCTCTTTGATTGTGTCAATTCCATATTGATTTAAAATAAATGATTCTGCATTTAGCATTCTGTTTATATTACTTGAAGCGTTATTTTCGTGTCTACGGATTTTCACTAGTGGTTTATCTAGATATGCAAATCCATTTTGTTCAGAAAGCCTTAACCATAGATCCCAATCTTCGCTGTATCTTAGTTCCTCATTAAACCCATCTATTTGTTTTAACTTTTCTTTACTAACTAGGACACCTGAAGGGGAAATTAAGTCATTTCTGATAAGTTCATAACCGAAAACTTCTTCCGGCATCACTTGTTTACTTCTCATTACCCCTAGTGAGTTTCCGTTTTCATCAATTTGTTCGTAGCTTGGATATACTAATACAAGTGAATCTCCCATTTCCATCTGCATAGTATGTAATGTGCAAATTTCCTCTTCTAATAAGTTTGGTAATACTATATCATCTGCATCTAAAAAAAGTACCCATTCTCCTTCTGCAATATTTAAACCTATGTTTCTTGCCTTTGACGCACCAACGTTTTCACTTAATTTTATTATCTTTATTCGCTTTTTAAACGCCTTCATAATTTCTTTTACTATCTTAACCGTTTGATCTGAACTATTGTCATCAATTACAATTATTTCGTGAAGTAAATAAGTTTGCTGTAATAAACTCAATAGAGAATCCCTAATATATTTTTCACCATTAAACACAGGCATAATTGCTGAAATCTTAATTTCACTCATTTTTAATCAACACCGCCTAACACTTTTCTGATAAAAGGCTTTTCCATGAAATAATACGATTTTTATTATAATATCTACTCAATTCTTCTTTTAGTTCTTTATCATGTTTACTTTCAATAGATAATATAATCATGTCAATCAAGTCATTATTCTTGGATAACCATTCATATGGCGTTGCTATGGGTATTCCGTTTATAGTTGAACCAAACAATTCTTTATTATTGTCAAGAAAAACCAGGACATTAATAGACTGTTGATTTAGGTCATGTAATAAATAATGTGAGGTTTTAAGTGTTCCGAATATAGCTACATTTTTTATACCTATTCGACTTAAAGGTGCAGTGATACCTACACCATCTTCATACAGTTTCCTTATCCAAATTCCATAAAGACTAGCTAATTCTAGATCGTTGCTTGTTGAAATAATTTTAATTGTCTTGTCTAACTGAAATTCAGGACATGAATGATACCAGCATGGTTTAGATACTCTTATATCATTAATTAATTTAAGATATTTTGATCCAAACGAATTCATTGAAAACTTTTCAATTGCATTTTTTTGAGCTTTTTCACTCATTAACTTAAGTAGATAATTATTTTCTGTTAACATCATTATTTTTTCAACAAACAAACGTGGATTTCCCATTTCAACTAAAAAGCCATTCTCTTTATCATTAACAATATAATCAGTAACATCTTTAATATAAGATGCAACAGGAACACATCCATAAAGCTGAGCCTCAGCTAACACCAAACCAAATCCTTCTCGTAAGGAAGGAAAGATTAAAATATGGGAATTGCTCATTCTTTCGTATACTTTTTCAATGGGAAGCATTCCAAAAAATTCAACATTTCCTGTTAGACCCAAATTATTAAATTGTTCTTTGAGTTCTCTTTCATCTGTCCCTGCACCAATTATATCTAAAAATACATTATTGTTTTTACTTACAATTTCTTTTAAAATTTCAGGTAATAAAAAGATTCCTTTCTCTTCATGAAAAAGTCTTCCAACAAACAATAACTTAATCTTATTATAATTTGTTTGAAGGATACTTCTATTTTTAGGAAAAATATGTTCATTGATTCCATTTGGAATTAAATATACTTTTTCTTTTGGAATCCTTTTAATTAATTCTTTATAAATGAGAGGACTCACAGCAACATATCCGGAGCATCTTGAACTATAAAATGAATTTAATTCATAAGTTAATGGATCATTATTATGGATAATAGGAATTACAATAATATTTTTATTTATTAAAGGTATGCTTGCTTGAACAAACCTAGCATTATTAATAAATACAACATCATATTTGGAGTAGTTTATATAAGAAGCTACTTTAAATACATGCGAAACTGGACAACTGTACTCTAAGCTATCTATATGGTATGAATTAATACCATTTTCACTTATATTAGAGAACCAGCCACCTTTAACCTCAGTTGTAACGATAGTGATATCAATATTTTTGCTTTTTAAAAATGAAGCAATATTTATTAGAATACTTTCCATACCACCGCCAAGCATACCATAAATAAATAATCCGACTTTCATTTTTTCGCCTCAATTAATTTTATTTGAATTTTGTTATTGTTAACTCAAATTAAATTTCCTCCAACTTCCATAGACCTAAGCTCTTATCCGCAAAACGACCATTATCTTCCGTACATCCCTCATTTATTAACAATATTGGGGATGGGAGATTAAACGGTTCCAGTTCCAAATTTATAGGTCTCCATTCTCCAACCATAATATTTCTATTTTTGGTTACAGAAGGAAATGTAGTTGTTAATAAGTATCGAGAGTTACTTTTTTTAAATAGATCTAATACTTTAAAAATATCTTGATTTGGTAAATGTACAAGACAATCTCTTGAGAATATTAGGTCTACTTTAGGAACAATATTTTTTGTTATATCTAAGCATAAAAATTTTCTATTATTATTTGAATAATTTTTTTTGTTACCCTCAATTAATTCTTCAACAATATCACAACCAAAATAATTTTTAAAAGGATAATTAATATGCTGGAACCAATTGAAATCACCACACGGTGCATCAACAATAGTATGAATATTAAATTTTTGAAATACACCAGGTAAATCTTCCACTAATTTTGATGTTTGCACTCGGTTTGATCCTGTACCAGAAACTGATTCTTCATCTTGCCAATCATTTCTTTTATATATATTTGTAAATACGATTTTATTATCTTCCACTATTTCTATTACTGGTTCAAAATTTAATTCTTCTTGTAATCCATATCCATGCAACTGATCTTTTATATCAGCATAAAAGCTACTCGCAACTAAGAGAAAAAATTCAGATTTATTTTCTAATAATAAAACTTCTGGGTTTTTAATTGGAAACGAATTAAGATTAGTTGACCAATTTGGGGGATTGTTATCCACAAAATAAGCTACTTCTAGTTGCAAACTCTCTAGAACACTTAATGTCATTTCCCCAACACTTCCACATCCAAAGATAATGACTTTTTTATTGATAAGTTTACATTTTATTAAATTCAATTTATTACTAATATCATTAATGTTCATTCTTAACATTCACTCTTTTCTCATTAGACGCTGCAAAAAAATTTATATTTTCTTTGAAATTTATGTTGATTAGTTGCTCAGCAATTTCGAAATAATACATACTAGAGATTAACACTACGAAATTATCATTCCTTTCAAGTAAGGATAATGGATTCTTTATAATATAATTATCAAAATAAGTTCCCCACTTTGTAGAATCATTGTCAACGCAAAATTCAATACAAATTGATTTCTCATTTAATTCATTTATTAGTAATTTGGCACCTCTCCCTGTACCAAAAATAATAACCTTTTTATTATATATAAAATTGAAGATTGAATTTATTTGATTTTTTATCGATAAGGGATTCAATATTATGTAGTTTTGATTATTAAATGCAAAAAATGCCTTTTGGCAAAGTTTCCATGCATATCTTGCTGCCATGGTTAAGTTTTCTTTTCGATAAAATAAGGCTAAATTTAAATATGCAGCTTCAATTGAAGTTTCTTTAGAGATAATTAACAAGTCTTCATGAGAAATTTGATTTAAACAATTAATATAAAAATTATTCTTTTCGACATTAAATTCATTTAGTATGTATGTGCCTTGTTTTTCATGTACCCTAGACTTAATAAGTTCTTCTGAAATAAAATAAAAATCATAATGTTCCGCAAGCCTGAACCACATATCATAATCTTGCGATGTTTTTAACTCTTCATTAAATAATCCCACAATTTCAAAACACTCTTTAGGAATAAGAAATGTACAACCATTAGCAAAATGACTTTTTAATAATTCATATTTAAATGTATTAGAATTTAATTGTTTTAATTTATTAATATCTAACCCACTCTTTGAAAAAAAATTAGAGTTTTTGTCAATATAGAAAAAGTTGCTATACAAAATTATAGGCTTTTGAATAGTTAGTAAAGTATCAACTTGAACTTCCAATTTATTAGTTTGATAAACATCATCATGACTTAGCCATGAGAAATAATCCCCATTCATTTTTTTTATCCCATAATTAAGTGCAGATGCAACACCGCCATTCTCCTTATAAAAATACCTAATTTTGTTACCATAACTTAAAGCTATTGCTTCTGTCTTACCACCATCTGTAGAACCATCATTAATTACTAATATTTCAGTATTTTTATAAGATTGAACTAATGCACTATCAATTGCCTCTTTTAAAAAATTTGCACCATTATAAACAGGTATAACTATCGAGACTTTTGGTGCTTTAGCTTTCATTACATCATCACCGCCAATAACTCAAAACAATTTTTGTAACAATTTCACTTACATTTCTGACTAAGTATTCTTGTGGAGGTGAATAATCATATCTACTAGAAGTAGCAACTGTTATACCTCTAAGAATAGAAGAGCTATTACAACTTGAAATAAAATTACTACCGACTTCCAAAGTCTCTGGGCGCTCTGTGACATCTCTTAGAGTAACATTTGGCACTTGAAAAATAGAACATTCTTCTTGAACAGTTCCACTATCACTAAGTACACAAAAGGCATTTTTTTCTAGTTTCACAAAATCAAATAATCCAACTGGATCTATAGGAATGATTCCATTTATTAATAAATTTTTATTTTGTTTCTCTAACTGTGATTTCATTCTAGGGTGTACAATGCATATAATTGGTAAGTTGTATTTCTCATAAACTTGTTCAAATGCATTTATGAATTGATTAAGACGTTCGCTTATATCCACATTTTCCGTACGATGTAATGTCACTAGAAAGTATTTTTGTTGTTCAATTTCTAATTTTTGTAGTACATCACTTTGATCAATTTCATCACGATAGAATTCAAGAACTTCGAATATTGGATTACCTGTAACATAAACACGATTACTTGAAATACCTTCTTGTAGTAAATTTTCTCGACTTCTTTCAGTATATGGCATTAATACATCACTTGAATGATCGATTATTCTCCTATTCACTTCCTCTGGTACACGATCATCAAAACAACGATTCCCTGCTTCCATATGGAATACAGGTATATTTAATCTTTTGGCAACAAAAGAGCAGAGTGCACTATTGGTATCACCAAGTATTAACAAAGCATTTGGTTTCTCTTGTAAAAATATTTCCTCAACCCCACTTAGTATTTTCCCAACCTGTTGCATAGGTGTGTTAGACTTAGTGTCAAGTAAATAATCAGGTTTACGGATTCCTAGTTCTTCCAAAAAAATATCACTTAAGTTTTTATCATAGTTTTGTCCTGTATGAACAATAACATGTTCACAGACCTGGTCTAAACGTTCGATAATTCTACTTAAACGAATAATTTCAGGTCTTGTTCCAAAAACTGTCATTACTTTCACAGCATTATTCCCTCTTTCTAGACACACTAGATTTATTATAATCCTCAAACATTTTCTTAATTAAATCTTTCCATTGCGGTGGTCTATACCCTGTTTCTTTTTGAAATTTTTCAGAGTTTAAGGACCTGTCACATTTAAATTCATTATTTGGCTCAATTAATATGTCAATTTTATATGTTTCCTTTACTAAATTTAGTAGATCATATTTTGATATTGGATTAGAGGAAACATGATAAACTCCATTTAAGTTTTCATTTGGAATAATATATTCAGAAATAATATGAGCCATTTCTAATGTTGGAAATCCCGAATATATGGCTTTAGTGTATCCCTTTATCTTTCCATGTTGTCCAATAAACCATTCGATTAGTCCATATTTTCCTTTTAGTTCATGTCCAATTATAGATGTTCTTATAGTAAGACTATGAGGATAACTTACTTCTCCAAGGTATTTTGTTCTTCCATATAGATCTTTGGCATTAGAATGATTTTCCTCAATATAATTTCCATCTTTCCCATCAAAAACACAATCAGTACTGAAGTGAATCATTCTTGCACCCGCAGTTCGACAAATTAATGATATGCGATGTGGTAACTGTGCATTAATATTAATTGCTGTTAAAGGGTCATCAGCAATCGGTTGTTGCTTTATTAAACCAATACAGTTAATTACAATATCTGGTTGAACAGACGCAAGTGCTCGAATAATCGAATCAAAATTTGTGGCATCGACACCCGTTCTAATATTCTTTAAAAGTTTTTCATTAAACCAATTATCTTTTTTATCAACTACTCTAGCAGTGCCATAAACTTCATATTTTTCACAATTAGATAACTCTGAAAAAAGAGTATGCCCTAGCATACCGGTTACTCCTAAAATTAGAATCCGTTGTTTTTCCACCAGACTAGTCTCCTTATTTTTTTATTTCACTTGATTATAGAAACCGATAGCTTTTTTCTTTAAAATTTCAGAATCCAAACGTTTTTTTACTATTTCCCAATTCAATATAGAAGCACTGTTAACTAATTCATCATCCAGTAGTACTCTTCGAATTGCCTGTTCTACAACTTCAGGATCATTAGGTGGAACCAATATTCCACTTTTACCATCTTCAATCCACTCATTTGCACAAGATGTCCATGTTTGAATAGGAAAAGCTCCCATTGCAATAGATTCTAAAAAGGATGTGCTTATCCCATCACTTATACTTAATCCAATCGATAATCGTGCTTTAGCATGATAAGACATGATTTCGTTATGGGAGGTTTCTTTGGAAAGTATAGTAACAGGTATCCCTGTATCATGCTCAAATAATTCTGCTGCTATTTTTACATCTTCTGATGCACTATAAATAATAATACGATATCCGTCTAGTATCTCTGCACATCTTTCTAAAGCTCTTAATCCAACTAAGGCTCTACCCGCCCAATGCTGATACCCTTTTAACATAATAAGTTTCCTACTTGATGTAGGAATTTTCCATCTTTCATCTTCTATTTCACAGATTTTGAAACCACCGGTATTAGGAAAAACAGGAAGAATATGTTTATCAAAACCTAAATTAACAGCTAGTTGAGCGTCTCTCTCACATTCACATGAATAATAATCACACTCAGATAAAACCTTCTTTATTTTCGATTTATGCTCAAATAATTTACCAAATAAGTAAATATCACTTCCCCAATTTGTTACAATCCATTTAGGAAAATTAGTAAGTCTACTTTTTGCTTCAAATGCTAAATAACCTGCAGCCTGCATCTCTAAAGAATGAACAATATCAGGTTTTATTTTGTTAATGACATCAACTAACTGTTCAACGCGATAAGAATCATTTTTCTCTTTTAATAATAATCGTTGAATTATACCCATTCTTAATGATTCAACTTGAGTACCACAGACAGTTACTTTAGAATTCTTTCCTTCTTTGGAGGGATAGTAATAAGAATGATGTATTGTCACATTTTTTAAATAATGATGGGTTTGACCATAATCAATACTAGGGAATAAATGAATATCCCAACCCTCATCAATTATTTGTGATATCCAACGTGCAGTATGAATACTGTCAGACATTCCAATAATTAGTATTCTCATAATAACCAACCCTTTATATTGCTGAAATTAAAAACTACCTATTATTTCACAATTTTAAATCTAATAAAGTACAAAATTGATCTTTCTTAAATCCCAATTTTATTAATTGATTTCCTATCTCTAGGTAGTTATCACTAGAAATAATAATAAAGATTTCTTCCTTATTTTCCTCACTTAACCTTGAGGGCGGGCTTATTAAAATATTCCTTATTTTTTTTCCCCACTTCTCATTATCATTATCTACAAAATAACTTATACTTCTGTTTGAATTAATTATGAGATTATAAAATTCACTACCAAACTTTCCAGCACCGAAAATAATTATTTTTTCTTTTTCACTTAGTTTTTCGAAGTTATAATTATTATTCCCTAGACTTTTTTCAAAAATCTCAAGTGCATAGTTAGATGCCTCCATATAACCTTTCCTTTTATATATAATCGCCATTTCTGCGAAAAAAAGTTCTATGTGTTTAATATTTAAGGATTTTTGGAGTTCGTAAATTGAAA
Source organism: Bacillus sp. CGMCC 1.16607 (assembly GCF_042683745.1). Taxonomy (NCBI): domain Bacteria; kingdom Bacillati; phylum Bacillota; class Bacilli; order Caryophanales; family Bacillaceae; genus Bacillus; species Bacillus sp. CGMCC 1.16607. Next base: position 83,134 of record NZ_JBHUJX010000007.1, read on the forward strand.
ATTCCTTCATATAATCAATATAAAATTGATTAGATTCCCTAAGATGATATTCTATTGTTTTGCTCCCTTGCTCACTATGCTGTCTAGATTTTATCAAAGACAGGGGTACGTGGTGAAATTCGAATTTATAAGTTAAGCGAAACCACATATCGTAATCCTGTGTAGTTTTTAATTTTTCGTTAAACAATCCTACCACCATAAAACATAATTTAGGAATTAAAAGTGTACACCCATGAATGGGATGACTTTTTAATAATTCTATCTGAAGTTGAGAATGTTTAATATATGGAGCCTTGTACTTACCAATTACTTTAGATGTTTCATCTATTAAATCATAATCAGTATAGATTATAGTTTTCTTTAAATCATTATCAAATATATAATGAATTTGTTTCTCTATTTTAGTGGGATAATATACATCATCGTGGCTTAACCAGGAAAAATATTCTCCCTTCATTTCTTGGATACCCACGTTTAAAGCAGAAGCAACTCCACCATTAGGTTTGTTAATATATCTTATTTTGTTTTCATAAGACATAGCAATTCTCTCTGTTTTTCCGTTATCATTAGAACCATCATTAATAACAATTACTTCAATATTTTTATATGTTTGAGCCAAAGCACTATCAATTGCCTCTTTTAAATAGTTTGAGCCGTTGTATACAGGGATAATAATCGATACTTTTGGCTGATATTCCATTTCTATCCCCTTTCATATTGTCACTTATTAAAAATTATACTATTTAATACTCTATTGAACTTATTCTATTAATAATAACTATACTATTAGTTAAGGAAATCATATTAACTAATCATCAATAGTTTTAATTCCCCAGAGAGCACTATATGGTTTTACAAATTTTTCACCTTTATTGTTAACTAAGTGGCGTTCTTTATCGATAATAATTTCCCAACTATCATCAAAATCTTCAATAGTCCAACCAGACTTATGCGCCTGCCATTTACCTCCATTCATCCCCCATGCATCTTTACCATTTTTATGTTCTTGAGGCATGAATCCAAAAGGTGTAAAAATAATTATCTGTTTTTTTGCTAAATCCTGTGCCATTTTAAGCAACTCTTTTACTTCTTCTTTTTCGATGTGCTCAATAACATCTAGTAAAAAAATAGTATCAATACTTTTAGGGGGCAATAAATTAAGTATTTGATCAAAAGTTGCCTTAATAAAAATGAATGATGTTTTCCCTTGGTTCTTCTTAACTTTTGTCTGCAGATGTTCAATATACTCATGGAACGGATCGCAGCATATATGAACTTTTGGAACTATAAATTGCTGAGGCCTTATGCCACAACCAATATCTAGAACAATATCAGCACCTTGTATTTTACTTGAAACAAGATTTGCTGTATAAATATTTTCTATATTAATTTCACAACTAAAGAAGTGAATGTTTTCTCTTAATCGAATCTCTTTAAGTTGATTTGAAATCTCTTCATAAAATGAACTTGCAATTATAATTTTACTTTTTTCAAAATTAATATTAGTTAATATACTCGGACTTTGTATGATAAATCCTTCAAAACAGGTACCCCATTTACTCTTATCATTGTCAATTACATAACTTATCTTACAAGTATTTTTTATACTCTCTATTACCTTCTTCGATAATCCACCTGCTCCAAAAATTATTATTTCTATCTCGTCTTTCATAATTTCACTCCATTGAATTTAAATTTTTATCAGTGGACGGAATCCTTTATCCTTATCGGATGAATAGGTAAGAGCTGCAGTCCAAAAACTAAGTTCGACTCCTCCTCTTATTACCTTTGCATTCTCATTCTCTTCCCAAGTAGAATTTGTCCAAGATCCACAAAAATTGTAGTTCCACATAAACATATCAAAATCAATGTTCTCATGAGATGTATGTTCGATATATATATGCCACTCATTTAATTTGTCATAAATTGAAATACCACCAGTTAATAGTCGAATTGTTGCCTGCATTGTTTTATAGAAATCCCCTATAACTTTTCCATCTGTTCCAGTTATACCAGCTTCTTTAAGAGAGTCGTAAGTAACAAAGTTCTGGATATTCCTATCAGAAATTAATATTCGCTCTCCTTTAATTTTATCAACCATGATTAAATAAAAATCACCATTTGGATAAGCAGTAGATTCTATTGGAATAAACTTATTTGTTTCTAAACCCAATCCACTAAATATACCAAATTTGTTAAATTTCGCTTCATATGAGCAGCGTATTCGTTTACCTATTTTTAAGTCTTCTAAATTAAGTACTTCGTCTACATGTAATATCCTTCCGTTTTCTTCTATTTCTGCCCCAGAGAACTCAAATAATTTATCACCTTGAAGTTTTATTTCTACAATATGCTCTCTTTTATCAAGATTCACCTTTTCTAATAACACTTCCGATGGATATGAGTGTTTAGATATTTTTTTCATTATACTCTTTTGTGGTATCACTTCAGATTTGCCGTCTATTGTTATTTGAATTTCACCTAAACTATCTTTATAATTTGAACCAAATAGACGAAGTAAGGATCCTGTAAATTTAAATCTAATTATTGATCCCTTTTTCTTTGAAGTACGCATTAATATTCGATAATCGATCGATTTTCCAGGACCAAGATTAAGTTGTGACCAGTCTCCAATGTATTGAAAGCAACCACAATCACTTGAATAAAATTTATTAGGATTTTCTATTAGTCTTCCTTTATTAATTAACCGATGTATCTTGTAAATACTTCCTTCGATTTGTTCTATCGTTTTATTGCAACGTTCAAGATAAGGTAAAAACGATTCTATTATTAATTTACCTTTTTCTATTTCATTTATTTGTTTTCGAATATTTGCAGATTTTATGCTTAAGGCCTGAAAATGTTCTCTATTGACTGGCTGAATAAATACATTATAGCTATCCATTAAAAGCAGTTTTTTCATTGCTTTATCAAACTTTAAAATATTATTACTAATCTTTTGTTCCTTTTTCATTCTTATGTTTTTCTGTATAGTATCCAAAATATTAATTAGTTCCTTGAAATGCATTTTAATCTCTAGTATAGAACGGTTCATTTTAATTATTGATTCATTTATATTAATTTCCCCATAGTTGTTATTAGACTTATACCATTTTTCAAGAACAACAGGTTCAGTTAAATTATCAGTAATTAAATCTTCCATTGATTTGAAAATTGCACCTTTAATAGCTGCTCCGCCTTTTGTTGTATTCCATACTTTAATATTTGGATATTTTGAAATATACCACTCAATATTCTCCTTCATATTGATGAATGAGGGATTAGACTCCATTTTATTACCCAAAACATCTTCGATAATAATCAGACTTCTTCGATCCCTATCTAATAATTGTTCTGAGCCATTATAGTTTACATCTTTAGAGTAAAACTGGTTATTTTTAAAACCAAGGTTTTGTCCTGAAAAAATAATAGGATTACAACCTAATTTAGCAGCAATTTGAAATGTAACTGCCGCTATTGTAGGTGAGTCTTGCACAACTCTACTTGAAAAATCAATCTGATTATTAAAATAAAATGGTGTCACAGTATCTTGATCAATAATTACATGAACTTTTGGACCTTGATACATCTTTAATGTTTCAAATCCTACACTTGTCCCATATATCATCGGAACTGTTTCTACACCTTTTTCATACATTGTGGAAAATACATTATAGTTATGTTCCTGCGGATCATATGTGCATACTGCATCTGGAATAATATTTTGGGAAATTAATGCCCGATTTGCTGAACCCACCGCAAAGATATAAGCTAACTTATGATTTTTTATGAACCTAAGATTATCATATTCCTCTTCTAAGGATGGCCCAGCAGAAACAATGACTAGAGGTTTATCTTTAAAACAGTAATCGAAACCATCGAAAATATTAGGTGTTGTAGTTGTTGTTGGTAAGTTTAATAAACTATTCAATGTCCATCTAGCACTAAAATTTCTGTTTACAATATGACTTTTCCTCTTTAAATCTAGAACTGATTTGAAATCTTCTAAAAATAATTGGAATTTTTCTTTAAATACTCTTTCATAACTTGGGAGGGTGACAATTAAAACTCTTTCCTGTATATGATTCATTTTTGATGTAATAAATAATTTACCTTTTTCACGTGAAGTTTCTATCAAAACATCCTTCAACCGAGCTAGAGGCAGTTCCTCCAAATGAAAGTAATTCATAAATTGATAAAAAATTTCTACCTCAGGTTCGTATAAAGAGAAAGTAAAGTTAGGAAATTGGGTCATAAAAACTTTAATATGATAACCCAATCCCACACCATAAAATAAAACATGATCATACTGATCTATATTATCTCGAAACTGGGCAATAAATCTTTCTGCTTCATTTTTCGGATCATACTTACTATGAAGTAATTGCATACTGCCATTAACTAATACTTGTAACGTTTTTTGCCCTGATTTTGATTCAAAAACATCTGAATATGCTTCTTGACGATTTTGTTCATAATTATTCAGCGTATTAAATGCATCTTGTGCATATTGACCTAACAATTTAATATTCTCGAGTAACACTTCTCAACGCTCCATCCTTTTTTCCCATAGCACTATTTTTGATTTCACCTTTAATTGCTAACAGGTTATCAAAGATACTCCAAACAAAACAATTCCTATTACAAAAAAGTATTTTCAATTATGACATTTATCTTATTTAAAAATATAAGAAAACAATTTTTAAAATTTTCCAAAAACTAAACTATTATGAAAAAGATTAATGTTTAAATAAAACCCTAGAAAATTAATTTTATAATACAGATTTTGAAAATACCTAACTTAAACTACTTTATTCACCAAGTAAATTTTCTTGTGAAATCCAATTTCTTAGAGTGTTTTTTCCAATTACATGTTCTTCTGAAACAACTGGTATTTCCTTAATAGGGTAGGCGTGTTTATATTTCCGAAAACTTGCAAAAGGCGCATTAATAATGTACATATTTTTTGTCTCAAGTGCTATTCTAATCTCATCTTCCGTCATTAGTTCTTCATACATTTTTTCTCCAGGTCGTAGGCCAATTTGCATTATCTCGATTTCATCTTTTATAGAATTTCTTATAGTTACCTCTTGAATTAATACATCTATAAGATGACTCAGTTTTATTACAGGCATTTTCAAAACAAAAACTTCACCGCCATAAGCCATTTCGTTCGCTTCTAGCATTAAAGCTATTGCTTGAGATGGGGTCATCATATACCTGAGCATATTTTTATCAGTTACAGTAACCATTCTGTTTTCTATAATTTGTTTTCTAAAAAGTGGGATTACTGATCCTCTTGACCCCATAACATTCCCAAATCTTACTGAACTAAAAATTGTCTGTTTAGGTCCTTTTTGATATTCTGCAGAAGATATTAGTCTCTCAGCTGTTAGTTTAGTTGCACCATAAGTATTTGTTGGAGCAATAGCTTTATCAGTACTTGTAAATAAAACTCGTTTTACACCTGCAGATATTGCTGCTTGAATAACATTTTGTGTACCTAATACGTTTGTTTTTACAGCCTCAAATGGATTATATTCACATGAAGGCACATGCTTCATTGCTGCAAGATGAAAAACAAAATCAATATCCTCCATCGCACGTAATAACCGTTTTTCATCTCTTATGTCACCAATTAAGTATCTAATATTTGTGTATTCACGTAATTCCTGTTGCATTTCGAATTGTTTATATTCATCTCTACTAAAAATTCTTATCACACTTGGATTATGCAATAGTAACTCTTCAGTCAAATAACGACCAATTGTACCTGTCCCACCAATAATTAAAATTTTCTTTTGAGAATAAATACTTACTTTCATTGTTTCGCCTACTTTAATATTAATTTTTCTTCAAAAATTTTCTCTGTTTGTACATATATCAATTGAAATTGTGGTAATAGCTCATATTGAATAATATCTGCAATTAGTATTGAATCTTTGACTTCTAGTGCTTCAAGTAAATTAGGAAGTTCGATCTCAAATCTTGCTGCATTTTTAATAAATTCATCCCAACCCAAAATATTGTGTTCTGTTTTATCAATACTTTTTATAGTTTGATAAATCCAATCTACTCCTTCCAATAGTTGATTTAAACTTAACCAACTTTGATTAGAGGGTGTTTGATAAAAATCATTTATTAGTATTTTCACTTCAGGAATAGCTCGATTCAAATAAGTGTTTAGCGAAACCAATAAGCTACCTACAAACTCTTTAATTGAGCAAACAATTATTTTTATTTCGTTAATGTTAGTAATGTTATCCCAAATATAATCTTCAAATTTTTCATATATTTCTTGTCCATTTATAACAAAATGACTGAGGTGTAATTTTTCACCATCAAGTATATGGGAAACCAATTCAATTAATTCCTGAGCACCTTTTTCACTATTTTCATAGGTATAGCTTTTATCTAATATAGTTAGAATCATAATATATCCCTCCGTCATTTCTTATTTATATTATCGACATAACTCAACAATAGTTTACATCAAACGACTAGGTAGTATATGGGTTTCTAAGTATTAAGAATTATTTAAATCAATTAACAAATATATCCTATTTCAATTTGAACATTGAATTACTCTCTTTATTTTTTCACTATTTTGAGGTTCCTAGCGGGATTCACCACATTCACCTTAACGTAATTCCATTAGGCAGATACGGTATCATAATCCTAGTCTTAGTTTCTCATACTTCATAATTGTCTATTCTCCCCTACTACTTCGAGTAGCTAAGGTACCATCACTGCTAACTTCTAACTATTCAACTTCTATTGTTAGTTGGGTTACCACGTGTACCCAGAAAGTAATCTGATCCCCCATTTAAGATTTCAGTATTTTCCTTTATCTGTCTGTTTTAATTAATATATAAGCTTTTGGGAATAAAAATTGTTTTGAATTGTAAAATCATCAATTGTATTTAGCCTAGTATGAAGTTCGTATTTCTGAGGATCGAGGTTTTGCGCCTCCTCTCATTCCAATTTTGCTTCATCACAGACACTCTTGTATATGTCTCAGTTATTTCTATCTTTAAAATCTTGAACTTGCTTCCTTTAGATTTACCCATATATGGAATAAAAATAGAAAAACCCCAACATTTCGCTGAGGTTCTTTCAATTAATTATTGAAGTAATTGTAAAACTGATTGTGGACGTTGGTTTGCTTGAGCAAGCATTGCTTGAGATGCTTGAGAAAGGATGTTGTTCTTAGTGAAGTCCATCATTTCTTTAGCCATGTCTACGTCACGTACACGAGACTCAGCAGCTTGTAGGTTCTCAGAAGAGTTACCTAAGTTACTGATTGTGTGTTCTAAACGATTTTGGAATGCCCCAAGTTTAGAACGCTCTGCAGATACTTGGTTGATTGCTGCATCGATAACAGAAATAGCTGCAGTAGCTTTTTCATGGTTACGGATGTCTAGTGCAACAACTTTTGCACCTGTAGCATTACCTGCATCTGTTAAAACGTTTGCTGAGCCAGAAGCAAACTTCGCATTATCTGATTTAGCAACTAATTCAGCACTAATTGTTGTACCGTTTTCTGTAAGTACACCAGTGCCAGTTGTAGAACCACCGCTTGCTGTATAATAAGTTTCACTTGCAGAAGCTGTCCATGCATTTGTTCTACCAGTAACAGTTGTTACATCACCAATACCTGCATCTCCACCAGAATTAGAAGAAGCTACTCCTAATGCTTCTGCACGCATATCAAATATATCAATTGTAAAGTTTTGGCTTGAGTTTGCTCCAACTTGCATGTGCAAACCGTTCCCACTAGTAGTATTACCAGCAGTTGCAACACGGCTACCAGCATCTAAAGATTGAGAACCATTAAGTAGTTTCTTTTGGTTGAACTCAGTATTGTTACCAATACGGTTGATTTCAGAAGTTAATTGGTTTAACTCTTTTTGAAGCTCGTTACGATCTTGATCTGTGTTTGTATCGTTCGCAGATTGAGTAGCAAGCTCACGCATACGTTGAAGGATTGAATGTGTTTCGTTTAATGCACCTTCAGCTGTTTGGATTAAAGAAATAGCGTCTTGGGAGTTACGTTGAGCTTGGTTTAAGCCACGTACTTGTCCACGCATTTTTTCAGAGATTGCTAGACCCGCAGCATCGTCACCAGCACGGTTAATACGTAATCCAGAAGATAATTTCTCCATAGATTTTGCTGAACTAGCTTGGTTTGCACCTAGTTGGCGATATGAGTTCATCGCTTGTAAGTTATGATTGATAATCATTTTTATTTCCTCCTTGAAATTGGTTTGTTCCACATCCATGTGGTTTTTTATAATTAAGTAACCTACTTTAGTCGGCCGCCTAAAGTAGGTACTACCTTACATTTTTAATATCGGCATGCTTTTGGAGTTGTTTAGTAGTTTTTCTACAAAAAGTTTTTATTTTTTTAATTGATTTGAGAATTGCTTTAGTAGGTCTATTGGTGTATTGGTTGCTTTGTTGTTTTCTTCTTGAATAGCTAGATAAATTTCTTTGCGATGGATTTCGATATTCTTTGGTGCTTCGATGCCGATTTTGATTTGTTCACCTTCTACGGCAAGGATTTTAATTTCGATGTTGTCGCCGATTTGAATGGCTTGGTTTAATTTGCGAGTTAATACGAGCATCCTTTACCCCTCCTTACCTACAGAGGTTAAAGTGCTTGTTAAAAGATGCTTTGTTCGATATGGTGAATCGCTTAAGATGACTTGTTTGCCTAGTTTATTCGCATCATTGATGACGATTGGGCCTTGTAGGTTTGCGGTTGTGTTTTGGAATGGTTCTTGGATAGTTAGGATGGTAAAGATGACGATATCTTCTTGATTTTCAATTTCAAGTGATTCGATGACTTGGTCAGTAAGTTTGACTGAGTAAGCTTTGAAAAAGTCAAATGGACTAACAATGACGAATGCGAGACTTGGTGTTTGGACTGATTGCATAATTAAGAATGGACCTTCATCTGCGAATGGAAGGATAAAAAATTGCTGTTCGTCAAGGAAGCTTGGGATGCCTTGGTGAAAATGGATGATTTTTGATTCATCGATTTGAACTTCACCGTGGTATTTCGTTTGGATTTTCATTTCGTTCACCGTTTTCTGTTATATTTTTTGATCAACAAATGTTCCGATTGCTTTTATATGTATGGATGCTTTTTGCTTTAAATAGATTTGGAGGTCTCCTGGATTGAATTTAATAATAGGATCATGAGTTTTAACGTCTACTTTAAGGTTTTCAGTATTTACTTTTATTTTTATCTCAGATGGTTGATAGTGAAATTTTATGCTGTTAGCTGATTTAGGCATGTTTCCAAAATCGATTTCTGCTGGAGGTGTTTCACTTTCTTGCTTTGCTATTTGTGGAATGACGGTTTCTCTTTGATGTTCGATACTCATTAACTTATTTCCTTCACTTACCTCTTCAGCAATGTTTTGACTTATTTTCCGCTTTGATCTTGCTACCCATTCTTCTATGTTTCGAAAAGCGGTTTTTAGGTTTGCATCTGCAAACGCTTCTGTTTGGTCGATTTCTAATTTACTATTTGAGGTGTACATTTCCACTTCTGGCTGTGGTTGATTCATTTTCACTTCAGCCATTGGTTGTTTGATTTCAATTTTCGTTCTATGTTGGGTTAGTCCTAAAATGGCGTTGGTATTTGTAATTTCTAGACGAGGAAGCTGCATGCTTTCACTCCCCTTCGTTTTAATCTTTATCTCTATTTTAACGAAGTAAATCCTTTATTCAAACTTCTTTAGAAAAAAGCTATCCCATATTGGAATAGCTTAACGTAAAAAGTCCATTAATGTTGGCTGGATGATTCTTGCACCCATTGCTAGAGCAGCACGATGAATACTTTCTTGAACTGTTAGGTCGATAATGGCTTTTTCAAAGTCGATATCTTCATTATCGGAAACGGTTTTTTTCGCGACAACCTCTTGGTGAAGAAGTCGGTTTTGAACCATCTCTGTTCGATTCACTTGGGCCCCAAGCTCTGCTCTTGTTGCTACTACATTATTCATCATACCATCAAGGGAATCTAATGCTTTTGAAATATCTTCCCCTCTTGTTGTTGGATTATTTAGCATTTTTTTGATCGATTCAATTCCGCTAAATAAATCATTCGAAAAAGCATCCTGTGCTCTAATGTTTATCGGAATCGTAACACCTTTCATGACTTCAATTTCAACGTTTTCAGTGTTGGTAGAAACGGCTGTATTTTTAGAAAGTACTAAGTCTGCGCTACTTATTGTTTCTTTAACTGTCGCTTCTTGTCCATCTTGATATTTAAGCTTTTCTTTATACTCGTGATTAATAGCGCCTGTACTAAGATCAATTGAAATTGTATTACCAGTATTAGTCTTAAATGTTGTTCCACTATTATATTTATACGTTTCCCCTTGATAACTAATGACGTAGTCGCTAGGAATGGAAGTGGCCGGTGTTGTTTTTAAACCGTCAACAAATTTTGTGAAATCCATATTCATCTGGTTTGCGTTTATAGGAGCATTGGATGTATCTGTTCCATTAAAAATATAATTGTCCCCAACTTTTGAATTAGCAAGTGCAACTAAATGTTCTTGTAATCGATCAATCTCTTTGGAAATATTTTGACGCGCATTCGCATCGTAACTATCATTTGATGCTTGAACAGTTAGCTCCCTGATCCGCTGAATCACTTGTCCAGCTTCATCAAGAGCAGAGTCCGAATTGTCCATCCAGCTAAAGCCTTCATTTAGGTTACGCTTAAATTGTTCAACCTCAACAACTTGGCTACGGAAACGCATCCCCTTCATAGCGATAACAGGATCATCAGAAGGCTTTGTAATTTTTTTACCTGAATTAATTTGATCTTGAAGTGAACCTAATCGGTTGTAATTTTGACTAATATATTTCAAATTGCTATTTGATAGCATCGATTGCGTTACTCGCATATTCACTCACCTACCTTATCTGCCTACTAAACCCATACCATTAATAATTTTATCTAACATCTCATCAACCAAGGTGATATTTCGAGCTGCAGCATTGTAGGCATGCTGAAATTTAATCATATTGGTCATTTCTTCATCTAGTGAAACGCTACTAATAGACATTCTTCGTTGTTCAACAGAATCCCTTAACACACCTGCCGTATTTTCCATACGATTGGACTCAGAGGCACTGTCTCCTAATCTACCAATCATTCCTTGATAGAAGGTTTGGATGCTCGTTAAATTTCCGCCATAGCTTAAGACAGCATCTTTTACATTGGCTAGTTTTAGGGCGTTTGAACCGTTTCCAATGAAGGCTTCATCACTGGACTTAACACCTTCTGCTTTAAAAGAAGTAGTCCATGTATCACCAGCTGTTTTAGTAGAAACATTAGAAATATCTATTTTAACGCCGAATTTTTCGATAACTTTGTCAGTCGATGATGGGAAGTTTTCAAACGTTCCTGCAGTTGCTGGATACGTTCCCAATACCGTTCCGTCCTCTTTCTTAGCAATCATTTGGTATTGCCAATTACCACTATCAAACTTCACATTCATCTCAATCGTCTTTGCATCTTTCCATGCTAACGGAGCCTCCGTAGATTTATATATTCCTGTGAAAATAGGATTCCCTACAGTTGAGGTTTGAACTTGATTTGGTACACGTGAAAAGGTTCCTGCTAGAACATTTCCTTCCGCTGCGGCAGCTATATTTTGTACATCTTTAATAATAGCGTCGTCTACTTTTATTTTTCCCGCGATACCTTTAAAGCTTGTCTCAGTGGCTCCATTTAGATCAAAGAAATTTTTGTCATCTTGAGCACCATTTCGAATTTCATTTAAACTCCAACCCGCTTTGTGGACTTCGTTAAAATGGTTAGCAAACGTAAAAACCATTTGATCTAATTCCGCTAACATATCATTATAGGTACCTTTTGTTTCTCCGCCTGCTTTATAGCCGTAGCCTTCGATAAAGCCTTTTAATCGACCGTTTGTGTTAAAAGCTGCGAAATCATTTAGTACATAAATTGGATCCTTCGTATCAGAATCTCCAAGTTCTATTTGGTCCGCCTCTGTATCAGTTGCGATGCCAACAAAGCCACTTTTATTCGTTTCTAATTCAAAAAATTTAATCTTTTCAACAGGGCTATCCTGGTCTGTACGATTTTCGTATTGAATGTGAATTCCATATGCCGTTCCACCGTTTAGTTTGGAATCAATGAGTTTAATAGGTTTTCCGGTAGAATCTTTTAATACATCCCCTTGTGGAGTTGTTAAAGAGATATCAAGTAACCCTTCTGCATTGGCAGAAGCCATCCCACCACTCGGTTTTCTATCAACTTTTATATTAACTAATGAAGATAACTCATCTACTAATCGATCTCGTTCATCATACAAATCATTCGGCAAATATCCATGGGGTTCAATCGAAGCAACCTGTTGATTCACCTGATTGATTTGTCGTAAAAGCGAGTTAACTCTTTGCCCAGTGACATCTATTTCTTTGCGATAATCCTTTTGAATCGCCTTCAATGAGTCGTACGTATAGTTAAATGTATTTGCTAGTGAAATCCCACGTTCACGAACAACACGTCTTGCTCCATCATTCTGCGGTTGTACCGCTAAGTCTTGTAAAGAGTTCCAAAACTCGTCCAAAGAATGAGCTAACCCAGTGTCAGAAGGTTCGTTCATGATCCCTTCCATTTGGGATAGCATTTCTGATTTTGCCTGCCAGTAACCTAATTTACTGCTTTCTGTCTGAAATTGCATATCAACAAAATTATCACGTATTCTTTGAATGTCAGAAGCCATTACCCCTGTACCCATTTGTCCAGGAATTTGTGGGCGATTCATAGAGGCAGCAGGATATGGCGTCGTTTGCGTGAAATTCACCCGTTGTCTTGTGTATCCTGGTGTATTTGCATTAGCGAGGTTATGCCCTGTTGTATATAATGCTGATTGCTGGGCCATCATCCCTCGTCTAGCTACTTCTAAACCATGAAAAGTAGAAATCATTCTTTTATACCTCCGTTATGCCTTTGAGTCAAAAATAGAGCGACCCTTTTGTTCCAGCGGTCGTTCATTTGGGTCGTAATTAAAGGAATCTGTATCAGGAATTAATATATCTAATGAAGCATTAACAAATTGTAAGGATTGCTCTAATAATTGCTGATTGACTTTATTTTGTTCATTAACCAAATTGATTTGTTGTGTTAATTCGTTCTTTAAACTAATTAACACAGCTTTTTCATCTGCATCAGCTAGTTCAATGAGTGTATTTAAGTTGTATTGATCATATATTTTGTTATCGGTTTGAAGATGCTTAATCAATTCTTGTATTTCTGCTTCTGTTTTTTTGATTGCTTGAACATGCTTACTTTCTTCTTTTAACAAAGACTGTAAAGCTACTATTTCACCCTTAATGACTATATCCGTTTTATTCTTAGCAAGTTGGTGTAAACTTTTATGCAAGCGAATCATTTCATCTAATGCTTGAATTAAAGGTTCTGTAGACAATCGAAACCCTCCTAGATCAATTCACTCCAATAGGAATACATCTTTTTAGCAACCTCTTTAGCATTAATCTCATATTCACCAGAGTTAACCTTTTGCCTTAATGCTTCGATTTTTTCTTGACGCTCTACATCGAAATCTCCCATTTTTTGAAGTTCAAGTGCTTCAGTAGAAATTTCAATCTTATCTTTACGAACTGCTTTCTCTGTCTTTTCCATTTTTTCCATTTGTTTATTGTAAGGATTGACATTTAGCCGACCTATATGATTAATCTTCACGTTATTCACCTCAGTATTCGATAATTATCTTTACGGATCCGAACACATTCGATCACTTAATTATCATTCTTCTTATTCTTAATATCGGAAAAAAAAACGAATAGTTTAGGTTGAATTATGATTAAAGCTAAAATAATACAAAAAGAACTACTAAATTATTCTCTAGTAGTCCTTACGTATACATATTTATTAATAAACCTTTAATTTCCCCAACCGTCCCCAAAATATCTAAACCTTTTTTCTCCTTGTCAAGAACCATGTTGGTCAAGTCGATTAGTTTTTTGTCCACTTCTTTTACAATTTTGTACACCTTAGTCCGACCACGTCGATTGAAGCCCCTTTGCTCCTCTAACTGCAAGCCGTTTTGTACAGCTTCCTCCATAAAATCTTTTACCATTTTCTTATATTTACGGAGTTCATCTACTGTTCGGTTCTCCGAAAGTTTTTTTCCTTGATCTTCTATTTTCTGAACAAACTGAGTAAGTTTTTCATAGACAGTTTGTTGGCGATTTTTTGACATGACCTCTTGAAAAGAAATACTTTCTGCTGGAACATTTTCTTTTCCTTTTACTCTGTCAACACCTATTTTCCCAACCTTTTGAACTTCCATGCACTTCCCACCTTTTAAGTGCTAATTTATTTTCATTTTATCACAAATTTCATTAAAGATAGAGGCAAGTCCCAAATTTTCAGGACTTGCCTCTTTTACTAAAAATTAACGTTGTAATAATTGAAGAACACCTTGTGGTAATTGGTTCGCTTGAGCAAGCATTGCTTGTGCAGACTGATTAAGAATATTATTCTTTGTGAACTCAGTCATTTCAAGAGCCATGTCAGCATCACGGATACGTGATTCCGCAGCTGTTAAGTTTTCATTTGTTACTTGCAGGTTATTAATTGTATGCTCTAAACGGTTTTGTGTTGCTCCAAGTTTAGAACGGGTTGCAGAAATTTGATTGATTGCTTTTTCAAGTCTAAAGACTGCATCGTTAGCTGATTTATGGTCAAGGACATTGATGTCTTCAATACCAAGCTTCACAGTACTTAATTGTGGTACGTCAATATTTAGATTTTGTCCAGTATTTGCACCAATTTGGAAAGCAAGTGCTTTATTTGTTAATTGGAATCTAGATGTGCTTCCTGCAGCTGTGCTTGGAGCATCAACGTTAACCCCAACTTTAATTTCCAATCCACCATGGGTTATGACACCATTTCTACTTGTAATCTCTTTTTCGAATGTAATTGGTTCAAGAGTGGACGATGAATTTGCAGGATCAACAGCGCGGGATACGGCTACCTTCATTTTCCCTTCAATTTGTACTTTAGCAGTTCCATTTCCAGTTATTAAGGTAGTGTTAATCGTAACTTTTTCCCCTGTTTTTGTTCCGATCGTTAAGGTAGAATTACCAGAAACACCAATTTTTTCAGCCTTTGAACCTACTGAGAAACCGTCTGGATTTAGAACCTCAATGGTTGCACTTTTTGTTGTATCGTCATAATTAGTTACAACAATTGTATATTCACCAAAACTTAAGTTTGAGCCGCTTACACTATTAACTGTGATTACAGATGCATCATTTACCCCTGCACCAGGTTGATTTAATGTATTAACGATACTTCCACTCGTTAATGTGATGGCATATTGCCCTGTTTCTAATGATGGATCCGTTACATTTGGCACATTCTTAATATTTGTTTTAGCCTGTTCACCTGTTAAGTATTGCGTATCCGCCGCACTTGAACCATCTAATAATTTACGTGTGTTGAACTCCGTTTTTGCTGCAATACTATCAATCTCTTTAAGTAATTGATTGATTTCTAATTGAATAGCGTCTCTGTCAGATGTAGTATTCGTATCATTCGCTGCTTGAACAGATAATTCACGCATACGTTGCAGCATGGAGTGAACTTCTGTCATTGCACCTTCTGCCACTTGCATTAATGATACTCCGTCAAGTGAGTTTCTTTCTGCTTGTTTTAGACCGCGGATTTGGGAGCGCATTTTTTCAGAGATCGCAAGACCTGCTGCATCGTCTGCTGCACGGTTGATACGTAGACCTGAAGATAATCTTTCTAAGTTTTTGGAAGTGTTGAATTGATTTTGGTAAAGGTTGCGGTAGGCGTTTAACGCTTGGATATTATGATTAATTTTCATGTTTCTGCTCCTTTTGGTCTATATTCTATTTGAAATTTAGTTATTATCTAGTAAAACATTTTTTTCGTAGGCCATTGCCTTTTTTCTAATTCCAACAGAAGGGTCAGCTGTTTTATTCTTCATCGCCTGATTCCATGCGATTGTTATTTCTTGAAGTGATTGAATGACTTCTTTAATGATTGAGGTATCTTTTTTAAAATTTGCCTCAACAATTTTATCCGCCATATAGTTGTAAAGCATGTCTAACTGATCGGCTATGATTCCAGCATCATAATTAAGGCCTGCTCCCAAACGATGTAAAATATCGTTTGCGTTTTGTAGTTTCTTATTTGCTATAACATAATCTTTATTATTAATATCTTCGATTGCTTCCTCTAAATCTGTTAAACAAGCTTCATATAAAAGCGCTGTTATTTCTTGAGGAGATTTTTGATGGATGGCTGATTCTGTGAAAATACTAGTCAAGTATTTGCACCTCCAATTTAATCATCTGTTTCTTTTATCGGTCTATTATTTAAAGTGTTTAATATTTTTTTTAATAGTTTTTTTCCATTTCCTCAATGAGCAGCAAAATTTCCGCCATCACTGAGTAAAGCTGAGGGGGGATATTGTCCCCCAAGTCCATATCTAGTAGGTTTGCAACTAAAGATGAGTCTTCTTGCATATGAATGTTATTTTTCTTCGCTAGTTCAATAATTTGTTGGGCTACTTGACCTTTTCCTTGAGCGACAATCGTAGGTGATTTTCCAGTTTTCTCGTCATATTTAATGACTGCTGCGGAAGGACCGTTGATTTCTTTACGTTTTTTTTGATTATAAAATTTCGTATAACTCATATTTTGTAGTCCATTCCCTTCTCAGTGAAGACTGGCCGGATTGGTTTTGCGTTTGATTGGGTATCAGAATTATTTTGTTTTTCAACGTTTTGATTTTTAACTGTCATTTTCGCAAAATGAATGCTATGGATATTGTAGCCAATTTCCTGTAGCTTTTCTTTTGCGATCATAGCAACTGGTTGCATCTTTTCCTTAAAGCCAGGTTTGTCGTTCTTGATTGTGATCGATAAATTTCTGTCCGTTGAGTTAAGCAAAATGCCAACGTCGCCAAGTTTTTTTGTTTCTAGTAAGAAGTACAAGTTGCAATTCTCCCAATCTACTTGTTCGCCTTCATTTTTCGAGTTTACGAATACTTGAACGTTTTCTGGTTTTCCTCCAAGCAACATAGGCAAATTGAAAAACATATTTTGCATGCTCCCATTGGAATCCGATTTACTTAATAATTGTTGGCCAGTTAGGTTGTTTAAGGCTTGCTCAGCCTGTTGAGCTACTCTTCCGTTGGTTTCCTCGCCCTGTGTTAGTTTTAGAAGCGCCTCTTTCAAATTGTGTTGCTGTTGTTGCTCCTGTTGGGAGGATTGCTCTCCTTTTTGAAAGACGAGTGAATTGGCTAATTCGTTATCATGATTTAAACCAAGTGATCGAACCATTTCAAACATATTTCTGGCAGTTGGTTCCTGTCTAACAAATGATTGTGTTGTTTCATTAAATTGGCTTAGCAGCTTTTTAGAAGGCTCCATCTCTTCAAGAGCCAAGCTTTCTTTATTTACATAGTGCATAATTTTTTGCTCTGACGGTTTAAATAAGATTTTATCCACTAATGATTTTACGTCTTGAACAATTTTCACTGCTTCTGAATGTTCGCCTTTAGCTAGATGCTTTTTAGCCTGAGCTAATTGGGTACTTGCCTGCATCAGTTGTTTCTCGGTTGTCATATCAGTAAACAGCATCATGTCGCTTTTTAAAATCGCATTGTCTAATTTACTAATCGTCGCTTCTAGCATTGGTTTCACTTGAGGGTAAGCATTTCGTTTAAAAGTTTCCACTAGTCTTTGAACCGTGTCTAAGTTACGGCTAATTTCCCGTTTTAACTCTCTAAATTCATGTGTGGCTTCCGCTAGTTTCTGAGAGACCTTTGTTACTAAAATATCTTTCGATTGGATTTGTAACGGTTGCAGCAGCTCATTGATGTCATACTGAGTTGCAGAATCTTGTGAAATCTGTTGTGTCTGTGCACTTGATTCAGTGCTTGCAAGTTCCTTTTCTAAATCGGTTAGGGCTCCTGCCACTTGCTGGCGAGCAGCAATTTCACGACCCTTTTGTTGTAGCTCCGCAGCATGGTCAAGTGCTTTTTCTACTTTTGAAAGTTTACCAAGATCGATATTCGGGTTTGAAGTGAGTTCTTTTTTCACTTGTTCTAACGCTTTTTCTAAATTTGGTTCGTTTTGTATCGTTTTTAAAGCCTCTTTTAAGAGTTCGCTTGGTTTTTTTTCGATTTGTTCGATTGACTGAAGATTGGCCAGTCTGTTCTGTAATGAACTTTGTACTTCTGCTTTCTGAGTACTATCTTGTGATGCATTAGGTTGCTTTGCGACATTTTGATTTAAAATTTGCTCCGTTTGTTGGAGTATTTTTGTTAATCGATCCCGACCAGATTGATCAAGTTGGTTTGCCTGATTGATCATTTTTTCGATATTGCGCACAATTTCCGGGTCAATACTTTTGTTCGCTGCTAAATGTTCCTTAAGCTTTCCAATAACATTCTGAAGGTTAGGCTCTAATTGTATTTGGTTGCGAACTTGTTTTAATGTTTCACTTTGTTTTTGCTGCTCGGATGGTGATTGAGAATTTTGTGCTGGTTGTTCTGGTCGTGCTTGGTTTGTTTGTTGGCGTGTATCTGTTTGTTCTGATGGTCGAGTTTGGTTCGGCTGTCGCCGCGTTTCCACTTGCTTTAATGTTTCTTCTGCTTCGGTTAGAGCTTGGATGAGGCGCGCTTTGCCTGCTTCGGTTTGACCGATTTGGTTGAGTTGGCGCACTTCCGTTAAAGCCCGCTCTACTTTTTGTGCTACTTCTCGGTCGACTTTTGGATTGTTTACGACTTGCTCTCGGATTTGGTCAACCGCTTTTGGGATATTTGGTTCGCGTTGGACAGATTCCTTTACTTGTTTCACAACTTCGCTTGCGGCTTGTTCCGTCGGGCGTGTTTGGTTTGTTTGTTGACGTGCTTCTACTTGTTTTAAGGTTTCTTCCGCTTCCGTTAGTGCTTGGACGAGGCGGGTACGACCTGCTTCGGTTTGACCGATTTGGTTGAGTTGGCGAACTTCTGCCAAGACTCGTTCTACTTTTTGCGCTACTTCTCGGTCGACTTTTGGATTGTTAACGACTTGCTCTCGGACTTGGTCAACTGCTTTTTGGACATTTGGTTCTCGTTGGACGGATTCCTTTACTTGTTTCACATCGTCGCTTGCGGCTTGTTCCGTCGGGCGTGCTTGGTTCGTTTGTTGACGTGCTTCTACCTGTTTCAATGTTTCTTCCGCTTCGGTTAGAGCTTGGACAAGACGGGTTCGACCAGCTTCAGTTTGACCGATTTGGTTGAGTTGGCGAACTTCTGTTAAGACCCGCTCTACTCTTTGTGCTACTTCTCGATCAACTTTTGGATTGTTGACAAGTTGATCTCGGACTTGGTCAACCGCTTTTTGGATATTTGGTTCTCGTTGGACGGATTCTTTTGCTTGTTTCAGAACGTCGCTTGCTGGTTGTTCCGTCGGACGTGTTTGGTTCTTTTGTTGACGTGCTTCTACTTGTTTTAAGGTTTCTTCCGCTTCGGTTAGAGCTTGGACAAGACGCGTACGACCAGCTTCGGTTTGACCGATTTGGTTAAGCTGGCGGACTTCCGTTAATGACTTCTCTATTTTTTGTGCCACTTCACGATCAACTTTTGGGTTGTTAATGACTTGATCTCGGACTTGGTCAACTGCTTTTTGGATATTCGGTTCGCGTTGGACGGATTCCTTTACTTGTTTCACGACGTCGCTTGCTGGTTGTTCCGTCGTGCGTGTTTGGTTTGTTTGTTGACGTGCTTCTACTTGATTTAAAGTTTCTTCCGCTTCAGTTAGTGCTTGGACAAGGCGGGCTTTGCCTGCTTCGGTTTGACCGATTTGGTTGAGTTGGCGAACTTCCGTTAAGGCCCGTTCTATCTTTTTTGCTACTTCTCGGTCGACTTTTGGATTGTTGACAACTTGATTTCGGACTTGGTCAACCGCTTTTGGGATATTTGGTTCT
This sequence comes from Bacillus sp. CGMCC 1.16607, assembly GCF_042683745.1. Lineage (NCBI taxonomy): Bacteria > Bacillati > Bacillota > Bacilli > Caryophanales > Bacillaceae > Bacillus > Bacillus sp. CGMCC 1.16607. The sequence goes on from NZ_JBHUJX010000007.1 coordinate 103,162, forward strand.
CGTTGGACGGATTCCTTTACTTGTTTCACAGCATCGCTTGCGGCTTGTTCCGTCGGGCGTGTTTGGTTTGTTTGTGGACGGGCTTCCACTTGCCTTAAGGTTTCTTCCGCTTCAGATAGTGCTTGGACGAGGCGCGTACGTCCAGCCTCGTTTTGACCGATTTGGTTGAGTTGGCGAACTTCCGTTAAGGCCCGTTCTATCTTTTTTGCTACTTCTCGGTCAACTTTTGGATTGTTAACGACTTGATCTCGGACTTGGTCAACCGCTTTTTGGATATTTGGTTCGCGTTGGACGGATTCCTTTACTTGTTTCACATCGTCGCTTGCGGCTTGTTCCGTTGGGCGTGTTTGGTTTGTTTGTTGACGGGCTTCTACTTGCTTTAAGATTTCTTCCGCTTCAGTTAGTGCCTGGACAAGGCGGGTACGACCTGCTTCGATTTGACCGATTTGGTTGAGTTGGCGAACTTCCGTTAAGGCTCGCTCTACTTTTTGTGCCACTTCTCGGTCAATTTTTGGATTGTTAATGACTTGCTCTCGAACTTGGTCAACTGCTTTTTGGATATTTGGTTCTCGTTGGGCAGTTTCCTTTAGTTGTTTTACAACTTCACTTATTTTAATATCCTGTGATGTACCTTTTACCTCCACCACTTGCAGTTCGCTTTCGACACTATTTAATGCTTGAGTCAACGTTTCTTTTCCAGTAGTGATTCTTCCTTGTTTAAGCAATTTAGATACTTCCTGTATATCTTCACTCAATTTCTTTTTTAAATCTTCCGGGAACCTGGAGTTATTTATGATTAAATCATTTACCTTTTGTAGCGATTTTTGTAAATTTGGTTCGTTTAAAATTGAGTTCTTTAGCTCATTTACTATTGAATGAAGTGTTTTTTCTGATTGTGGCTTTTCTATACTTGCCGCTGAAGATGCTTGAACTTGGGTTGATTTTTGTTCTTGATTAGCTAACTGAACTTCAGCTGTTTTCAATGCTTCTAGCAGTCTATCTTTTCCAATCACTTGAAGTTTTTCAGCTTCACTAGCTGCTTTTTCAAGTTGGCTTGCCATTTTTGGATCAAGCTTAGGATTACGAACGAGTTCGTCTCTTACTCGTTGAATGGCTTTTTGTAAATCAGGCTCTGATTGAATCGATTCACGATTTTTTCTCAATAGTTCAATTAATTCTTTTCCCTGTTCCGCTGATACTTTCGGATTGTTATCTTGTTGTACCGATGTGCTTGTGTTCGCAGGTTCTTTCGTTTGAATCGTTTCGCTATTGCTTTTTAAAATGAGCTGTTCACTTTTTGAAAACTCAAAGTTAGGGTCAATTTCCTTCGCGATATTGGTTAGCACTTCCGTCAATGGTTTACCGTGCAATGCTTCATGAATGGCGCGAAGATGTGTTTGAGTGACTTCAAGATTTTTATTACCAAGCGCTTTGACCGTATCTAATTTTGTTTCTAAAGTGCCTGGAGCTTTTTCAAAAAATACTTTTAATTCTGCCACCGCTTCTTTTGTTAATGGCAAACCCTTATCTAATAAAAGCTGAACTGCTTGTTTTAATTGTGGGGACTCTTTCCCTGTTACCCCAAGACTTTGCATCATTTTTAAATCATTAACTTGTTCGGGAACGTCTACCTTAGTAGCCTCGGTCGCAATTGTTTTTACACTGACATTTTGATCATTTTTTTCATTTATTTGGACAGTTACACGATCGTCAGCAGGGACACCGTTCTCGAATTTAACTGTTACGTCTTTTCCTTTTATTTGCAAAACAGCTTCTGAATCTGATAAACGTTCTTTTATTTGAGCGCGATGTATTTCACCTTGCTTAAGTTCTAGAGGGATTTCCGTAGATTTTATTTGAGTTCCAGGAAGATGATTAGTAATCTGCAAAATATTTCTCTCCCTTACAATCGATTAATATCTTTTATATCGGAATCAGAGTCGAGATTATTAACTAATTTGTATTAGTAATATTTTGCTAGAGAGATTTTTGGAGTGTCGTTTCTTTTTTTAAAAAAATTTCTTTAATCTGTTTGCTAAAATTTTTCAATAAAAAAGGCTAAACCGCATTAAGTTGGTTTAGCCTTTGAGTGGAGTAATTACTTTTCTGATAAATATGTACCATGCTCACTTCGCTTTAATTCTTTTTTACGCTGTTCATCAGTATTAAACTGTTTAAGATCTTTACGCAGACTATCCTGACAGCTACCACAAATCTTTCCTGTTCGAATAATATGACCACATTTATCACATGGGTATCCTAAGTTTGGAAAATGAGCCGTTTGTATTCTTCCAGCTCTGACAAACTTATAAATAAGCTCTTCGGAAACTTCTGTTGCTTCAACAACCTGTTCAATGGTTGCCGCTCGATTTTCGCGTTTTCTCATATATTGATAGACGGTTTCATACGCTTTTTCTTCTTCCTTCCAGCAGTTTTGGCAAACGGAGCGGAAGGCTGTTTTCATAAAGATAGCGCCACAATTCGGACAATTGATTACTTCACTCATTGTATGTATACCTCCATGTCGAATAATGTATTACTTATCATTATAGCTTCTAAAGATAACATTGGGAATCGGAATTATTATCCGTCAGAGATTCTCTATCCTCTGGCAATGGTAAGGGAGTAAATCGATTCGGCACCTGCTTTTTCCAGTACTTTGGCAGCATGTCTTAACGTTGACCCTGTTGTATAAATATCATCTACTAGGAGGATTTTCCCTTTTACTTGTTCGGTGGTATGGAACACTCGGGGAAGATGAATTCGCTCCGAGCGAGATTTTTTCGATTGCTTTTCTGAGTGGATTCTTGTTAATAGATTAGCAGATTTGAAGCCTGATTCTATGATTAGGGCTTCTGCTTGATTGAAGCCTCTTTCTTGGAGGCGTTCTTCGCTTAGAGGAATGGGGATGATGAAGTCTGGCTTGATGTTTTTTATTTTATTTTGTATTTCTTCAACGAATATTTTTGCGAGGACATAATCTCCGCGATATTTGTATTTCGCGATGATTTCTTTGAGGAAATCATTGTACTGGTAGATAGAGTGGTTTTGTGTGAGAACCCCTTTATAGTCTGAGTCATCCTCCCAGCGGGTGCAGTCATTACATAGATTTCCGTTCCGATATTGTGGGTCTAATGATTCGAAGGAACGACCACAAATCTGACAAGTCTCTCCTTCCATTCTTTGCAGCTTACTTTTGCACATTTGGCACATGGATTCCTCCTTTTCGGGAAAAAACAAATCCACCCACCCAAACGAAGAATCCATCACCTCCTGACAGACTAAACATCGTTCATGCTGAAATAAATCCAACATCTTACTTCCTCTCCCTTCCTCCTTAGTGCACTGGGGGTCAGTCCCTTTGGCGCTTTAAAGCGCCGGGGGACTGACCCCCAGTGCGTTAATGCGGTAAAGTGATACTAATCCAGAAGTCCTTTTTGGAGGGCTTCTTTGTTCATTTGCTTGATTTGTTTGTGGGCTTTAATCATGGCTTCGGTTTTGCCGTAGTGGAAGAAGGTAATGTCTCCATCTGGATATTGGGCGCTACGACCTACTCTTCCTGCGATTTGGACGAGGGCACTTTCAGTGAAGATGCTTTCTTCTGCCCCTACGACTGCGACATCGATGTTTGGGAAGGTGACACCTCGTTCAAGGATGGTGGTTGTTAGAAGAATCGGTGTTTTCTTGTCGCGCATTGCCTGGACTTTTTCTTTACGAAGTGAATCTTCAGCATGAACTGCTTCGATACGAGAGTCTAGCGCTTGGAAGATTGGCAAGACTTTTTCCATCAATCGGATGTTTGGGAAGAAGAGAAGTGCCTGTTTTCGTTGCTGCAAGCGTGCTATTGTCCACTGGAGTACATTTGGAGGTAGGCTGTTTTTTAACAGCTTCTTTTTCCAATTGCCGCACCAAACGAATTTCGGTATCGGGAGTGAGTGGCGGTGAAATCTGGCGGGGATGGTGACGTAGTTTCGTTTTCCTAATCGACATTCCCGTTGCCATTTTTCACTTGGTGTTGCTGTGAGAAAGATGAGTGAGGATGGTTGTTTCCTTGCTTTTTGGACGGCTTGTTGTAACGATTCATCAGCTGTATAAGGAAAGGCATCCACTTCGTCAACAATCATCATATCGAACGCTTGATAAAATCGGAGCAATTGATGGGTAGTAGCAATGGTTAGCGGGGCAAATACGTGGCGATCCTCACTCCCTCCGTACAGTGATGCAACAGCGATGTTTGGGAATACTTTTCGAAGCCTTGGTGTGAGTTCGAGGACGACGTCGGTTCTTGGTGTGGCAAGGCAGACTCGTTTTCCTAGCTGGAGTGCTTTTTCGATTCCAGCAAACAGAACTTCCGTTTTTCCTGCGCCGCAGACTGCCCAAACCAAACAGTCTTGATTGACTTTTATCGCTTCGACGACTCGATTCGATGCGACTGTTTGGCCAACGGATAATGAACCAACCCAGTCAAGTGGTTTATCTATTGAGGTTATCTCTGCGGGTGGGCCACTCCAATGGAGCAATGACGAACAGGAGCTAACTCGCCCCATCATTATGCATTTCCGGCAATATTGACATGGTTTACAGCATCTTGCGCATGGAAAGATAGCGATCAAACTGGGGTCGTGATTGCCGCAGCGGTTGCATATTGATTTTTTGTTCACTTGAGTTATCCCCTGTTGACTATGCACTAAGCCATGAACGATATGGGACTGAATTTCTTCCTTTGGAAATGGAATTTCATTTAAAAGGAGCTGTCTTCCAGTTAAGAAGAGTTGAAGTTGAGGGTTGAAATCGAAGTTTGTATGCGGGATAAATTCATCTGAATTTTGCAAATGAACACCTACTTTCTTTTTTAATGGAGGCAAAAAAACGCCACTCCAAATAAATATCCGGAATGGCGTCAGTCTAAGAAGTAGTTCTTTCCTTATAAGTTATTTCTTCACCCAACCAAGTCCCATTGAGCCTTCGCCTAGATGGGTACCAATCACTGGTCCAAAATAACTAATCATAAATTCGACGTTTGGAAACTGAGCTTCGAGATCGCTTTTCCACTCGAGTGCTTCCTCCTCACGATTCGCATGAATGATAACGGCGCGATACGCACCACCGCCCATCACAGCGGCACCTAGCAAATCGACAATCCGTTTCATTGCTTTTTTACGAGTACGAATTTTTTCAAATGGCATGATTTTTTTATCAACAAAATGTAACAGAGGTTTAACTTGTAGTAAACTTCCGATAATCGCTTGAGCACTTGAGAGTCGGCCCCCGCGCTGTAAATGAGCGAGGTCGTCTACCATGAAATAAGCTTGAATCGATTTCTTCATTTCCCGGAGGCGATTCATAATCTCGTCTGCTGATCTTCCTTGTTTCGCCCATTCGGCCGCTTCAAGTGCATAAAACCCTTGAACCATGCAGCTTATTTCCGAATCAAACGGGTATACCTTTATGCCTTCCACCATTTCCCCAGCAGCGACTGCTCCTTGGAACGTACCACTGATTCCACTTGAAAGGTGAATGCTAATGACCGCATCATAGTCCTGCGCTAATTTTTCAAAAAGCTCAACAAACTGACCAACTGGAGGCTGCGAGGTTGTCGGCAGCTCCTTCGTCTTAACTTCCTCATAAAATTCAGCTGCACTGATTTCTACTTCTTCTTGATAGGTCTCATTTCCAAAGATGACGCTAAGCGGGATCATATGGATATGAAGCTGCTCGCGCAATTCCTTTGGGATGTAAGCTGTACTATCCGTGACAACTGCTACTTTCATAAAAGAGTTACCATCCTTCACATTTTCTCTGTCCTTCTATTTTAAACGATTGGAAAAGAAATTGCACGGATTTGGATAATCGTACCATACCATACCCTTTTAATAGAAAAATCCAGCATTTTAGGATATATTTTATTAAGAAAAATTTGGAGGGAAAGAGATGAAAAAGCTCAATATAATCGTTTTATTCTTACTCATAGCTATATTGATGTTGGGATGTAATGCTAAAAAGGAGGAATCACCTTCACCTATCCCTGAAAAAACAGCTCCTAAAGAAGAACTTCCAAAGTTCCAAAATACGGGTACCTTTAATGATGTCCTTACTTTTCGTTATCCTAACGGGTTTAATTGGGACAAAGATAACTCACTATTATTAAGTGAAAATGAGGAAAACCCATTATTTAAAGTTTGGTTTATCGAAACGGAAAGTGAAGCAAATAATTTAAGTGAAATTCAGACGGAGTTCCATACGATGATGGAGGAGGAAGGGGATTCAGAACTGATCGAGGAAAAGTTTACTGAAATCAATGGAAAAGAATTTTACTACGCAAAAGAATTCTCAACCTTTGAAACTAGAAGTTACATTATCGGTTTATTTACGATTCACAATGGGAAACAGTATATCATGTTTGGCTACGTAAAAGATACGGAAAAATACGAAGAGGGATTAAAATTGTTAGAAGATATTTATCAAACAGTACAATTTTAATCATTGGACAGTGCTCCAAGTAGCATCGTCTCTTCTTTGCATGAAAAAGAAGCCTATTACCTCAGGCTTCTTTTTCAATGACACGAATTAATTTTTCTTTCATTTCACTTAATAGACCTGCCACCGAAATATCTCTACACGTTGTCCCCTTTTGATAGGCTTCTGTAATTATTTTCAAAAAGAGTTCTTGCTGTTCGTTAGACATTGGCAAAATCCTTCCATATAACAAAATGCGTAAGCGCGCTTGTAAGCCCCGATAAAGAAGACTGGCGATTGGCGAGAGTAGCGAAGCCAGAGGCCTAGTCACACTTATGCAAACCGTTCTTTGGTTTGCCAAGCAAATGCTTCGCGGGCCCGGAAAGTCGTTCTTTGACTTTTTGGGCCCGCGAACATTTGACCTCGAGGGGCTAGGCGCTGGAGCTGGATTCCGAAAAACCACTTCAGAGTTATCCACGACTTATAAGTCTAAAATAAGCTAAGATAGTAGAAATATAGGGAAAAGCTCCAAAGTGTAATCGGAATTTATCGCATGAAATGCTTTCTTATGTGTTTTCTATTTTACCATCGTATTCCATTTTATCTTTTTTGTGATAACTTCTTGAAAAATAGATGCAAAATAAGTCTATTGGACTGCACAAAGGGGATTTTCGGATAGGTTCACAGTTCTATTCGGACTCCTCGAGAGGGTCTATCGAACAATCGAAGTCTTCTATCGGGCTAGTTCACAGTTCTATCGGACATCCCGAAGGCGTCTATCGGACAAGTTCACATTTCTATCGGACTTTGTCACAATTTTGCACAAAAATAGGCCAAACCCCAACAAGTTGGAGCCTAGCCCACACACTACTAGTAACGATACGATTCACTATCTCACAACAACCCAACCATTCTTAATTGCTTCTACCACAGCTTGTGTGCGATCGTTCACGGTCATTTTTTGTAAAATATTGCTTACATGGTTTTTCACTGTTTTTTCACTGATAAATAAGGCTTCGCCGATGCCCCGGTTGCTTTTTCCATCGCAAAGCATTTGCAGTACTTCGCATTCGCGACGGGTTAATAAATGCAGGGGACGACGAATTTCTGTTTGTTGGAATGCCACTACTTCTTCATTACTTTCGCCTACTGCTAAACGGCGGTACTCCTTCACCAAATTATGAGTGACTCTTGGATGTAAATAAGAGCCTCCGTCCGCAACAACTTTCACCGCTTCTACTAGCGCATCCGCATCCATTTCTTTTAACAGATAGCCAGTTGCTCCTGTTTTCAACGCGTGGGAAACATAGTTCTCATCATCATGGATGGATAAAATGATAACCTTTGATTCAGGAAATTTCTCAATTAATTCACGTGTCGCCTCAATCCCATTTAACTTCGGCATATTGATATCCATAAGAATGACATCTGGATGATGCTTCTCCACTAAAGCAAGTGCTTCACTCCCGTCATCGCCTTCAGCAACCACTTCGAAACTAGGTTCGAAATCCAAAATACGTTTAACCCCTTCACGAAACAATTGATGATCATCTATAATTACAATCCTTGTTGTCATCGATTTCGCCTCCCTTTAGCTTCATTTTTTCGTAAAACAAACGATTTATGACTCTACTAACGGAATCTGAATCAACACTATAGTCCCAGCGCCCACTTTCGAGTTAATTGATATTTCCCCATTTAACAGATCCACTCGCTCATTCATTCCTAAAATGCCAAACGATTCAAATTTTACTTGATCTAAATTAAATCCTTTGCCATCGTCCTTTACCATTACCGTGATTCGATCGTGTCCAAGCTCTACCTTCACTTGAATCTCTCTTGCCTCACCATGCTTCAATGCATTTTGGACTGATTCTTGAATTAAGCGAAAAATGGACACCTCATACTTTGTCGCTAAGCGACGATCCTGCCCTACGCTAATAAACGAAATTTTTGAACTTTTATGATATTCTTCGGTCGTTTGTAAGTATTTTTTGAGGGTCGGTATGAGACCTAAGTCATCTAAAGCCATCGGACGTAGGTCATAAATAATCCGCCGTACCTCATAAAGAGCATTACGCACCATTTTCTTAAAGCTTTTAATCTCATCCCATGCCTGTTCGGCCCCTCGTTCACGGTACACTCTTTCGATTAGATCCGAACGCATCATCACATTTGCCAGCATTTGCGCTGGCCCGTCATGAATCTCACGGGATAATCTTTTCCGCTCTTCTTCCTGAGCCTCAATGATTTTCAAGCCAAAATCTTGCTTTATTTGCGCATCCTCAAGGGCTTGTCCCATTTCTTTCAGATCACTAGTTAAATACGACATGACGACTGAAACCTGCGATATTAAAAGATCCGCTCGATCGATCGTTTCTTGTATCCCAATCAATCTTCTTTCCAAATCATCACGCCGATTGCGCAATAATTTTTCTTGTTGGCGACTCAATGACAGGTCCATTTGCAGCTTATGCGCCTTCTCATATGCCTCTCGGACCTCTTCTTCACTATAACGTCCGAAATTACGACTAACATCAGATAATCGATTGCGAGCCTGACGTGCTTGCTCCTCCAATTGATCACCATCATCTATCGCCTTTATCACCGCGATCTTTACTTCTTTTAATTCATCCGAAATGCTTTCGAAATCTTTTCGGCATTGCTCACCAATTTGGAAAATTTCATCTTTACTATTTCCAACAGTATCAATCATATTATTTAATATTGTATCAAGCAGCTTCGAATCGAATTTTTTTTTCGCCATTAGATTACCCTCTTAGCCCTTCGACATTAAAAATATTTTATCGTGAAACCAATGAACTAGCATCATTTACAAATTAAAATATTTCTATATGATACAATTTCGATAGATAGTCACAGTTTACGTCCGTTGCCCATCTATCTTTTTTCCTATTTTTTTTGAAAAATAATCCAAGTAGCTTTTTTTGTTTTTCAGCAATGTTCAACCATTAGTATAGCACGACGCAAAAAGGGCATTACAAACATATGTTTATTCTTCTATAATAAAAGGTAATAATTACAGACTCGAAAGGAGAGATCTTATGCTCTCTCATTATTATACAGTAAAACCTTATGGTGAAAATGAAATTAATATAGAAAGATCTCGTTTTATTGCTTACGTCAGCCGGGCTGAATCAGAGGAACAAGCACAAGAATTTATTCAAACGATTAAGAAAAAGCATTGGGATGCCACACATAATTGTTCAGCTTATTTAATTGGCGAAAACAATCATATTCAAAAAGCAAATGATGACGGTGAACCAAGTGGTACAGCTGGTGTCCCTATTTTAGAAGTATTGAAAAAAAAGAATTTGAAAGACACGGTTGTTGTCATAACCCGCTACTTTGGTGGAATAAAATTAGGAGCAGGAGGACTTATTCGCGCCTATGGTAAAGCCACTTCTGAAGGAATAAAAGCAACAGGTGTCGTTAATCGCCAACTAATGAGAGTCATTCATACACAGGTAGACTATACTTGGCTTGGAAAAATTGAAAATGAGTTGCGAAACTCCATCTACCAAATCAAAGAAATTCACTATCTTGAACAGGTTGAATTCGAAACGTATGTCAAAGAAGAAGAAACAGGGATTTTTACTGACTGGATGATAGAGTTAACAAATGGTCAGTCTCAAATCAAAAAAGGCGATACTACTTATTTAGAAGAGGCAGTAGCAGTAAATTAAGGTAATTAAATCCTCTAAAAACGTAAAAGCACCTAATAATTTGAGTATATTAATTGGAACAATTTGCAAAATTGTGAACTTCGACAATTTCCTCCAAAAAATTTCATTTTACGAAAGTTGAAAAAAACGGTAAAATGAAATTTGGCGAATAAAGAATTTTATTTTGAATTTTATTTTGCTAATAAAGGAGAATAATAGATATGTCTAATGATAGACGCACTCTTAATATACAAAAAAAGAAAAAGGGCCGAAAAAAATGGCTGCTTTGGATATTAACTCCATTACTACTCATTCTAATATCAGGAACTGTTTACGGCACTTACCTATACAATAAAGCTGAAGATGTTGTAAGTAAATCGTACAAACCTATTGATCGAACATCAACTATACGTAGTAAAGATGTTCATCCTGAAGTAGATAATATTACCGTCCTTTTCGCTGGTGTCGATGATAGTGATTCCCGTAATTATAATGCTGGATCACGAACAGACGCCTTAATGATGGCTACTTTTAATAAAAAGCAAAAGTCCGTTAAATTGCTTAGTATCCCACGTGATTCCTACGTGTATATTCCTAGTAAAGGATATGAGGACAAAATCAACCATGCCTATGGCAAAGGTGGGATTGCGTCAACTATTGATACAGTGGAAGGGTTACTAGATATCCCTGTCGATTACTATGTGAAAATGAACTTTGAAGCTTTTATCGATATTGTTGATGCTTTAGGTGGTATCCAAGCTGAAGTACCTTATAACTTAAGTGAAAAAGACTCTAAAGACAGACGTAACGCGATCAACCTAAAAAAAGGGATTCAGAATTTAAACGGCGAACAAGCGCTAGCATTAGCTAGAACACGTCATTATGATAGTGATATTGAACGCGGCAAACGACAACAAGAAATTATTAAATCGATCATGACGAAAGCAACTGCTGCAACTTCAATTACTAAATACTCAAGCATCCTTGAAGCCGTTGGTAATAACATGGAAACGGACCTTTCGTTTGATGAAATGAAATCTTTCTTTGATTATGCTAAAGCTGGTAATCAATTGAACATCGAACAACTTAGTCTGAAAGGCTCTAATTCTACCATTGATGGAATCTACTATTACCAATTGGATGAACCAGAGCTAGAATTAATAAAATCCAAACTAAAGTCACAGCTCGAAATTGGTAGTTCAACCGATAGTAGCGCAAACGACGTAGTAGAAAATACTGCAAGCTAAAGCTGGCCATTGGGTCAGCTTTTTTTCAATTTCGGTTTTGCCCCTCCCCATTTTTCAAAAAAAGATCACTTCGAACTTTCGAAGTGACAAATGAGAGAAATAATAGTGGGTTAATGGAATCACCAATATTAAAAAATTGATAACTATCCATTAAAAACAGATGGCAGCTCTGTCTGAAATACAGACGGTAGTTCCGCTGTAAAAACAGATGGTAGCTCTGTCTGGAACACAGACGGTAATTCAGCTGTAAAAACAGATGGCAGTTCTGTCTGGAACACAGACGGTAATTCAGCCGTAAAAACAGATGGTAGTTCTGTCTGGAACACAGACGGTAATTCAGCCGTAAAAACAGATGGTAGTTCTGTCTGGAACACAGACGGTAATTCAGCCGTAAAAACAGATGGTAGCTCTGTCTGGAACACAGACGGTAATTCAGCCGTAACAGATGGTAGCTCTGTTCCATCGACATCACCATTACCTTTACTTGCTTCAAGTCCACTTGTTGCAGATAAACTTAAAATAGCGAATAGAGCTGTAAATCCGAAAATTAATAAAAGCTTTTTCATTCTTTACCTCCTGCTATAAAATTTTTTAACTACAAAACGACTTAACCTTATTAAACCATAAATTGAAATTAAAGTATTTTGGCGTTATTGACGATTTATTACTATTTTTCGAGTTAAATCTATCATTTACTCTCTAGCATCATCCATAATATAATTATAGGAATATTTAAGAGGTGACATGGATGGATTATTTAGCGATTGGAGAAAAAATTAGAGAACTGCGTAAATTACTTGATTTGACTCAAATGGATTTAGCAAATGGAATTTGTACACAAGCCCAAATTAGTAAAATAGAAAATGGGGACATCAATCCATACAGTTCTACCTTATACCAGATTTCACAGCGATTAGGGGTAGATGTCAACTACTTCTTTGATATCGGTTCGACTCCAAGACTTGATTATGTAAATGAAGTTAGCCGACAATTAATGATTGCCAGAAGAAATGTTAACTACGAGGAAATGAAGCAATTAGTCGAAAATGAGGAACAAAATCCTTTATTTACACAAAATCGTAAAAATCTGCAATTGTTATTATGGCACAAAGGGATTTACGAATATAAATTATTTCGAAGAATTGAACGATCGATTGAACTATTAGATGAGGCTATTACACTTACACATACAAAGCATTGGACAGAGCGGGAAATTGAAATTTATATAAGTAAAGGAGTCATCCTTTTTGAAGAAAATCAATTGGAGGAGGCACTGTCTATTTATAATCCGGCTAAAGAACATTTGAGACTCCTTCCCCATCTTCAAGATAAAACGATTATCAGCAGACTATATTACAACATTGCACGAACACTCACTCGGCTTCAGGATTATGAACAATCCATTACAATTTGCAAAGAAGCTATTAACTGGTGTATTGAGAAGGACAATCTATATTTGCTTGGTGAACTGCACTACCATATCGGATATAACTACGAGCTGCTAAATAATTTAAAGCAGGCAAAAGCTTATATGGAGAAATCGTTAATCATCTTTGAGCTCCAAGCCGATCAAAAATACATAGCATTTATTCGGACGAAAATGAAAGATTGGTAGTTGGCTAGTTTATTTATAATCGAAGGAATAATTCACTAAAATGTCGAATGTAATAGGTTGAAGAAAAATTAATCTTTCACAAGAGGAGTGAATACTTTGAGAATACCTCATTTTAGTAAATTCATTGTTTGGGTGGCTACTTTAACCCTATTGTTAGGGATTGGTGCCCCTACCATAGCTCAAGCAAATACACAAAAGGTTAACTATGTGGCATTAGGTGATTCATTAGCCGCAGGTATGACCCATGAAACGGATTTAGCAAAAAAAATCAGCAAAGGGTATACAGGCATGATTGCAGATGCTCTTGAAAAACAAGGCACTTTAGAAAGCTACACAAACAAATTTGCAGTACCTGGTTACACCACTCAAAATGTATTGGATGATCTTGTTAATAACAAAGCGATTGACGAAAAAAAAATCCAAGATACAGTCAAATCAGCACATATCATCACGCTATCTGCTGGAGGCAATGACTTCTTACAGGCTGCAAAGATTGATAAGGAAAAAGGAACAGTAACCATTACCCCGGCGCAAGCTTTTCAAGTTGCAGGAAAGATCGAAGCTAATCTGGCAAATATTTTTAAAACAATAAAGGAACTGAATCCTTCTGCAAAAATATACATCTTAGGCTATTACAACATCCTACCTTATCTATCGGCCGAACAACAGCCATTAGTTAAGCAAGTTCTAGAATCTCTAAATGGAATTATCCACAGAGTGGCGAATGAAAACAAAGCAACTTACGTACCACTATACGGTCTTTTCGATGCAGATGTCGCTAAGTATTTACCAAATAAAATGGACATTCATCCATCCCTTGATGGATATCAATTGATTGCCGATGCCCACTTAAAGGCGTTTAAAACAACACCGAATTTCGAGGATGTAACCGAAACTCATTGGGCTTATAAAGAAATTATGCAGCTTGTTGAAGGAAATGTTTTAAAAGGTGTGTCTAATTCCGAGTTTGGTCCTGAAAAAACGCTTACTCGCCAAGAAGCAGCTGAAGCAATTTTCCAACTTATCCCATTAGAAAATTCAGTTCCACCAAACCCAGGCTTTACTGATGTAGCAGTGGATCACGAGTCTTACCCTGCTATTGCCAAACTTACTCAAAAGGGAATTTTCGCGAAGGCTGAAAAGTTTAATCCCGATGCACCTTTAACAAGAGCACAAATGGCAAAAATTTTAACACTTGCTTTTCAACTAAAAGGTAATCAATCAGCGAATTTCAAAGATATATCTGCTAATCATTGGGCAAAAACATATATCGATGCTCTATTCACTTCAAAAGTAACAACCGGCTATTCGAATCATACGTTCAAACCTGCAGCAAATACAACAAAAGCGGATTTTGCGGTGTTTTTAGTAAGAGCATCCTCTGTTAAGTAGATATCTTCGGCCATTCCTTAAAGGGATGGCTTTTTATTTGTGGATAACTGCTGGGGAATGGGGAGAACCTTTTAGAATTTGTGACAAAGTCCGATAGAATTGTGAACTTGTCCGATAGGCGGCTGAATTTGTCCGATAGAACGCATGAATGGTCCGTTAGCCGACTTAATTTGTCCGATAGACTGTATTTGTGAGGCGAAAGTCGCCGTGAGCTACGTGATAGAACTTCATTTATTCCACTAAAATTAAGTTAGCCTGTGAGAAATGTGGGTAATTCGGTTGATAAGTGGACTTTTTTTAAGTGAAACGGCTTCATTTGTTGATAACTGATCAGGATTTTCCCGACTATTCAATATAAATCTGTTGATAACTTCACTTATCAACAATTCCTCCAATAAAAAACCCTTTAGAGATTAATTTCTCCAAAGGGTTGATGTTTTATTAACGGTTTCTCGCAACATTATACTTGATACCTCGTGCAATCTTATGCAGTGGACGGTGATCTTTGCCCATGAGGCCAATTTTTTCAGCAAATACTTCAATGACAAGAAGCAATACCGCAATGACCACGAATGAGCCCCAAATCTTCGCTTGCGAGAAGATAACAGCTACTAAACCGAAGAAAGCAGCTAAAGCATAAATCATTAATACCGTTTGACGGTGTGTATAGCCTAAACGCAACAAACAGTGATGCAAATGTGATTTATCTGGTGCAGACAACGGTTTCTTATTAACAATCCGGCGAATAATCGCAAAGAATGTATCAGAAATCGGCACACCGAGGATAATAACGGGAACAATGAATGAGATTAAGGTTACGTTCTTAAATCCGAGTAACGATAACACGGAGATAATATAACCTAGGAACAACGCGCCTGTATCCCCCATGAAAATCTTAGCAGGATGGAAATTATAGATCAAAAATCCAAGTGTACTTGCCATTACAATCGAACCCATGGCAACCACATACGTATCACCCATAATGATTGCCATACCAGAAATGGTAAGCAATGCAATAGTGGAAACGCCCGCTGCTAAACCGTCTAGACCATCGATCAGATTGATGGCATTCGTGACACCAACGATCCAAAGAATCGTAAGCGGAATACTTAGCATTCCGAATTCTACGGAGCCATTGAAGAACGGAAGGTTAACTTCGGTAACATGTACGCCGCCCCAAAGGACAACAACAAGGGCTGCAGCAATTTGACCGAAAAATTTAATTTTCGCTGAAAGCTCAATGATATCATCCAATATACCCGTAATGATAATGATGACACTCCCAATTAGAATCGCTGTGTTAAGAGAGGAAGTATCTAGGTTCGGATCATAAATATCAAATGGTCTTAAAACAATCACGCCCACGATAAAACTAATATAGATAGCCAAGCCACCGAGGCGCGGCATAATTTTTTCATGAACTTTCCGTTGATTGGGTTTATCTGTTGCGCCAATTTTAAAGGCTAATTTTTTCACTAGCGGTGTGATTAAAATGGAGGTAACAAAACAAATAAACATGGTCAAGTAAATCATGTAATTCCTCCTTGAATATTAGCATAACCATTCCAAAACAATTTCCAACATATAAATGATGTATTTTTCGACATTAATTAACAAAAAATAGGACCACACAAAATGGATTATAGCATACTCGCCCATACTCTTAAACAACTATTTTGCTAATCTTAGAAACTTAAATGTTTAGTCACACTCTCTTAACAAATTCGTTACATACTGATTTTTTATGTACGTCGTATTAGGCTCATCCATTATTTGACGAGGGATTCGCAAGAAAGTTTCACATTTCTTAACAAATTTTGTTATTATTCTAATCTGTACTATAATAATAAAATAAATGGTATACTAATAGACGAATTTGCATAAGGAGCGTAAAAAAATGCTTTCACTGCTAAAAAAAACATTCGGTGATTCCAATGAACGCCGTCTCAAAAAATATAAAAAACTTGTTGATAAAATTAATGCCATAGAACCTCAGCTTGAACAGTTAACGGATGAGGAACTCAAGCAAAAGACTTTTGATTTTAAAAATCAATTAGAAAACGGTCAAACGGTTGAAGACATTAAAGTAGAAGCATTTGCTGTCGTACGTGAAGCTTCTAAACGTGTACTTGGAAAACGTCATTATGATGTGCAATTAATTGGTGGTCTTGTCCTAAGTGAAGGAAATATTGGAGAAATGCCGACTGGAGAAGGGAAAACACTTGTTGCCTCTCTTCCAAGCTATCTTCGCGCACTAGAAGGTAAAGGCGTTCATGTAATCACGGTGAATGACTACTTAGCAACACGTGACCGTGATGAGATCGGAAAAATCCATGAATTCCTTGGACTCACTGTTGGACTTAATATTCCAATGATGCAGCCTGAAGAAAAAAAGCAAGCATATGAAGCAGACATTACTTACGGAATCGGCACAGAATTTGGCTTCGATTACTTAAGAGATAATATGGCTGGAGATGTTTCGCAACGTGTTCAGCGCCCCTACCACTTTGCCATCATTGATGAAGTAGACAGCGTATTAATTGACGAAGCAAAAACACCGTTAATTATTGCAGGCAAAATGCCATCTAACTCTGACCTTCATTATATTGGCGCAAAGTTAGCCAAACGATTCAAATTAGATGTCGATTATGAATTTGATGAAGAAACAAAGGCAACAAGCTTAACCGATGAAGGTATCGAAAAAGTGGAAAAGGCTTTTGGCGTCGATAATTTATACGAATTAGAGCACCAAACGTTATATCATTATATGATCCAAGCTGTTCGTGCTCATGTGATGTTCGAGCGTGACGTCGATTACATTGTCAAAGACGGTGAAATCATGCTTGTCGATATGTTTACTGGACGGATTATGGAAGGTCGGACATTAAGCGATGGGCTCCATCAAGCGATTGAGGCTAAAGAAGGACTTGAAATTACCGACGAAAATAAATCACAAGCAACGATTACCATTCAAAACTATTTCCGTATGTATCCACTTCTATGTGGTATGACTGGAACAGCCAAAACAGAGGAAAATGAAATTCGTCAAGTTTACGGGATGTCTGTTATTCAAATTCCAACGAATAAGCCTGTAATCCGGGATGACAGACAAGATCGGATTTATAAAACGAAAGATCAAAAATATCTTGCCGTAACTAAGGAAGTAAAAGAATGTCACGAAAAGGGGCAGCCTGTCTTAGTCGGTACGACTTCCATTCTGCAATCTGAAAAAGTGGCTGAATATTTAACAAAAGAAAATCTTCCGTTTGAACTATTAAATGCGAAAACGGTTGAACAAGAAATTCGCCTGATTTCTCAAGCAGGTCAGTTAGGCCGGATTACGATTGCGACGAATATGGCTGGACGTGGTACAGACATTCTTTTAGGAGAAAGCGTTCCAGAGCTTGGTGGACTCCATGTTATCGGCACAGAAAGACATGAAAGCCGTCGCGTTGATAATCAATTAAAAGGCCGTGCTGGTCGTCAAGGGGACCCAGGATCAAGCCAGTTCATCATTTCCTTAGAAGATGATATGTTCCGTCGATTCGCGAAGGAAGAATTGGAGAAATTATCTCCAAACCTTACTTCGAATGATGAGGGTCTAATTCAAGATAAAAAAGCGAAGGAATTTGTTGATCGGGTGCAACGAATTGTTGAAGGCTCCAATTCCTCCTTCAGAGAATATAATTTAAAGCTAGATGATGTCATAAACGAACAGCGTAATGTTGTTTATCATCTACGTAACAAGGCCTTAGAGGAAGATGATTTAGTTTCTATCGTTATTCCAAGGATTGAAGCAACAGCCCATCATCTGATCACGAAATATTGTTCAGATGAAGTGATCCCAGAGAAATGGCCACTGCCACAACTAAAAGCTGAGATTGAAAATATCCTAATTGATAAAGAGATTAACTTCCCTAGTGACCAATATGAGCTTGAAGACATTCAAAAAGTGGTCATGGCAAGTATCCATGAACATATCGAAGTACTTCAAACTTATGTTGAAAATGAGAATCTTCAATACGGGTTAAAACAAATCATGACTGCAGTTATCGATCATAATTGGATCAAGCATTTGGAGAATATGACCCGTCTAAAAGAAGGAATCGGCATGCGTCATTACCAGCAAGAAGACCCAATGCGACTATATCAACAAGAAGGTTTAGAATTATTCGAACAAATGTATGCTCAGCTTTCCAAAGAAATGAGCATTCACACTACTGCTCTGATTAAAAATTTGTAAGGTTTAAAAAGGCATTAAGGGGCAGGTTAAGTCATTTCTGCCCCTTAAATTTATTGCGATAAGAAAGGATACATACTTATGTCAATGCTATCTTTTTTCAAAAAAAAGAATAAAAGTGGAAAAGACAGTACGATTTCTTCAAAAGAGTTACTAAAAGATGTAACTGAACTACAGGACGAATCTGAAATTACAACAGAATTATCTATCCATCCTAGTCTCGACATTCCTCAAGAGCAGCAATATGTACTTAGATTTTTAAATAATGATCTTCCCCCACTAAAGCCTAACCAAATTTCCTTGGCTGGAATTGAGCTGCATCAAACAGGTGATGCCGTGATTGTCTCTGCTTTTGTACGTAATAGCCTACTGCAAGCGGTACGATTAAATCAAACACATTTATTATTAATCGGTCCAAACGACGAGAAACTCGCTCGTAAGGCTTTTGATTTATCAGAACTTGGGGAGTTGCCAGCGAGAAGCAGTCGTCCATGGAATTTCACTTTTGAAAAATCAACTCTATTAACTGAAGAAATTCCTAAAGAGGGATGGAAGCTTGCATTTGAACTTAAAACGAAGCATCGATTAGACTTGGCAGAATCATGGGAGAAAAGCCTCTCCCCTGAAGATAAGGAAAAACTAACAACTATGGTCGAAAAAATAGATCCTCCAAAAGAGGGTGAAGTTAATTTCCTTGGATTACAGGCAAAAATCACAGAACAGAAAGAATTACATGTAACGATGTTGATTCGAAATGGTAGTGACAAGAATATCAAGTTGGAGCAGCTTCCATTACTGGTTGAGGATGCGACTGGCGACGCTATCGCAAAAGGTGGATTTAAGCTTGAAGATTTTGAGGTAAAAGCTAACACAAGCAAACCTTGGACATTCATTTTTCCAGAGTCATTATTATTAAAGGAATCTCCTGACTTAAGCCGTTGGAAAGCATCTGCTATACAAGGCTAAAAACAAGATGCGTAAGCGCCTTGATCAGCCCCGATAAAGAAGACTGGTCGATTGGCGAGAGTAGCGAAGCCAGAGACCCTAGTCGCACTTATGCAAACCGTTCTATGGTTTGCCAAGCAAATGCTTCACGGGCCCGGAAAGTAGTTCTTTGACTTTTTGGGCCCGCGAACATTTGACCTCGAGGTCGACAAGAGCGCGACGTCCTGTCGCATTGTCGACACTTGTACATCCTGTACGTCGGGGCTAGGCGCTGGAGCTGGATTACGATAAACTTCTTCAGAGTAAACCACATCTTGTTATTTTATAAAATCTTTAAGCTAAAAAAAAATCTGAGCCCATTGGCTCAGATTTTTATATATCAAGGTATAATTGTCATAAAAAAAAATGATGAGTACCTACTAATGTAGGTACCCCCCACCGGCCTGAACCCAACCATTTTTAATTATATAGGGTAGAACAAAACAGGAATTGTCTCTACTTTTTTATTTTATCACATAACAAACGATATACAAGGTTAAATTTGGGCAAAATGGAATTTTTAATTAAAAATATTATCGATATTTCTCGTAAAAATAAAACAAATTTTGCAAATACTCACTTAGCGACTACAACATAAAAACAAGCTGTTCCTAAGAACAGCCTGCTTTTCGAACTAGTTCATATATACCTTTAACTTATACGGTGTGATTGTTGCGTTACCAAAGAAATCCTTAACTTTCACATGGTACGTACCTTTTTTGAGGCTAACGGACATTACTTCCGCATCACCTGCTGGATAGAAATCAGCAGATGAAATCAATTTACCGTCTTGATATAGTTCAATTTGTCCATCGATTTCCAGCGATGTCTCTAATTTAATCGTCCCACTTGCATTTTTGTCCAAAGTTAACGTATACCAATCTTCATCACCGAAGTCAATTCCTGCATTGAAATTTCCAGCTGATTCCCAAAGTTGTTTGTTAATTTTTTTAAGAGCAATTGGTTTTGATGGTTTATTATTAACGACTTTGTTTCCAGCGTCCTCATCCTTAGCATCCACCGCACCAATGGAAACTTTATAAGGCATCAAGGTTAAAGGAACGATGCTTTCTGTATAGCCAGCTACCGTAATAATATAATTCTTGCCTTTTTCCGCTTTAAACGAACCGAATGTAACCCCATTTAAACCACCTTTTTGAATCATTTGAACCGAATTATTTTCACTAATATCTAGTTTACGGTTATTATTCGTATCTTCAAAGATAGTCATATAGCCATAGAACGGGCTAATAATTTCTTTCGGTAATTTATTCAACTTTTCGTCTAATTTTCCACGTTCGATCTTCACACCATAAACTTGTTCGGATTTAGATTGGAAGTAGAACACATCTTGGTCATTCGGCATTGCAAAATTTCCTTCGAATACAAGTCCTGGGATATCCTTCACGTTTTCAGTTTCATTGTTATCTTCATATTTGTCACCAGGATTTTCAATTAAAAGATTAGAAGTAAAATTATAAGGATCAAAGGATATCTTATTGTCAAACCAGCTTGTGCTTACTTTGACATAATATGTTTCCCCTGCCAGTAATCCTGTAAGGAGCTTTTGAGTCATTTCAGGAGCTGACCATCCATAATTCATGTTTGATCCAATAATATTTAAATTGGAGTATTCTTCCCCTTTATCATCCTTCTGTTTCTTCAATTGATATACTTCCATCATTGGTAAATCAGTGGAATTGGTAAAGTTGAACTCATAGATTCCTGTTGCAGTTGGAGTAACCGTAAACCAATCCTCATCACCCATAAATTGAAGGTAACCATTAGAAGCATCACTGATAGCATGAGGTCTTGCCGCTTCTTTTATTTTTGTAAAATATTCGTCAAACCATGGATCGTGAGCAGCTTTATAAGTATTAAGCTTGTTAATGATTGTTTCTGTCTTTATTTCTTTCGTTTCTTGACCAGGCATTTCACCCATCATTGGATAGTTATCTTCGTCTGTTGGCAATACCTTTCCATCAATATTGACGGAATATGGAATAACAGATGCTTCCGCCTTAGCAGGTTCACTCATTCCCATATAAGGGTCAAACATTCCATAATAGTTATAGAAATTTGTTGGTTTGTTTGAAACTTTAATTACATATGGAATTTCTGGTTCAGCTACAAATGTTAATACTTCTCCTTCACTAATTCCTTTCGAATTAGCAGAGAACATCGGATAAATTTCTTCTTTAGGAACTTCATGTGCCGCAGTAACCTTCCCCTCTTCTGGTTGAGCTGGAGGAACTAGCATATCTGCAGTATATACGCTAATACTTGAGTTAACACCTGGGACAGCACTTGTGTTAATTTTAATGACTTGCTTTTCCTTCACTGAGAATTTCAGATAGTCATCGTCGCCTTCTTCTCCAGTGAATGTCATTGGAATTTCTTTCGATTGGAATGGAAGCTCCTTTACTTCAATTGGAGCTTCTAATGTTGATTCATCCTTCGGAAGCTCCGTTAGTTTTTCAATGGATAAAGTATACTGTGATAATTTCTTATCCGAATCATCATAGCTGCCATTCACGTCTTTCACACCGATGGCGACTGTACCGCTAAATGGTGCTTTTATCAGCTTACCTTCCGCTTTACCTTCACGGACTTCATTCACATTCTCCATATACTTTCCGTCTTTAGAATAAAAATGAATCATCATTTTGTAATCATAAAGTCGGGAAGCATTTAATACGGCTTGAATCGATTGACCTTCTTCAACCGTAAATTGTACCCAATGCTCTTCATATGGCGCTGTAATGGATTCTGTTTCTAAAACGGCTTGTTTATTCGGATTAATTTGCTTTGCTTGTGCTAATATTTCTTTTTCTGTTAATGGTTTTAAGGTGCTTTTCGGTAGCTTATTTATATCAAAATTAAGAGCCGCAACAGGGTCGATTAACCCATTGGCAAACTTCACATCGTAGCCAGGATCTCCTAAATCTTTCGCTGTATGCTCAAGGATATATTCCACTTGAGCAGGAGTAAGATTAGGGTGTTTTGTTAATAGCAAAGACGCTACCCCCGCCACCACTGGTGAGGCCATTGAAGTACCGCTCATTTTTCGGAAAGAAGATAGTTTTTCAATTTCATAAATACTACTATATACTTCTTCACCTGGTGCAACTACATCTACAGAGGTACCGAAAGAGGAATAAGTAGAAAGCTCCTTTTTCGCATTGGTTGATCCAACACTAATAACTCCTTCATAGCCTGCTGGGTAGTTGGTCCAGTCGCTTCCCTCGTTCCCTGCTGCCGCAACAACGACTATATTTTTTTCAACGGCCTGCTTAACAGCATCCTCAATTAAAGGAGAAGTAAAAGGACCGCCAAGACTCATATTGATAACCTGCGCACCACTTTTAATTGCTTGTAGAATCCCTTGAGCGATGGCATAATCGGTAGCGCCCCAGCCACGATCAAATACATCTATTGGGATAATCGTTGCATTCGGATTAATTCCATAACCGCCAATTCCGTTATCCTTTTTACCAGCAATGATCCCTGCTACATGCGTACCATGGGAATCCGGCAAACCAGGATTGATCGGACTTACCGTGTTAAAGCTTGGCAATAATTGTCCCTTAAGTTCTGGGTGCTTGCTGTCCATACCAGTGTCAATGACAGCCACTTTTACTTTATGGCTTCCTGC
Source organism: Bacillus sp. CGMCC 1.16607 (assembly GCF_042683745.1). NCBI lineage: Bacteria > Bacillati > Bacillota > Bacilli > Caryophanales > Bacillaceae > Bacillus > Bacillus sp. CGMCC 1.16607. The sequence goes on from NZ_JBHUJX010000007.1 coordinate 126,437, forward strand.
AAGCTTTTGAGCCTTTTCTATTTGAAGCTGTGAGAGATGGTATTGTTCCCCTACTTTAGGATCTGCCATACCGTAAGATTTATAGAGTACAGATGGACTGACAGAAACGACTGAATTCAGCTTTTGATAATTAGAAATAACATTATGTAATTTCTTTTTATCCTGAACTTTAACCACTGCATAATTTAATTCGGAGATTTGTTTTACTAACGTTGCACCCATTCGTTGATGATCGGCGACTGTTAGTGGCTTTTGATAACGTATAACTAATGTATCCTCGCTAAATGGAGATTGCTTTGCTTCATCTATTTTCTGTTGTAACCAAGGCTGATTCATATCGATTGAGGCAGCCGTATATTTGTTCACTAAACCCTTCGTTGATAATGGCTCAGCAAGTGCATTTACTGGAGCAAGGGCTACACCAGCTAGCAAACTTGCACTTAAACCAACCGTGGCAACCTTTTTCTTCCACTCTCTCATTTCCATCCTCCTAATCTCTCCTAAAAAACTGACTGTCATTCTATACTAAACTCTAAATCTCATAGACACAACAGGTAAAAGGGATTATTTTCCACCCAATTCACCCAATTAAAATTTCGACACCTTAATAGACGATTATAACCACAATTTGGTTTCAAAAAAATAGAAAAGAATTGTGACAAATTTCTTACTAAATAAATAATACGCTTTACCCCTTTAAAGCACCGGGGGTCAGTCCCCCGGAACGTTAAAGCACTAAAGTGTATTAAAGTAATGTAAAACTATTAAAATATCTCTGCAATAAGGAGGTTACTTTGTTACAATTATTATTGGAAACTACTATTTCTACTTTTCGCTAGGTATAGAATAGTAGTCTTTAAATCACAAGAATCGAGGAGGAAGTAAAGGATGAATTTCACTAAGTCTTACAGAAAGTTGTTAGCAACAGCTACTACCGCTACTCTTGTTGCAGCTGCGATGACACCTGCTGCCTTTGCAGCGGATAGTCAATTTACTGATGTGCCAGATAGTCATAAAGCAGCGGTTGATTTTCTAATATCTAAAGGAGCTACAGGAAAATCAGCTACCCTTTTTGGAATCAACGATTCGATCAAGCGTGCAGATGCAGCGATTCTACTAGCCAAGGTTCTTGGATTAGATACAGAAAATACTCCTGATGCAGACTTTACAGATGTACCTGAACAAGCCAAAGGCGCCGTTAATGCGTTGAAAGCAGCAGGAATCACTTCTGGAAAAACAGCCACAACCTTTGGTTCTGACAGCACGATTTCTCGTGGTGAATTAGCGATTTGGATTACAAATGGCTTCAAGCTAATCGGTCAAAAGGAATATACTTATACAGATGTAAATAGCAAATATGGAACAGCTATTCAATCTATCGTAGCAAACAATGTAATCAAGGGCATATCTCAAACGAAATTTGGATTTAATCAAAGTGCAAATAGTGGCGAAGTGGCTATTTTCCTTTATGCTGCAGCTCAAGCCATTGAAAAAGGTAAATTAGATTTGACGATTATGCACACGAATGACACCCATGCAAACGCTGCAAGATTTGCTAAACGTGCAACGGCAGTGAAAGAAGTTCGTGCCCAAAAACCAAATAACCTTTTAATTGATGCTGGGGATGTTTTCTCAGGTACATTATATTTTAACGAGTTCCAAGGACAAGCTGACCTCGAATTAATGAATTATCTTGGCTACGACATGATGACATTCGGTAACCATGAATTCGATTTAGGCGCTAGTCCTGATGGACATAAAGCTCTTTCCGAATTTGTGAAAAAAGCGAAATTCCCGTTCATCAGTGCCAATGTTGATTTTTCAAAGGATGCTTTATTTAACGGCTTACAAAACCGTGGCACTGTAGCTGAGAAAATTGAAAATGGACAAATTTTTGACGGAATCATTAAAGTTGTTGACGGTCAAAAAGTGGGTATTTTCGGTCTAACGACAGCAGAAACCGCTGGCATTTCCAGTCCAGTTAACGTAACCTTCAGTGATTATGTGAAGGAATCAGAAAGAATGGTACAAGAGTTTAAAAAGCTTGGTGTGAACAAGATTATCGCCGTATCGCATTTAGGCTACGATGATAATGTTGCGTTCGATAACGATTTAGAGTTAGCTAAGAAGGTAGAAGGAATTGACGTCATCATCGGTGGTCATACTCATACGAAGCTAGCTGAACCTACTGTCATTAGTGAAGGAAAGCAAGAGCCTACGATCATCGTTCAAGCTTATGAATATGGTCAAGCTCTAGGTACATTAGATGTTACTTTCGACTATTATGGAAAAATTACTGGCCATGCAGGCAAACTAATCGTGACAGACGATAAAGCAACGATTGAAGAGGATGCTGGTGCGCTAGAAATCTTAAAACCATATAAAGAACAAGTAACAAAGCTTCAAAACCAATCCATTGGAGCGGAAACAACGACTAAACTTGATGGCGAACGTGCTAATGCTCGTACGAGAGAAACAAATTTAGGAAATTTAATTACGGATGGAATGTTGGCGACAGCGAAAACAATTAACCCTGACACAGTAATCGCCTTAACAAATGGTGGCGGAATTCGTGCGTCTATTGATGCTGGAGATATTACATTAGGGGAAATTTTAACCGTTATGCCATTCATTAACACTTTAGGGATTATGAATTTAAAAGGCTCTGAAATTAAGACAGCTCTAGAGCAAAGCGTAAGCCAAGTACCTAAAGAAAACGGTGGTTTCTTACATGTATCTGGATTAAAATTCACGTATGACAGCAGCAAAGAAGCTGGAAAGCGAGTTGTATCTATTGAGGTAAAAGGTAAAGATGGCAGCTTCACCGCTTTAGATGAAAGCAAAAATTATATCGTTGCCACGAATACCTTTACAGCTAAAGGTGGAGACAATTATGACGTATTTAAGAAAGTTTATGCCGAAGGTCGTGTAAGTGAGCCTGGTAATGTCGACTATGAAATGTTCCGCGACTATTTACAAACATCTAAGAAAATTGATGTTAAAGTTGAAGGTCGAATTGTAGATGTGAAGAAATAAATAAAAACAAAAAACACAGTAGCCTTACTCATCCTGAGTCTGGCTATTGTGTTTTTTTGTTTTCTATTAAACTTTTACAAGTGAGACTTCTTCCTTTTCCAATATAACCTTGATTTTCTCCTTTAACTCCTCCACCATGACATCTGCTGTCATTGATTCACTATTTATTCCTCTTTCATAGGCTTCGAAGATAATGGAAAGGATTTTTTCCTTTTGTTCGTTAGACATTTTACCAATAACCTTCCATTTGAAATTCTTAACTCTACTATAATGGTAAATTCGACATTTGAATAGTTTTATTGTCACATTCTAATAAAAGTACCAAAAAAGCAACTGCTCACCTTCAAATAAAAATTGGTAACAGTTACCTTTCTCTTTACCCCTTTAAAGCACCGGGGGACTGACCCCCAGCCGTTTAACGCGTTAAAGGGGTGGGGGTCAGTCCCCCGACGGTTTAGTGCGTTAAAGTGAGATTTTTAAAAGATAAGCATAACATTTTCGGACTTCGAAATTGTCCAGCGCAAGCGTCCTAGCCCCGACGTACAGGATGTACTAGTGTCGACAATGCGACAGGACGTCGCGCTCTTGTCGACCTCGAGGTCAAATGTTCGAAACCCAAAAAGTCAAAGAACGACTTTCTTGGTTTCGAAGCATTTGCTTGTCGGGGCTGATCAAGGCGCTTACGCTTTTCTTATTCGCCTTTGATTTCGAGTAGTTTGACTCTTAGTTGGCCTTCCATTTGTGCAAGTTCATGTTCAGCTTGACGACGTTTGTTTCGTCCGTCTTCTTGAATGCGTAGTGTTTCTTCAAGTGTAGAGATAAGGCTTTCTTGGGTTTTCTTTAATGTTTCGATATCGACGAGGCCACGCTCGTTTTCTTTTGCGGTCTCGATCGTATTGGTTTTCAGTAATTCTGCGTTTTTTAATAGCAGCTCATTCGTTGTTTTCGACACTTGCTTTTGCGCCTCTACCGCAGAACGCTGTCTTAACAAAGTTAGCGCAATTGCCACTTGGTTTTTCCAAAGCGGAATCGCTGTGACGATGGACGATTGAATTTTCTCGACGAGCACTTGGTTTGTATTTTGAATCAAACGAATTTGCGGCGCGCTTTGAATCGTCATTTCACGGCTTAATTTCAAGTCATGTAAACGTTTATCCAGTCGGTCCGCAAACTGGATCATGTCGCTCACTTCTTGGAACTTCATTTGATCGTTTGTCGCTTCCGCTTCTTTTCTTAAAGCAGGAATTGTCTTCCCGTGCAATTCTTCTAGCTTAATCTCTCCCGCTGCAATATACACATTCAAAGCATGGAAATATTCCTTATTCGTTTCATAAAGCTTTTCCAACATGACAATATCTGATAAAAGGACATTTTTACTACGATCCAGCTTCACACTGATGCGATCAATTTGCGCACCTGTCTTTTGGTACTTCGATAATACCTCTTGAACAGAGCCTGAAATCTTCCCGAACATTCTTCCAATTAATGAGCGCTTCTCCGGACTTAACTCGTCTGGGCTCATCTCATTCAAGCGCTTCATTAAATCAGCGATGATTTCCCCGACCTCACCTACATCTTTCTTCTGTACATGCTCGAGCATCGAATGCGAAAAAGACAATAGCTTTCCTTGCGCCTGTGACCCGTATAAAATCATGGATTGATGATTTTTCGGATCAATTTGCGCAGCTAGCTGATAAGCCTTCGCTTTGTTTTCTTCTGGAATTACATCAATTAATTTGACCGGCTTCTCTTCTACCGATTGCGGTACAGATACTTCTTCTTTTACATCTCCAAATGGATTAGCAAGTATATCGTCTAATAAATTACCTGTATTTTGTTCACTCATTTTTTAACCCCCTAAGGATTTCGGGTGCACTGCCCCTATTTTTTCAATGTATTAATTGTATTCTTTGCGACATCAATTTCAAAATTAAGATGATCAATATCGTCTGAAATGACTTGATGCAAATCATTTTCTAAAATTTGTGCTAATTCACTTAATGTACGACGTGTCTCGTTCAGGGATAGTTCCAGCTCGTGATTCTTCTTTGGCTGTGACGCTAAAAAGGCGTATTTTTCTGTTAACTCTAAAATTGAATCAAGATGAGAAAAGTAAAAGGGCTCAGCCTTGTAAAATCGCTTCGGCTCCATTTTCGTTAGTCGGTAAATTTTCCGAGTAACTCGCAGCACATCAATTCGTTCTTTTAATGAAGGTATATGGCGAATCTTAAATAATGACTTATTCAAGCGAGCAATTTTCGGCTTCGCTTCCTTCAAATTCTTCTTTATATATACATATTCCTTTCGAGTGAGCTGGTGTTTTTTCAAGAATCGGTGTTTCGTGTACACACCTGTTCCTAAAAAGGCAACCGCTCCACCTCCAACTGAAATGGCAGAGGAAAGTAGTAAAGTTTGACCGAATGCAAAAAAACTCACTGGCAACACAATGAACGCCGTTGGCAAAGCTACAGACGTTCTTATAATAAATGAAAGAAACGGATTCATCATAATCAACTCCTAGTTCGAGCAAAAAATATCTTACTATTTCATACGAATGAAAAGGAAAAAATGTTTCGTATGTCGATAAAAATTTTCACGAAATTCTATAATTCAACAATACACGATTTTTGTCTTGCTTTCCATTAGTCTGTATCTGTAAATCAATCTAGGTCTTGAGACGTAGTTTATTTATCTTGATTACAATTACATCCATTAAGTGTGTTTTCATTCTATTAATCTACATCCTTATAATCTGAGAAAATTTATCTACGGGGAGGTCTCTTATTATGAAAGGTTATTACATATTAGGAGGGAAATACCTGAGGAAAAATAAACATGCGGGGCAATTCACCCATCTTCATTCGACTATACATTCAATTTGATGAAGCTTATATCATGAGACTCAATTCAATCAAATGTTTGATTGAATTGAGTAACTCCTTCTCTTACTAGTCTTCTTATATATTTTTCTAAATCTATGATTTCTTCATTTTTCGCCTTATTTGACTCGCTACGCTACACAAGCCTAGCCCTGTCACTGCTCCAGCGCTATCAATCAGCACATCCTTCACTTGACTACCTCTCCCAGGAACAAATAGCTGGTGTATTTCATCGGTAATTGCGTAGAGGACACAAACAAGGAGTGCCCATGAAAAGGCTTTATACTTATTCATCCCACTTTTCTTCAATGCCATCCAAATGAAGCAAGCAAGGATGAGATAAGTGAAAAAATGAGCATTTTTTCTAACGATATGATTTAGTCTATCTGTACTCAGATCCATTCCCAGAGACACTTTCTCTACTGTTTCTACAACCGTCTTTGTTACTCCTTTACTTAGTTTGTTCGATTGAGAGACTGGCTGTGCAGATAGACTAAAAATAAGCATCATCTCCAATAATACGGCGATCCATAATAAAAGGGCTTTAGACTTTCTCCCGTTAGACACAAATAATTTCATCCCTTTTTGTAGACAATTTATCAATAATCAACTTTTATTAACTCACCATACCCATTTGGATGAGTCGAATGCCACTTCCAAGCATCTTGAATGATTTTGTGGATCGATGTGCGAGTTGGTTTCCAGTCAAGAACTTGCTTTGCTTTTTCGGAAGACGCTATAAGCTTACTCGGATCACCCTCTCTTCTTTCTGCTACTATTGCAGGAATGGGATGACTTGTTACCTCCCTAGCCGCATCAATGATTTCTTTTACCGAAAAACCGCGGCTGCTGCCAAGGTTAAAGATGTTACTTTTACCTCCGGCTTGCAAATATTTTAATGCAAGAATATGTGCATCAATTAAATCTTCTACATGGACGTAATCCCGTATGCACGTACCGTCTTCTGTTTCATACTCATCACCGAAAATAGAGATGTATTCCCGCTGTCCTAAAGCCACTTGAAGAATCACCGGAATCAGATGCGTTTCAGGATCATGAGCTTCTCCGATCTCCCCTGTTGATCTTGCCCCCGCTACATTAAAATAGCGAAGCGAAACAAACTTTAAACCGTGTGCCACATCGCACCATTTCATTAATTTTTCCATCGTTAATTTCGTCTCACCGTAAGCATTGGTCGGAACGGTCAGCATATCTTCCCTAATCGGCATCACCTCTTGTTCTCCGTAGGCGGCAGCAGTGGATGAGAAAACGATCTGTTTCACCCCGAATTCAACCATTACATCCAATAATATTTGCGTTCCGTATACATTATTATCAAAGTATTGGATCGGATTTTCCATCGATTCACCGACAAGAGAATAGGCGGCAAAATGAAGTACGGCCTCTATCTTTTCCTTTTGGAATACATGCCGTAAAAATTCTTTATCTCGAATGTCCCCGTGAAAAAATTTCGCTTTCGGATGAATGGCTTGGGCGTGACCTGTCTGTAACGAATCGATCACAACGACATCATACTGGTTCTCGATCAGCTGGTAAACCGCATGGGAGCCAATATAGCCTGCTCCTCCTAGAACTAGAATACTCATTTTTACACCTCCAAGTTCATGCTCGAATCAATATCATCACCAGTTATGAATAATTTCCTTCACTTCTTCCATATTAGGAATCCAATAGTAAAGCTTTCTCCTTAATATAGGATCCTGAGCTATATCAGAGTGACCAGGCACTTGAAAATAATGAAGCTGTTCTCCTGACATCCCTTTATAGATAAAGGCAAGACTTAAGATATCCATTTGGGTAAAATTAGTGTCTACTATATCTCGTTTAATCCTAGAATATAACGAGGGTAATCGCGAAATATTGGATGGTTGCAATAATTTTTGAGCCATTGATTGTAAAATCAGCATTTGACTTTCTTGTCTACCGAAATCACCATTTTGTAGATGATACCTTTCTCTAGCAAAAGCTAGAGCTACCTCACCATTAAATTCTTGATGTCCCTTCTTTAACACAACATCATCGTTTATCTGAACTGAATAAGGCAAATCAATTTCCAAACCACCTATATCATCAATAAATTTCACAAATCCATTAAAATCCGTTTTTACATAATAATGAATAGGAATCCCCAATAAATCAGCAACGGCTTGAATTGATGCCTCCGTACCATCCCGACTTTCACCCGACAGTTCTGCCATAAAATGAGCATGATTAATCTTCGTTAGTCCGATGCCTTGAAGATGAACCTGGGTGTCACGTGGAATCGACAAAAGATTGACGGTTTTCTTTTCAGGGTTAATATTCGCAACCATAATTACATCTGTTCGTGTCGCTTTTGAATGTTCACCATCTAACCCTAATAGTAGGACATTGAATGGCTCGATGGCCTTTTCACTTGTTGGTTTTCTATTTTCACTTGGCTTTGAGGGATTTGGGGGTATGTCTTTTTCCTGGATAGTACGCGCGGGCTCGGCTAAAGTTTCAACCTTTTTGAAATGTTGACTTGGTTGGATTTTCTTGTATCCGTACGTTGCACCAAGAACAAGTAAAACGAAAAGGATACCAAATCCCCAAAATAACCATCTAGTTGTTTTTCTAGACTTTTTTCTGCTCTCCATTCACTTCTCCCCCCCCCCTTTTATTCCATCAAGATTACTATTAATAAATACAGAAAATAAAAAATGGAAGTGCCTGATAATGGCTACTTCCATTTTTTATACATTCATCCATTTTATGTCTCAATCGTAAGGTTCCCTCTAACTCCTGTTAGGAAGACAGTTAACCTATAAGATGCGTTGATCAATCATAAATTCAAATAAATTCCCCGTACTAAATTTATATCCTCTTAAACCAACTGCAGCTGCAGCTTTCATATCACTATCTTTATCTCCAATAAAATAACTTCTATTTATATCTATTCTAAACTCAGACAGTGCCTTATTGATTAGACCTGGTCTTGGTTTTCGACATTCACACAATGTTTTATATGGACTGAAACCAATGGTTGGATGATGTGGACAATAGTAAAAGGAATCGATTTGTACATCATGCTTTTGATACAACACATCATTCATCCAATTATGGAGGTCTTTTACATCCTCTTCTGTATAATAACCTCTTGCCACTCCAGACTGATTTGTTATCACTATAATAGTGTATCCATTACTTTTTAAGTGTTTTATCGTCTCAACAGCCCCAGCAATCCATTTAAAATCATTTGGTTTATAAACATATCCAGAATCCTCATTTAAGACACCATCTCGGTCAAAAAAAATGGCTGACTTTTCCAAAACGATCACCTGTTTAAGTAACAAAATTATTTGTTAAAGCTGTATATCAATTAGCTACAGCAAATTTACCTACTTATTCGATCGCTGGTAATTTTAGTTAACGTAGCATAATTACCTTTGTATACTTCTTTTGGCTTTGTACTATTATTAACAAAACTTCCTGCTCCGATAAATGTATCATCTGCAATTTCTATACCATCGCGTATCGTTGTACTTACACCAATAAAACAATTATCTTTAATAATTGCATTCCCAGCAATTACTGAGTATCCAGCAATGAAATTGTTGTTTCCAATTTTCGCATGATGACAAATTTTACTTTCACCCCCAAGTATATTGTTATCTCCTATCTCTACAAATGGTTGTAGGGTCACGTTTTCAAGTATAAAACAATGTTCACCTATTTTTACATTATCGAAAACCGTAGCTTTAGAGCTTATATAACTCGCTAATCGAAAACCCTTTTCCTTCGATTCTTTCACCTTATTTTCTCTCACACGATTCATTTTTTTGGCAGTCAATGCAGCAAAAAAGTCGACTTCATCAACATTTATATTATTTTCAATAGTTTCAAACTCATATACCGGAAGTCCATAAAACTCTTTCGTATTCATATATTCAGCATCAACAGTGAATCCTATTACATCGTACTCTGAATCATTAGTGAAATAATAATGAGCTAATTCCGCTGTTTTCTCAGTTCCGAAAATAACCAATTTCTTCATAGCCCTCTCCCAAAATTATTATTTTTAAAATCAGTAATTCTAACACTCTGTCACCCAAGCGTTTCAAGACATGAAAAAAGGAGTACCTCTCCAAATCCTTATATAATGTAAGTGAACAAACTCAACATTATGCAAAGAAAAGAGATTTCCTCCCATGTCTATTACACGATTATTTAAAAATACTGCGGGTTTTTGTAAAAAATCCTCCTATATATCATAGATAGTTAGATTCATATTTTAATTTGATCACTATTTAACTGAGATAAATTAGCATAATTACTCTTATAAACCTCTTTTTGGTTTGTATTTCTACTAATAAAACTTGCTGCTCCGATCAGAGTATAATTTGCTATTTCTATACCGTCACGTAATGTAGAATTAACACCAATAAAACAATTATCGCTTATCCTAACATTTCCACTAATTACAACATGTGAAGTAATGAAATTATTATTCCCGATTTTTGAATGATGTCCAACATGGTTTCCACTCCACAGGATGTTGTTATCACCGATCTCCACAAAAGGCTGTATGTTATTATTTTCAAGTATAAAACAATGTTCACCTATCTTTACATTATTAAAAATAGTAGCTTTCGAACTTATATAGCTCGCTAATCGAAAACCTTTTTCCCTGGCATTTTTAATTTTAATCTCTCTTATCTCATTCATTTTTGTGTAAGTCAATGCAGCAAAGAAATAGACTTCATCAACATTTATATTATTTTCAATCGTTTCAAATTCATATACCGGCAGGCCGTAAAATTCTTTTACATTCATGTATTTTCCATCAACAGCGAATCCTATTACTTCATATTTTGAGTCATTTGTAAAATAATAATACGCTAATTCTGCCGTTTTTCCAGTCCCGAAGATGATCAACTTCTCCATAATTTTCCTCCCGGAATTTTCATTTATTAAATCCTGATTTATTTGAACATTTACTTAATCTTAAGTAATTAACTATACTCCCCAGCTCTCAACATATTGACTAGCAATCTTTCTATAATCATGTGTTTCCTCAATAAATGTCCGAGATGCCTGGCTCATGTCTTGCATTTGATTTTTGTTCTCCAATATGTTTTCAAATTGATTTAGAATTTGGTTTACATCGGGAGTAATATTGATAACCGGACAATTGCCTAGCTCTAGTTCTTTTAATGCTTCTGGTTCAGAACCACTCATGACAATTTTTCCTTTAGCCATGGAATAAACAGCGTTCATTCCATATGAATACGATCTGCACTGGTCAATGACTACGTTTGTTTTCGATAGGACCTCTAAATATTCATTTAGCGGTAAAAAATCCGCATAGATCATTTCTACATCATTTGGATACTTTTTTTGAAAGATATTCATTGCTTCTTTTATAACACCTGTACCTTTAAATTTAGGCCTATTTGATGCATGATAAAAAACGATTTTGTTCTTCAAAGTATTTTTTTCGTATTGAATTTTATCTGTGTTGATAGGATAAGTAATCGTGTGATTCATTTTATGCGAAAAATCACTGTTCCTATAGCTTTCTGCGTACTCGAACATAACCGGGATAACTCCATCAATTTTTCTCATGAATTTGTTATGAAGATATAAATCAAGTTTATTTGTATACTCTAGTTTTTGATTATCCATTTGATATTCATCAAGTGGTGTGTATTTATTCATTTTGCCAGATAGGACATATTTAACTGACTCTACATCGTCCCCAGCAGCTAGACAGAATATTTTTTTATTATTTTTGAAGATGGAGTTATAGAAAAAAGCACCAAATTTATGTGAAACATATGGATTAATAAATTGGACAATATCATATCCTTTAAAACTTCTTAAATTTTTTACTAATCGGATAAATTTTGCTATTTTATTCTTTGATTTTAATGTTAAATCGATATCACTATTAATTTTCTTATTCCAGTCACCATCTGAAGCGACTAATACTTCATGACCTAACTCTACTAACCCTTCCTTTAGATTCCGATGTAATCCACTGTATTCCCCTAATAATAGAATTTTACTCAAAAAACAATCACCTCATCACGTTCCGAAAGATTTACTCGGCTCTGTTAACTTTGTATTTTCCTTCAAAAACAGCAATTTATAAAATAATAGAAACATAAATAGTAAATAAGAAAAATAATTCAACGCATAGGCTTGCGTCACTCCCACCATCCCATTTAGGTGGACAAACCAGACAGTCATTCCATAAAAAAATAATGAAAATAATATTTCCGTAAAAATAAACATCTTCGTCATTGCCTTTGCAATCATTAAAAAAGATAACGTCCAACTCGCTACTTTAAAAAAATCTCCAATTAATTGAAAGAAAAATAAGTTTCTCATACTAATAAATTCGGGGGTAAACAACAATGAAATAATTGTATCCCTTAAAAAATAAATGAATAACGCCGAAACTGAAGCAAACGGTAAAATAAATTTATATCCAGATAGTATTTCTTTTCGAAGTTCCTCTTTCGTCTGCAACTCTGATAACCTTGGCAAATAATAAGTAGAGAAAGCCGTTGTTACGACCATTAAATACATCGATGAAATTTTACTTACAGATTGCCAGTACCCCGCCTCATCCATGGAAAGATGATTGATTAAATGATTTCTAATCATGATCTGTGTGAGAGAAACAGATATGATCGATATTATGGTCATTAAGGAAAAGCAAATCAATTTCCGAAAATGGCTTTTATCTGCTACTTCATTCCATTTAAACTTAATATCGAGCCTTTTTAGAACAATTGGCAGTGTAATAAGTAAAATAATTGATTGAACAATGACCATCGCTATTAGTGCGCCAACCAATGCATATTTAATGGTCAAAATCGTTGTAATGATGAGAGAGAGCAGACTACTTGATATGTTGATGGTGATAAACAGCTTGATCTTTTTCATTCCATTAATAATGGATAAGAGGATCGTATTAAAGCAAATAAAAAATAAAGTTACACCCAAAAGTTTAAATAAAATATGATATTCGTTTGATTTTAATATCCAATGAGATAAAAAGGTGCTCCCACAAAATATGGAAGCACCTAATACTAAGGAAAATATAACAGTAATGACTAACGATGCACTTATGACATCGTTTCGCTTTTTATCATCTGTTTCATGATACTCTGCCACATATTTTGTCACTCCAGAGTTAATCGCACCGCTTCCGATTGTAATCATAGCATCCAAAAAGTTTTGAAACTGACCAATTAATGCTATACCGGTTGGACCAATAAACACGGCAACAATCTTGTTTATCACTAATCCCGAAGCTAATTTAATACTAGTAGAAAGGGCTGAAAACATACTGGTTTTTATGAAGTTCATACACTTGCTCCTACTTAAACTTATTCAGCGCTTCGATAATTTCCCAAGTATCCTCAGTCGATTGTATGGGTGAGATAGGGATGCTTAATACCTCATCATGAATTTGTTCAGAAATTGGATAGGAAAAATCATTCCATTCCAAATAGGCTAATTGTTTATGAGGTGGTATTGGATAATGAATAAAAGTATGAATTCCATGATTCAATAAATAAGCTTGAAGTCTTTCTCGTTCTTTCGTTCTAATCACAAAAACATGCCAAACATGTTCTTCCTCATTTTCCGGTGAAGCTGGCAAAACAATGAATGGATTATTTATGTTATCTTCGTATAATTTGGCCAGTTTTCTTCTAGCTTCATTCTCTAGATTTAAATATTTAAGCTTGATACGAAGCATAGCCGCCTGAATTTCATCAAGTCGGTGATTGAAGCCTCTATACATATTTACATACTTCTTATGTGAACCATAATTACGTAATGCTCTAATTTTATTCGCTAAATCATCATCATTGGTTGTAACAGCTCCTGCATCACCTAGTGCCCCTAAGTTCTTACCAGGATAAAAGCTAAAGCCAGCAGCATCTCCTAGATTTCCTACCATCTTTCCACCTAGCATGGCTCCCTGTGCCTGCGCCGCATCTTCAATTACTTTCAGATTATACCTACTTGCAATGTCACAAATAGCTTCCATTTCTGCTGTGCGTCCGTATAGATGAACAACCAAGATCGCTTTCGTATTCTCTGTAATATGATGTTCGATTAGATTTGGATCCATATTAAATGTTTCCATATTGGGTTCAACTAAAATAGGTGTTGCTCCAACTTCAGAAACAGCTAAAATAGACGCAATATAAGTATTGGAGGGCACAATGATTTCATCCCCTGGACCAAATCCATAAGCTTTCAAAATTAACTTTAATGCATCTAATCCATTGCTAACACCAATACAATATTTAACGCTACAATAATCAGCGAACTCACGTTCAAATGCTTCTACTTCATCACCAAGAATATACCAGCCACTGTCGATCACTCTAGCGACCGCAGCCTTTAATTCATCCGCATATTGAGCATTGATTTCCTTTAAATTCAGAAATGGAATCATACGTTTAATCTTCCTTTTTATTTTCTATTATTCTATCTACTTCATATTCATACTGCTGATACAATATTCCCCGTGCTCCAAAGCCTTGTTTTTGAAAAATCAGACCTTCATTTAAATAGGTATTTTCACCCCCTGCAGAAGTTCCAAAATCAAAATATTTCACATTTGTAAACACTTGATGAATTAAATAATCAAATAGATAGTCTAAGGCAGCCAGTTTTTTCCCCGTTTCACTCGCAGAAATATATTGGACACGGGCGACGTTTTTACTTACGTACATCACAACCCCAGCAAGACATTCTTTCTCGTAATATACACTGAAAAGACGAATATGATCGTTGAACAGATTTTTCAATTTCTTCATTTCTGATAAAGTATGAACAGGCTTAGAATGATATGTTTTAAGCAAATTTTCCGTTAAGATCCTCCAAAAATCTTCATATTGATAATCAATCTTTATTTCTAAAGGATAATTTTTCGCCTTTTTAATCCCTCTTTTTCTTAATGTGGTAAAGGGGATTCTTTCATCCTTATATATAGTAGATGAAATTCCAGAATGAATGATTTTTGCTCCGAGTCGAAAAAGAACATATTCATCCTCTTGTGATGGGATGCTAGGATAAATAAAAGGAATGGATTTATAGACTACTTTACGTACTTGTTTCTCTTCCTTTAAATATTGATTGATTCGATTAAAATACGTAATGACATCATCAATCTTCGTTTCAGGTAAAGTGAGCAATCCACCATAAGTGATCCCTTTATGGGTATAAAAGGTTGATCCTTCTATATTTCCTGGCATTACGGCTACAATTCGATCTTTTTTCTTGAGAAGTAGTGAACAATCAGTGAATCGATCTTTATGGTAGTGCAGGTAATCAATTTTATGAAGAAACGTGCCATTTTTAGAATGATCAATAAATTCATCCCACTCTATCTTATCTTCATCAGCAAATTCCTTTATTGAAATTTCCTCAAGATTACTCAAATTTCTCCTCCTGACCAACTAATTTCTAATATTAATCAACTCAACGTATTCTGGATAAAGTGAAACTCAATCAGTGGGGGTTCTTCATCCCCACTGATTGTTAGTTGAACCAATCACGCTCAAGTCACGGCACGTCCTGTGCCTTCGCCTGACTAGGACATCCTGTCCGTCGTCAAGCCTTTACGGGCAGTTATCCCCAACTAGGATATCTAGTTTTCACCCACTACCTTGAGGTGGGGGTATTACTGCCCCTTTATGCGCAATAAAATCTTCATAATCTCTTATATAGTCCTCTTCATTATAATAATCACTTGCTAGTACTATCAGGACGCAATTTTCTGAAAAATTATGCATCTCATGCCAAATCATTTTATCAACAAATAGACCTTGATGTGGTTCATTTAAATGATAACAACGTTTTTCTTTTCCATTATCTAACACAACTTCGCACGATCCACTTACACAAATTATTTGCTGTTGCAAATTCTTATGAGCATGAAAGCCTCTGGATAAGTTCGCTTTCGTATTATAAATATAGTAAACTCTCTTTATTTCAAAAATGATATCTCTTAAAGCTTCAAGTGAAATAAGGATCCCACGTACATCTTCTATTTTTGCAAAGTTGGTTAGTTCACTTTTCTTTAATTCATTTATCATGTTCCCACACCCATTTTCGGCAAATTCTTTGTTAAGACATTATAAACATCATCCACCTCAATGGTTGATATACAACCACCTTCAATTACACATTCATGTTTTTCAAATCCTAAGCTAAGTAGATGATCGCACTTTATTCTTGGTTCGAGGATAACAGCTTTCTCTGAAATCGGTCCCCATCTTTGTGGTGATGTAGGTCCATGTAT
The DNA here is from genome assembly GCF_042683745.1 of Bacillus sp. CGMCC 1.16607. Lineage (NCBI taxonomy): Bacteria > Bacillati > Bacillota > Bacilli > Caryophanales > Bacillaceae > Bacillus > Bacillus sp. CGMCC 1.16607. Next base: position 142,667 of record NZ_JBHUJX010000007.1, read on the forward strand.
GGCCGTAATACTTGCCCTCGTTGTTGCAGCAAGATGCATGATCCCTGTATTGACCGTTACAATCGTTCCTACTTCATTTATTAAAGCGGCCGTTTCCTCTAAAGAAAGCTTTCCAGCGAGAGAAATACAATTCGTCCCTATTTTCTGGCTGATTTCATTTGCATAGTAACTATCTTGTTTTCCACCAGTTAAAAGAATGGTATAGTTTTCTCCCTTTAAACGGTTTGCTAAACGAATCCAATTTGATTCTGGCCATTCTTTTTTCTCTTTATGGGAACCCGATGCAAACAAATGGAAAATGATATATTTTTGATAAGGATGTAGCAGCATTCTAATTTTTTTCATACTTTTTTCATTAATAATAAATTCAGGTTTAAATCCTAATAAACTACTTCCTAAGGAGCTGAAAAGATTACGGTAATTTTCTAACTCATGTATATGATCTGTATGTTCTACAGTTTGGTCATAAATATAATGTCTAAATATATTCTTTCTTTTAAAGCCAATTTTATAATCCGCTTTAATGACATAGGAGATAATAGCATTTAATCTAGACCAAGCTCCGAAGTCTAGTAAAAGATCATACGCTTTAAGTTTCTTTAAAACTAAAAAACTACTCCATACATTCGACATGTCAAACTTAATGATTTGATTAATATTTGGTATGTTTTTAGCAGCTGAAATATTTCCATTTGAACATACAAGAGTGATGTTCACATTTGGATAAAGATGAGTTAATTCTTTTATAATTGATGAGAGTAATAGTGTATCTCCGATTGCCGCGATCATTACGATAATGATATTTCGCGGATTCAGCCTCTCTCTCTTTTTCTTTTTCTTGAATAACCCAAGGGTAAAAACAATTGGTATTCCAAGAAATTTATCTATTATCTTTAATTTTGTATTTCCTCGTTCTTTCATCATTTCTCACCGTTATTTTATTTGATAATTTACACTTTAGAACGTTCTTTATAAGAAATTTTCTCGATGATATTAGATGTGGAATAACCTTCCACAAAGGAGATGATGACAACCTTGTCTGTATATTCACGACCAACAACTTCTTCTGGCGTATAATCTCCACCCTTTACTAAAATATCGGGTCTTACTTCAGAAAGTAGGTGTAATGGTGTATCTTCATCAAATAGACAAACAGCATCGACAAATTCAAAGAATGAGAGCATTTTTGCTCGATCATTTTCATTTAGTATCGGTCTACTAGGTCCCTTTAATCTTTTTATAGAGCTATCACTATTGAGTCCAACAATTAGTTTATTTCCTAATCGTCTAGCATCCTTCAAATAAGTAGCATGGCCGATATGCAGTAAATCAAAACAGCCGTTTGTGAAAACGATTTTCTCACCATTTGCCCTCCATTTATTGACCAATTGCTTCAATTCGTTTCTAGATGCTACTTTATTTGATAAATTCTCAACACTTTCAATGAATAATTCCAATTGATCCAGTAACTCAAAATCTCGAACAGCATACGTTCCTAATTTGCCAATGACAATTCTGGCGGCAAGGTTGGAGATTTTTACTGCATCATCTATTTGGGCTCCAATCCCTATAAAGGCAGCTATTGTAGAAACAACCGTATCGCCGGCACCAGAAACATCAAAAATCTCTTTAGCTAAAGTAGGAATATGAATGATTTTATCTTCTCCAACTAGACTCATTCCTTTATCAGACCGTGTAACTAACAAATAATCGAAAGCAAATCTCTTCCTTAATTCGGGTCCATATTGATGGATAACTTCATCTGTATTCGATAATTTCCTTCCAATTATTCCACTTAATTCTTTTAGATTTGGAGTAACCATGGTGGCATTTGTATATTTGCTCCAGTCATTTCCTTTAGGATCAATAATGATCGGTATATCATGTTGATTAGCTGTATGAATCACTTTTTGGCAAAGCTCTTTTCGACAGAATCCTTTTTCATAATCTGAAATGATAATCGCATCAAAGTGTTCATGTGCCATTTTATTTAAAAACCATTCTTCAAACTGCTCCAGTATGGAATCTGAAATATCCATTTTTTCTTCATTATCCATCCTAAGAACTTGCTGATTCCCACTGATAATTCTAGTTTTCGTCGTTGTACATCTGTTACCAATAATCATTCCTGAATGGTCAATACTTCCAAATCTCAACATATCGAAAAGTTCATTTTTACCTTGATCATCCCCTACAACTCCAGCGAGAGAAACTTTACATCCTAAATGGGCTAAATTATTTGCTACGTTCGCGGCCCCACCTAGTGTTTTCATTTCTTCTTTCATATTCACCACTGGGACAGGTGCTTCTGGAGAGATTCTTGTCATGTCCCCGAAGCAATATTTATCTAACATAACGTCTCCAATAACAAGAACATGGCAATCTTTAATTTTTGTTTTAAAGAGATCAATTAGAAATGGAACATTTTTAATCATCCATTAATACTCCTCATCTAGGATTTCACAAATCATATGGCCGATTAAAATATGCGCTTCTTGAATTCTAGCCGTATTATTGGAAGGGATTACAAGACAATGGTCACATAGATCTTTTAACATACCACCATCTCTTCCTGTTAAACCAATGGTAGTTGCCCCCAGTTCTGTTGCTTTATTTATTGCTTTAATAATATTTGGACTATTGCCTGAAGTGGTGATACCAATTACAACGTCATCGGGCTTAACTAATGCTTCTATTTGTCTACTGAATATCTCCTCAAACCCATAATCATTTCCAACAGCAGTAAGAATAGATGTATCCGTAGTTAATGCAACCGAAGGCAATCCTTTTCTCTCTTTCACGAATCTGCCGACAAGTTCAGCCGCAAGATGCTGGCTATCTGCTGCACTGCCACCATTCCCCATGAAATAAATCACATTTCCATTTTCTAAAGCTTTTTTACACTCCATACCAACTAATTCAATCTCATTCATTAATGTCTCTTTTATTTTCTCAATTACTTCTATATGGTCTAATACAGCCGAAAATATAGTCATGCGATCTGACCCCCTATTTTTATGGAAACCAAAAATACCACCAGAAAAATTCTCTAGTGGTATTTTTTGTTTCCTTTAGTCATTATCGTTTTTGTATGAATGTCATCATATTTGATTAAAGCTCCAAAAATGCTCTTATCTCATCAACTGTTTCAGCAATAAAAACATGCTTACTTTGACTTGCTTCTTCTTTATTTTTAAATCCATAGCCATAAGTGACCGCAATGAAGTCTATACCCATTTGTTCAGCCCCGATGGCATCATAGATGCTGTCACCGATCATGACTACTTTTGAAGCATCTTGCTGATCCAATTCTTTTAAGCAAATGGAAATAATATCAGCCTTAGAATGGACGTCCCTATGATCTATTCCATTGATTGAATCAAAATAAGGCAATAATTCGAAATGGTTGATCATTTCCTTTGCGAAGGCATCCAGCTTAAGCGTAGCTACGGCAGTTTTACCCTTCATTTCCTTTATCGCAACTAATAGTTCTTTTATTCGGTCATAATGCTTTGCCTCATATATTCCTTTTTCTTTATATCTTTCTCGATATAATTCTACTGCTGTTCTTGCTTCTTTTTCGATAAAGCCACATTCCCGAATAAAGGAATCCAATAGAGGTGGTCCAATAAAGCTTTTTAGCTGATCAATCGTTAATTCAGCAGCCCCCATCCTTCTAACTGTATAACTAGCCCCTAACATGATACCTTCTGAAGTATCAAGTAAAGTTCCATCTAAATCAAAGATAATGGTAGAATATTTCATAGTTCCTCCAAGCCTTCTAGTTAATCACTGCATCTGTATACGCATCATTATAGACGGTTGATGTAATAAAATGAAGATTCATTTTCTTTTGCTTCATTTCCAAAAATTCACTAATCGCTTCGTTTTTCTTTACAAGTTCATGAAGCTCTGTATGATTGTTCATTTCAGTTGAAAAATAGTTGTTACTCTTATTGATACTGAAACCATCAAATCCTGCGAAATATACATTTTTCACCGATAAACGTTGTAAAAGATTTAGTAGCATTAAGCCAGCATTATCGGAAATGATTGGATTATCGTTAAGTAGATCCGAATAATTAACGATGAAAGTGGAATCATTTTTTGAATTAGAAATATTGGAAGTCGTTATGAACGTTGTATTTTCTAATTGATTGTCCATAATATCTGAAACACGTTCAAAGCGTTTTTGGTTACTAATAAACACGGCATCCGTCATAAACGAATGTGGAATAAAATTAACGCTAAACACAAAAGGATCATTCACTCGAATAAAATCATTGATTTCTTCCTTTTGGTTTTCAATCGATTTTCCAGGAGCAATAATAAGTATTTTCCTTTCACCAACCACCCTTCTGATGACTTCAAGATCATCCGAATCATTAACAAAGTGACTTTGATAATCGATATATAAATCTTCAATTAAGTGTTTATCATAAATATCCCTTGTTCTCATTGGTATTTTCTTTAAAATCGTATGGATCGACTTAACAGAAATCGTTTGCTTATTGATTAGATAATGAGCATAGTTAGGGTGACATTTATTGATAGCAGCAAGATAATATGGAATCGAGTAGCCCCATTTCACTTCGGTATTCATCGTACTTAGATGCTCGTCGACAATTTCTAATAAAGGAACCGTATCATATTTATCTTCTATATTCTCATTAATATAATGGGTAATGAGCTCTGTACAAAGATTCCCTGCCCCTCTACCCATTCCAAAAACTGAAGAATCGATAATAATCCTTCTTTTCGTATGCAGAGCTAATAATTCCTGTGCATTGGAAAAGGACAATTGCAGATTATTATGCGAATGAAATCCAATACAAATGGATTCTTTCAAGTTATTATCTAGAAGATGAAACATTCTAAGCAGGTCGTTTTTGTACATGATCCCAAGTGTGTCGACTAAATAAAAAGCGTATGGATTTAACTGATTCACTTTATCGATCAATTCTAATAAGCTTGAATCAGAATAGCTTGTCGTTCCCACTGGCTGAATATAAACCTTATAGCCTTTTTCCATTAATCGTTTTCCATAGATTAAAGCCTCTTCGATTTCATTTTCATGAAAGGTTACCCGTATACCATCAATGGATTTACCGTCACAATCAGAAAGCTTATCAATCGAAATATATGGTTGGGCAATCATTCCAACATAATGTATGTGTTCGTTCTTTGGCTCAATGTATTCTCGTATTCTTTCCACATTATTAAATAGGGTCTTATTTTCATCGAAGTCCTTTTCTTCGATAAATCCACATTCAATAATGTCAATTTTCGACATTGATAATTTAGAAATGATTTTTTTAATGGTTCGTTCTCCAAAGTGCCAACCATTTATATAGCCCCCATCGCGAAGGGTGCAATCAAGAATCATGATTTTACTCATAAATATAATCACCCTGTTTCATTTGATGATGAATAATGGACTTCACCGCTTCTAAATCCTTAGGAGTATCTACCGATAACGTAGTCACATTTGATTCAATAAATTTGATCCTTTGGCCATTTTCTAAAAATCGAAATTCATCAATATCTTCCGCTTCTTCCAAAGGTCCCCTCTGGGCATGAAAACAAAAATCCAATGCACTTTTCGTAAAGCATTGGACACCAACAAATTTCTTATAGGTAAAGCTGTAGGTTCCTTTCGGGTATGGTATCGGACTTCTAGCCATGTACAATCCATATCCATTAACATCCGTTGCAACCTTTATCTTGGAGAAGTCTACCGCTTCTAATGGATTCTTTAGTTCTGTCATAAGATTGGAAACAAACAAGGACTCCGGGTCAATGTTTTCAGGTATGATTTTCTGAATAGCCTCTGCTTCGATTAACGGCTCATCACCATTCACATTAATATAAAAGTCGGCAGCTACTTTTGTAGACACCTCGTAAAGTCGATCTAAGTGAGTTTTGTGACTAGCTGCGGTCATAATCGCGTTCATTTCGAACTCTTCACAAACATCTTTGATTCTATTATCATCTGTTGCAACGTAAACCTCATCCAACTCTGGAACCAGCTTTAGTTGGTTATAAACCCACCAAATCATCGGCTTTCCACAAATATCTGCTAAAGGTTTACCTGGAAATCTTGAAGAATGATATCTAGCTGGGATTACACCAATAATGCTCATAATCCATACCGCCTCCACATTGAACTTGTTATTAATTTGATTCTTGCAACCTCTTTTTTCGCAACAGCTTTGAAGCAAAGAGTTGTTTAAGCCTTTTTAATTCTTTTCTATTTAATGAAGTAATGAGACTCGTAAAATAACCAATCATGCCGCATCCTATGGCAACTAGAGCAAAGTCTGACCATTGATTAATATGGATTAGACGTTGAATCGAATGGAATAAAGCAACTAATACAATTGTTGTGATCAAATTACGTACGATTAAAGGATAAAAAGTGTTCCACTTGATACCCAAGCACCTGGCTGGGTAGATCGGCGTGAACATAAGATTTCGTAAAACACTGATTATGGAACTAGAAATAGGTATGGCTAATAAGCCAAGATTGGTAAATTGGATTAAAATAAACACTAAACCAACATTTACCACCCCAGAAACTAACAACATAATAGAAGGTAACTTGACTTTATTTAAAATCGTATTCACATTAAACAATATATTGATAGAACCATTGATAAAGTAAGGTCCCATCATAATAATCGATAGGACATGTAAATATTCGGCATCTTCTCCTGGAACCCACAGACGATAAAAATCATCTCCAAAAACGATAAAGCCAGAGATTGGAACACTTATTAACACACTTAACACTTTGCAGGAAAAGTGCACCTCCCGTACTAATCCTCCAATATCATTTTCCGCATAACGGGCAGCTAAAGGTGGAACGAATACGCCCACAATCATCCCAATTAGGAAAACTAAAAAAATCGGGACCGTTTGTGCAATGGAATATTCACCTGCTTTTGCAGCACCAAAAAATAGATTGGCTAATAGAAGATCTAGACCGGTTAGTAAAACCACACTTAGTTGATTTAAAGACACCCAAACTCCAGAACTGAGAAGTTCCTTGACCGCTTTCATTCGAAAATAGGATACTGATAGAGATAACCCTGGCAGGAGACGATTTGTCAGATAAATAGAAATAAAGGTTCCGATGACACTCACACTTAAACTAACAATTCCAACATAATAGATTGACGGTGTAAAAATAGTAAATAAAAAGAGAAACAAGCCACCCTTTAAACCACTTTGAACGATATCCTGATAAGATCGTATATCGATTCGATTCATCGCTAATGTGGCCACTTGAAAGACGGAACCTAAAACCGTTATTAAAAAAGTTAAAAAAATGAAACTAAATAGAATTTGTATTTCATTATGCAGGCTTTGTGGTACATGTAAAAAACGATCGATAAAGAATATGATCAAGCAAAGTGGAATCGCTAGCAAAGTGACCATGATCATATTCGAATAAAAGACAGAATTGAAATAGATGTTCGCCTGCAAAAGATCCTTTTTCATCACTTCTAGCATAATAAACCTAGCTGCCATTGAATTTAGGGCAAGGACTACTAAGTTCATATACGTCACAAAATTATTAGCCAAGGGAAAAAAACCATAGGCTTCCTTTCCCACATGTTCAATTAAAAAAGGTGTAAGGATAAAACTTACACCAATACCAATCGAAAAAGACATTAAATTTGCGATTAAATTAATACTGAGCTGCTTTTTATTATCCATATTCTATTCCTTTTTACTTAAGGGTTTTTACATATGATCGATTGAAAGGATTGTTACTTTCCAGCCACGTTGTGTTCTCTATATACCAATTGATCGTCTGTTTAATCCCTTCCTCAAAGGTATAAATAGGTAGCCATCCTAATTCTGTTGTTAGTTTAGAATGATCGATTGCGTATCGTCTGTCATGACCTAATCGGTCAGGAACAAATTGGATTAATGTCTCTTTTTTGCCTAATAAACGGAGAATTAGTTTTACTAATTCGATATTTTCCATTTCATTATTTCCACCTATATTATATACTTCACCAGATCTTCCTTTATGAAGAACGGTATCAATTGCCCTGCAATGATCATGAACATGAAGCCAATCTCTTATTTGTTTCCCATCCCCGTAGACAGGAAGAGTTTTTTCCTGTAGTGCGTTTTTGATCATTAACGGAATGAGCTTCTCTGGGAATTGATACGGTCCATAATTATTGGAACATCTTGTAATATTAATGGGTAATCCATAGGTTTCATGATAAGCCCTGACCATTAAATCGGCAGCTGCTTTTGATGCTGAATAGGGGCTGTTTGGTGCTAAATTTGTTTGTTCAGTAAAATAGCCCTCTTTTCCTAATGTTCCATACACTTCATCTGTTGAAATTTGAATGAATTTAACTCCTTCTTTCCAATGATTCTTAAATACCCAATGCTTTTTGGCGACATCCAATAATGCTTGAGTGCCTAAAACATTGGTTTTTAAGAAGATTTCCGGAGCTTCGATACTTCGATCTACATGTGATTCCGCTGCAAAATTTATGACAACATCGATTTCGTATTTGATGAAAAGTTCATCAAGCAGGTCATGATTCCCTATATCACCTTTTACAAATCGATAGTGAGGATCATCCTCTATTTCTTGTAAATTCCCTAGGTTGCCGGCATACGTTAATGCATCCAGGTTGATGATTGTATAGTCATACTTTGCTAACATATATTTAATAAAATACGAGCCAATAAACCCTGCTCCACCTGTTACTAAAATATTCATCCTATTCCCCTTTCAACCTCAAGAAGAAAACTGTAATGGAACAACCTTACTCGTTTCATCCGCGATATCCATTAAATATTTTCCATAATCTGTTTTAATTAGTGGACGTGCTAACTTGATCAATTGCCCGCTTGTAATATATCCCCTTCTGTACGCAATTTCTTCGATACATGCAATATATAATCCTTGTCGTTTTTGGATGGCTTCAATAAAATTGGAAGCTTCCAGTAGAGACTCATTTGTTCCAGTATCAAGCCAGGCTAAACCTCTACCTAACAATACGACTGTTAGTTCTCCTTTAGAAAGGTATTGATCAATAATAGAGGTAATTTCAAGTTCACCTCTTGCGGACGGTAGAACCTCTTTAGCTCTCTGAACGACTTGGTTATCAAAGAAATATAATCCTGGAACAGCATATTTGGACTTAGGATTTTCAGGTTTCTCCTCAATAGAAATTGGATTCTCATTTTCATCTACTTCAATTACACCATATGCTCTCGGATCATTCACAAAGCAGCCAAAAATAATACCCCCTTTTATTAAGGAGGCAGCTTCTTGTACTCGATGTCCGAAATCGGTTCCATAGAAGATATTATCTCCTAAAACTAGAGCCACAGGGGAATCACCAATAAACTCCTCACCTATGATAAAGGCTTCAGCTAGACCATTCGGTTTCTCTTGCACAGCATATACAATATTAATTCCTAAGTGACTTCCATTTCCTAATAAATCTTGAAACAGGGCAATATCTCTTGGCGTAGAAATGATTAAGATGTCCTTTATCCCTGCTAACATTAAGACGGATAAAGGATAATAAATCATTGGTTTATCATAGATAGGCAAAATTTGTTTAGAGACTGCTTTTGTCAGTGGATAAAGTCGAGTCCCGGAACCACCAGCTAAAATAATTCCTTTCAAAATATCACCCTCTTCTTTTTAATTTATTTACAGCTATAAGATACTCTTCATAATTCCTGATATAATCGTTTTCATCATAATAATCACTTGCTAAAACAAACAAAACACAATCATCAGAAAAATCATACATTTCACGCCAAATGTATCTGTCAACAATCAAACCTTGATTTGGTTTATCCAATTTATATTCTTTTCTATCTTTTCCATTATCGACGATTACTTTACAAGATCCACTTACACAAATAAGTACCTGTTGCAAATCGTAATGTGCATGAAACCCTCTTGCCTTTTTATGTTTGTTACCATAGATATAATAAACACGCTTAATTTCAAAAGGGATATTTTTAAACTGTTCAAGAGCTACTAGGGACCCCCTTTGATCACCAATAACCGGAAAGTCTAGCAATGAATCCTTCATTTCACTAATCAGCCCTCTAAGATTTTTTGTGTTTTACAAAATTCCTTAGTACCACTTTATAAGTTTGTCGCAAAATTAATTAAATATAGACTTGAATTTTTGATAAACCATAATACATTGTGGTAATAAGCGAATTTTATATAAAAATACTTTTATTAATAGTTTTAAATTTATTGGTTTATTCCATTTTAATAATCTCATTATTTTTAAAGATTGAAATATGGTTTCAAAGGTTTTTGCCAATTCCGCAGACCCTTTTACCACCTCTATCGAGACAATATATTCTGACAGTAAACAATTACTCTTGTAAATATAATAGTCATCTTTAAATTCCAAAGTTAAATTTTCCTCTATCAGTATGTCATGAATCATTTCAATAGCTTCAACAAATCCTCTAACGTTTGTTGGATTTTTCGTATTCGTAATGGAAGCAGGATGCTGGACATAATAATATAGATTTTTATTAATAAATTTACAGTTATTGATCTTTGTTAATACTTTAAATATGGTTGGAATATCTTCATATTTAATACTAGGATATCTAATATGATATTCACTGAACAAACTTCGCTTAATTAATTTATTCCACGAAAAGCCTTCCACAAGTTCCTTTTCATTTATTAGAAACTCACGAATCACTTCATTTCGATCTAGAAGTTTTTGATCATACTTTGCATGGTCATGATAACTCAATATTTTGCCATCCGTGTCAACTTTACTCCAATTGCAAATCACTAAATCAAGATTATCCGCTTTAGCCTCTTTAAATAAGGTTTCCATCATATGGTGTTCAATGTAATCATCTGCATCAACAAATGCAATGTACTCTCCACAGGCTATATCTAAAGCACGATTGATCGCTGCAGCCTGACCTGCGTTTCGTTGATTTAAAAGAATAATATTTGAATTTTCACTTTCATATTCCTTAAGCTTCATGAAGCTTCCGTCTGTTGATCCATCATTTATAATAATAATTTCAATCTCATTTAACGATTGGTTTAATACACTAGTAAGGCATTTATCTAGGAATTTTTCATTATTATAGACAGGTATGATGATACTAACTTTCTTTTCTTCCATTCCTAATCACCAACTATTAAACTTCCAGTTTTTTTACAAAAAGCTCTGTTAAACTAGAGTGTTGATTTCCGCTGCAGTCGCTTGCTTTCCGCGGGGCGGGCTGCTTGAACCTCCTCGGCGCTTCAACGCCTGTGGGGTCTCACCTGTCCTGCTAATCCCGCAGGAGTCAAGCGACTTCAGCTCCAATCAACGGTTTAAAAATCAATAACTGAGCTTTTAAAAATTCCCCATAAAAAAATGCAGCCAGAGAATTTCTCTAGTTGCATTAGTTAATGTTTACTGCTTTGTCTTTTAAAAATAGTGAATCGAAATCAACCCTCTCGAATACCTCAAGCATCCCTCCCCTTGTTGCGTTATAAATTTTTATTTGATGATTATCTGCATATTTCTTTGCTTCCTTAAAGGCGCAGATCATTTTTTCACCTGCTGCTGAAGCTAATGGATCAACTATCCCATAATCTTTCACATGATTGTTCTTATTACTAGCATAATTACAATCCACGCCGATTAAATAGATTTCTTCAAATCCCATATAGACAGCTAATTGAATTAAAGAATAAGTGATGGTATATCCACTATAGACAACCTCAAAAGCATCAGCACTAAATTTGGAATGATACTTTTTATGCGTCCAATTATGGTTTAGCATATGAAGTGGATAAATATAATAATCGTCTGATAACTTTACTTGTTTGGATACTACATCCCCGACGAGCTTTAGTTCCACATTTAATTGATCAATTTCATTTTTATATTTATGAAAGAATTCAGGAAATTGAATCCCGTAATAGTTTGGTCTCCAATCCGTTTCATTAAATGATAAAAAGATGGAATTCATACTAAAAGTCATTTCATTTCTTAATTTGTCTAAATCCTCTATTACTAAACTTGGCCCGGTAGCTACAATAAAACATCTTTCTCCCTTATGTTTATCTTTAAGAATTTTCAACTTTTCGTAAGGGCTCCTTCGATATATTCGACTCACTCTTAAAAACTTACTAATTTGAAATTGAATAGTAGAGATGAAAAATTGCACTGTATTCATGATCACGACAAGAAAAGAATAAATATATTTATTCCGTTTTAATATTGTTTTTATAGGCAAGTTTTCTTTCACCACCTACTATTTTTTGCCCACTTACTTCGCTAAATAACGCTTCAAACTCAGGTACAATTTTCTGAAAAGAAAAATCATGTGCTCGTTTCATTCGAATATTTTTTTGCACGTCTCCATCTTCTGTTTTTAATGTTTCAATTATATTCATTGCAAGTGACTTGTAATCATTTACAGGAGATAACAAGCCGTACTTCCCGTTTTCAAGAATTTCGGAAGGCCCACTTGGACAATCCGTTGATACCACTGGAATGCCAACTGATAAAGCTTCCGCAATAACAACTGAAAAACCTTCATATTTGGAACTTAGCACGAACACATTAGCAGAACGCATATACTTGTATGGATTTTCAACGAAGCCCTTTAAGATAACACTATTTTGTACATTTAAATCTACAATCAATTTTTCCAAGTATTCTCTTTGATCACCTTCTCCCAGAATGATCAATTTGTTTTGTACATGGTGATCTAATAAATATTTATGCGCTTTTATTAGATCATCAAATCCCTTCATTTCCGTCAATCGTCCAATGCCTAAAATAATTGGCTCCTTAATTTCATCTAAATCATTCTTTTCGCTAAGCATGCTATTTATTTCCTCTATCCTAATTGGGTTGTATATTCGTTTAATTGGTACGTTAATTTGCGGAAACATTTTCTCAAATGAATCTTTTACCCCGTTTGAAACTGCTATGATCATTTTTAGCTTAGTGTACAGCTTGTTAATAAGGAATTGATGAATTTTCGTATTTGTCTTCGGATATCGTTGGACATCGATGTGTACCCAGCCTATTGAAGGCTTTTTGGTTAGGACTGAAGCAATAGAAGATAAATAAGTAGGAGTTAACTCTAACGTACCGATGATAAGATTCGCATTTTTAGCAGCCATTGTTACAGCTCTTATAACTTTCAAAACATGAAAGATCGTTTTTTCCTTCTCTGAAAGCACCTTTATTACACTTATATCTTCAGGTAAATAAGATATTAATTCTCCAAAATAATTGACAACTACGATAGATGGCTCAAACATATTCCTGTCTAGTTGTCTAATGACATCAAGTGTTACTCTTTCAGCCCCCCCACCTTGAAGACTTTGCATAATAAATAAGATTTTTTGTCTGTTCACAAAAGGAAACCTCACCTTTCATCTTTTTCTTATATTCCTAGCAATAAGTATGATTACCGTATACATCGTTGGTAAAAATCCCACACCTAAGTGATCGATTCTACGAATATAGTTCTCTCCAAATCTGTTAGTAAAATAGCTTTGATTATTCAATAAGAAGGGATTTAACTTCCAATCGGAAAAATACTTGTAAACTAAACTTCTCGTTTCTCTCATTTTTTGATAAAAGGCGATAAAATTAAATTTAAAAAATTTCAATTGTCGATACATATTCGACCACATCAAAATTTTCACATACTGATAACAAAGCCCTTCTTCATTCCTTTTCGTAAGAGCATTATTTTGCTGATAATAGGTATACGTATCGTCTAACATTTCATAAATGTCATTGATCTTCGGAGATATCGTGGTTAAAAGGCTCCCCGCCCGATTTTTTCGATACATATAGAGTGGTTTATTAATATAGATATAATCGTTTACAAACCTTAGTAATTTATAAATGGTACCAACGTCCTCATAAATCTTACCTTTAGGAAATTTCACTTCATTAAATAAGCAAGTTTTATAGACTTTATTCCATGCACTTGGTTGTACAGTCCATAAATGATCAGGAAAATCCATTCCCTTTACAATATTGGTATAATCATCTTCTCCAACATCCATCCAATCGAAGATAATCATATCTGGTTTGTTTTGTAACGCCTCGAAAACCTCAGAAAAATAATTTTCTGCTATATAGTCGTCACTATCTAAAAAAGTTACATAATCATATTGAACATAGTTTAATCCATAATTCCTTGCATCTGATAAGCCACCATTTTCTTTCGATACATAATGACAATGAGGATATTGATTCGCAAATTTTTGTGCGATTTCGCTAGAACGATCCGTTGACCCATCATTCACAAGGATGATTTCAATATTAGAAAAACCACTCATACTTGTTACAACCGATTGTAAACAATCACCAATATATTTCTCCACATTATAGATAGGAATGATCAGGCTTAATCCATTCATTTATACTAAATCTCCTTAAAAAATTAACTAAAAAAAAAGCTATACGGTACAATACCGTGAACATTGATCATAAGCCTCAATATATAATATAAAATCCAAAATGCGATAATAATTATCACAAAAATTTGACCATTTAGTTTCTGTTTATCATTCAATAAAAGGTGTACTAAATATGAATAAAAATAAATGTTGAAACACGAAAAATAAATTTGTAATCTGTCAATTGCCTCTATTCCTGCTAAAGAATATAGACATAAATTTACAATGACAGCATTGGCGCTAAATTGATAAAGTCTATCGTTTATGCCCAGATTCACTTTAGGATTTGATAAATATAGAGAAATGACAACAATCACCATTTGAATAAAAACGGGAATAAACTGCAGTAGCCCCTTTTCCTTATTGACTCCGAAAAAATTATACGAACCTTGTCCATATTTCTCTCCATAGAATCCCGATACGAAAACCATAATCTCCCCTATTTGATTCTTAATGGAGGGAATAAAATAAAAAACGCAAGAGATGAGAAAAAGTGGAATGACAACGATAGGCTTTAATTTTTTCTTAGGAATAAATAACAATGTAAAAAGAAAAATAGCACTATTATGAAATAATAGGGCTAATAAAATAACAAATATATACTTGATCTTATCCATTCTCTTATTCGAAATTAAATAATTCGCAAAACAAAAGAGGATAGATACAGATATCAGCTGGCGAATTTGATTATAACCATTATAATAAATATGCATGATGACAAAAAAGAAAATACTAATTAAATAATTAGGACTATTCTTCCTTATCCCATAGAAAATGAAGAAGAGAAATAGAAAATAAACACCTATTGAAAAGATATAAAAGCTATTGTATCTCACTGCTATGTCATAAATGACACTTACACCTGGTTCAAGGAGTCCGATATAGTGTTTATGAAGAAAAAAACCATAATACATCGGATAATCTACACCGACGCTTATACCTTTAAAAGCAGCTAATCCTAATAAAATAACAAACCAGGAAAATATCGTGATATTATTTCTTGAAACATACATCTCATTACTACCCCAATTACTATTTCTAAAAATAGTTACTCTCGAAAGAAAAAAACAATAGACAATTATTAAGGGCAATAATAAATAAATGAGCATGTACTTCTCCTTAATTATTCATAGCTTTTTCCTTTATTAAATTCCGCTCTCACGGTCTATTTAGTAGGCACCTTTTCTTTTAATAACTTGTATCACTGTCTTACATAGAATTTTAATATCCAATAATAAAGATTTGTTGTAAACATAATACAACTCTATCTCCACCCGCTCTGGGTAACCAACTTCACTTCTCCCATTTGCTTGCCAATAGCCTGTTATTCCGGGTTTTACAGATAAAAATTCACTTATTTTATTTGAGTATTCTTTTAGTTCTTCCAATACAACAGGTCTTGGTCCCACCAAACTCATTTCACCTTTTAAAACATTAAATAACTGGGGTAATTCATCTATACTCGTTTTCCTTATAAATCTTCCAAATTTCGTGATTCTAGGATCTTCATCTTGCTCCAATTTAAAGTTATTTTGTAAGTATTTTCGGTAAAGGACTTCATTCATTTTTAATTTTATTTCCGCATCCACAACCATGGAACGAAACTTATAAACCATGAACCTTTTACCGTATTTCCCCATTCTTTCCTGTTTAAAGAACATTGGACCTTTATTTTCACGCGTGTGATAAATGACTGAGAAGATGATAATAAAGGGTATTATTAGAAAAATACCAACGACTGATCCAATAATATCTATCAATCTTTTACTTAAAAGGTAGAAAAGACTGTCATTATTCTTAAAAGCTACTTCCAAGGTGTTAACATTTAATTCAGTCGATTCAACATTAACCCGCGCCTTCAATCAGTTCACCTCTATAGATGATTTTTCATGGATCATTTTGGTTTTCAAATACTTTATTAGATCATCCTTTAGCTCAGCATTCTCCAAAGCAAATTCAATCGTTGTTTGAATAAAACCTAGTTTTTCCCCTACATCGTACCTTTTCCCTTCAAAATCATATGCAAATACCCTTTGAATGGCGTTTAACCTTTGGATCGCGTCCGTCAGCTGAATTTCTCCACCTGCCCCTATTTCTTGTTTTTCTAAAAACATAAATATTTCCGGAGTAAAAACATAACGTCCCATAATAGCCAAGTTAGATGGGGCAGTCCCCCTTACCGGTTTTTCCACAAAGTTATGAACATCATAACGTCTGCCCATTTGTTTGCCTGGGTCGACAATTCCATAGCGATGTGTTTCATCTTCTGAAACAGTTTGTACGCCGATGATGGACGATAGCGTTTTTCCATACTCATCTATTAGCTGTTTGATGCAAGGAGTTTCAGCTTGAACAATGTCATCACCGAGTAAAACTGCAAAAGGTTCGTTCCCGACAAATTTTCTTGCACACCATACAGCATGGCCTAATCCTTTTGGATCCTTCTGTCTTATATAGTGAATATCCACTTTCGAAGGAGCTTGAACTTTCTCTAATAATTCAAATTTGTTTTTCTCCATTAGACTATTTTCGAGTTCGAAAGCATTATCAAAATGGTCTTCAATCGAACGTTTTCCTTTACCTGTAACGATAATAATATCCTCAATTCCTGAGGCAACTGCCTCCTCCACGATGTATTGAATCGTTGGTTTATCTACGATGGGCAGCATTTCCTTCGGCATCGCTTTTGTAAGAGGTAGGAATCTTGTCCCTAGCCCAGCTGCTGGTATAATCGCTTTACGTATTTTATTCATTATCGCTTTACCCCCCCTTGCTGATTTAATCTTTTTATGAATGATGCCTCAATATTGGCTGTAATAATCTGAACTCTTCTCTTCAACTCCGTTCACTACAACACCAAGAAAATGTGACTTAGCTTTTTCAAGTAATTCTTTTGCTTTTATCGCCTTATCTTTTCGCGTCTTTCCGCTACTCACTACCATTACAACACCATCGCATTTGTTTGCTAAAATTTGTGGATCCGTAACAGCGAGAATAGGTGGAGAATCGAAGATAATAAATTCATACTTTTCTTTCAGTTCCTGCATTAGTATATCCATAGTTTCTGAATTTAATAGTTCTGAAGGATTCGGTGGTAATGGTCCGCTCGTCAATAGATGCAAATTAGGTATATACGTATCCGTGATAGCCTCTTCTAGGCGTATTTTGTATGTTAAAATATTAGTTAACCCTTCCACATTACTAACCTTAAAATCCAAATGAACGGAAGGCTTCCGTAAATCAGCATCTACTAACAATACCCTCTTTCCTTGTTGGGCCAGTACAATAGACAGATTGGCAGCTGTAGTAGATTTTCCTTCTTTCGGTTCAGGGGATGTAATAATAATTGATTTAATACCTTTATCCGCAGAGGTAAATAAAATGTTACTCCTTATTTGTCGATACTGTTCTGTAATAGGCATCATTGGATAACTATGGGCAATTAAATGGACGGCTCTGTTATCTTTCTTTTCCCTATCCTTCAAGTGTTTCAACTCCTTTATTTCTTTTGGAATTGTTTTTGAATTTTTTTTTCGTCATCTTATTGATCGATCCTAACACCGTTATCCCAAGATATGCTTCAGCATCATGACTATCTTTTATCGTATGATTTAGATATTCAAGTAAGAATGCCAAACCAATTCCGACCATCAAACCAAATACAGCTGCAATAGCAATATTCAACAATGGCTTAGGGTTAACTGGAGTTGGATTTTCTGGTAACTCAGCTTCGGCAAGAATACTAACATTGTCAACATTCATAATGCCCATGATTTCTTTTTGGAACGTTTGAGATACCGCATTGGCAATTTCTACAGCCCTACCTGGATTACTATCTCTTACTGTCAAAGAAAAAACTTGAGAATTCTGTTGAATATTAACCGTGATTCTACTACTTAGTTGTCCAACACTTTCTGGAAGTTCGAGATTCATTTTAACAATCTCCAATATAGCTGGAGTTTTTATGATTTCACTATACGTATTTATCAACTCGATATTGCTTCTTAATTGGGTAACATCTAATCGGGCAGAATCCTTCTGATTGACTAATATTTGTACCCGCCCCTCATATATAGGCGTTATGACGAAATAGGTAATCATACCGCTAATCATTGAAGTAATCATTGTTATAATCACGATTAATTTCCAACGTTTCAGAAGGATTCTAAAAATATCTTTAATGCCAATCATTTCCTCCATATGAACCCCCTGTTGTGGTCCCAGTCATTCCGATATAAAATTTAGGTGTTATTCATTATCTATTCGCTTTTAAAAAATCTAATAACACTTCAAACCATATGAAATTACCTTTATCATTAGGATGAATATAATCATTTGCTAAGATGTCGACCAATAATATTTTTTCTGTTCTTACTTTCTTTCCCATTCCTTCTAGACTATTAAAATAGGACCATTGATTATTTTTAATGATTTTCTCCGACTCGCTAATATAATCTAAATAGGTCGCTCCCAATCGATTTGCATTATTATTTGCAATAGGGTTTGGAGAAATTATCATTATTTTCGCATTCGGCAATCCTTTTTGTAGCTTTGACATAATCTCATTCAAATCTTTCTCTGTTTGTTTAAAACTAATAGATTGTAAATAGTTGTTAATCATCGCATTTTCAAAAATGACTAAATCTGGCTGATCGTTTATGACTGCTTCAATTTTCAAACCATTTAATAAATCTGTTGTGGAGTATCCTCTATTTCCATTATTGATTAATTGCAGATTATCTAACCCCTCAAAATCAGATTGCAGTTTTTTCTTTAACAATTCTGGCCAACTATTGAATGTACTGCTCGCACCCACTCCAGCAGTAGCACTGCCCCCTAATACCGAAACAATTACTTTTTCTTTTGTTAGTGCCCTATAATGTAAAAAATCAATAATGGATTGGGTCTTATTGTCCTCTGGCTTCAAACGATTTATCATAATCTCTTTAGATTCTTGTTCCTTTTTCAAGTACTCTTCTTTCGTTTTTCGGCCTTCTAACGCAGCTGCTTTACTATTACCTATCCAATGTAAATGCCCATAATACAGTACAGAGATACAAATGGCAGCTATAAGAAAAACGATATACTTATTCATTTATTCTCCTTATTAGGGATGGTTTTCATTTTTTATATTTGCATTTTCGTTTTGCCATTTAATAAATTCAATTAACGTTTTGTATTGCTGAATTTTCTCTTTTTCGATTCCTGCTTTTTTTAATTCTTTTATAAATTCATCCCATTCCTTTTCCGTATCTAGATGTTTATCCAGATCGGTACCTGTTTTTAATAAAAGTAAAAGATCTACCTTTAATATGGCTGCAATTTTCTCAATCACTTGAATGGATGGGTTTTTGTTTATATTTCGTTCGATATTACTTAAATAAGATTTAGAAATAGTTGATAGTTCCGCAAGCTGCGAGAGGCTATATCCTCTTCTTTTCCTAATTTCAGCTATATTTTTCCCTATCATTTGTTTACCTCGCTATATTTTTCCATTTAGGGCGCATTCTTTTCCCCTCCAAGAAAACTTAGAATATCAATCAATTAATCCATAAGAAAAAATAATAATATGGGCATTTAACCCACCCTCACACTACACTCTTGACGACTTGCGTCTAAGGTCTATTCCAACCCACAGCGTAACCGAGTGCCTCCTTTTATAATGGTTAGGAGACATCACCAAACTCATTATTTATTTCAAAATTTATATGTTCTTTATACCGAATGTATGATCAAAAAGATCTATTTATTTCTCCCATCAACTTTTATTTCAATTCATTTTTACGACTAATTTCTTATTTTTCTATTATTAATTCTCTTCTGAAAATGGGACATCCAAATCATTTCTTTATAAAGAACAAATGTAGATGGTTGGCTAAACAAATGATAAGAAAAGCGGAAGGCGCCCGTAATCGCCGACAAGCAAAAGCCAATCCGTTATGAAGGCTGTTCTTAAACCTTAATGACGGATTGGCTTTTGACCTCGAGCCGATGGGTTCTTACGCTGGACAATTTTCGAAGTCCTGAAAAGTTACTTTCTTACCTAACAAAAAAGAGCCAGTCTCTTATTAAGAGACTGACCCTGTTTCGTATTCTTTCTGCTCACCAAGTGGGAACATTTATGCTATTCAATCGCCTGTAATCTTTCCGCCACTTCTTCCTCCGTTAACTCATGCTGCGCGATATAACGGTTTCTCGGATGCGTTCGGCATTCGTGGGAGCAGCTGCGCAAATATTTATGTTCGTTCTCTTCCGAGCAAAGAATTTTTTTATTACATGCTGGGTTGGCACAGTTTACATAGCGTTCACAAGGCTCTCCATTGTAAAAATCACGCCCAACGACAACATGTTCCTTTTGATTAACCGGAACTCCGATTCTTTCATCAAATACATAGAGCTGTCCGTCCCAAAGCTCGCCTTGAACTTCTGGGTCCTTTCCATAAGTGACAATTCCACCATGGAGCTGAGCGACATCTTTAAAGCCCTCTTTCAGTAACCAGCCAGAGAATTTTTCACAGCGAATTCCACCTGTGCAATACGTGATAATCTTTTTGTCTGCAAACATTTCTTTATTTTCTCTTACCCATTGTGGTAAATCACGGAAATTAAGAATGTCCGGCTTGATGGCCCCACGGAAATGTCCTAAATCATATTCATAATCATTACGAGCATCCAACACAATCGTGTCCTCATCTTGCAATCTTTCATAAAATTCTTTCGGGCTTAGATACGTTCCCGTAAGCTCTTTCGGATTAACATCGTCCTCTAGTCGAAGGGTTACAAGCTCTGGTCGAGGACGAACCTTCATCTTCTTGAACGCATGTTCTTCGGCTTCATCTATTTTATAAACCATATCAGCAAAACGCGGGTCCTGCTTCATTTTTTCCATATAGGCATTCGTTTGTTCCACCGTTCCTGAAACGGTACCATTGATTCCTTCATTCGCAACAAGGATTCGGCCCTTCAAACCAAGTTCATTACAAAAGGCTAAATGCTCCTTCGCAAATTCCTCAGGATTTTCAATGGAAACATACTGATAATACAATAACACTCTGTACTCTTTATTCATTTTTTTGCCACCTATCTACTAATATTTGCAAGATATTATGTGTTTAGGTTTATACACGATATTCTTACCGAACTATTATAACACTTTTGTCGGATCATGCGGAAATTGGTGATTGATTGGAAAAAATAGGGCTTCAACTGGCTGAAATTGTGACAAAGTCCGATAGAATTGTGAACTTGTCCGATAGACGCCACAATTTATTCGATAGAAGGGGGCTAGTTGTCCGATAGAAGCCCATTTTTGTCCGATAGACTAGGTTAATTCTGACTTTTACAAAAAATATCCTCCTTACCCTGTCCTTTTCCCCCTTCACTTTATATATAGAGGGTGAAAGGAGGTGAAAAAAGAATGGCACAATCAATGTTAGTAGAATCAAGCTTACGTTTAGTGTACGAAACAGGATTAAACGAGAAGGGCGAGCCGATTTACAAAGGAAAAACGTACAACAATGTGAAAAAAGAAGCGACCGTGGACCAACTTTTTCAAGTGGCTCAAGCAATCGGTACGCTTTCCACTGATCCGATCCACGCGGTAGAACGTAATGATCGCTCGGATATTACGGCTTAATGACTAGGATTTATTTTTCAAAAAGGAGGAGGTGAATCAGAATGGCAAAAACACTAGAATTACAGTTTAGTACCGAGCTTGGTGGGACGGCACGAATCACGGTTGATCATCCGAAGGAACCAATCGACGAGGCAGCTGTCAAGCAAGCGATGGAAAAAATCCTTGCGGCTGGCGTTTTCTTTACAGCTACTGGGAATTTTGTAGCTGTGAAAGGTGCACGCGTGATTGAACGCAATGTGACGGACTTTGAATTAGTCTAATAGTGAGGACCAGTTTCAGTGATGGAGCTGGTCTTTTTGTAAAATCAAGAAAGGAGGAACCTAAAATGGAACAGCTCATCCCTCTCATCAGCGAGGTTGGTTTTCCGATTGTCGTCACGCTCTACTTGCTTTATCGAATTGAATCAAAGCTTGATTTAGTCGTGCAATCGATTCAAAATCTGCCTGAGCGATTGAAGGAAAAAATGTAATTTGTAACAAGCAGCTTCAGCCAATTTTAGGCTAGGCTGTTTTTTTATAGAAAAAAATGAACTATTTGTCAGACTAAATCGTATTACTACTAGATTACTATTTTAGGAGGCGTCAAAATTGAAACGTTTTTCAAAGTCAGTTGGGAAAATTGTCCTTGCAAGCTCTATTGGTTTATCAGGAGCCGCAGCTAGCTTTACACTGCCAGTTCAGGCAGCGGATGTGACACAGAAAGTCGAGTTTGATAAGCTTGGTGATCAGTTCATCACTTATACAAAAGAGAATAAATGGGATCAAGTTTACGGGATGCTTAGCGCAAATCTTCAACCATCTTTCACGAAAGAAGCACTGCCGCTTATTTGGGCAAGTATAACTACACCTTATGGAAAAATAAGTGACATTAAGCAGTCAAATGTCAGCTTTAATGGAGTACATACGAAGGTATCCTACTTGTTCACAACGGAAAAAGGACCGTTTGAGTTAGTGGTTTTATTTAACCATTTAGGTCAAATTGATGATTTAAATGTGAAGCAGGTATATCCACCAAACTTTTTCTTGAATCCGTCCTACAATCACCCAGAAAAATATACGGAAAAACAAGTAGTTGTGGGTGAAGGAGCATTTGCTTTATCTGGAGTGTTAACTGTTCCGAAAGGCGAAGGTCCGTTTCCAGTGGTTGTATTGGTTCATGGTTCAGGTCCGAATGATATGGATCAAACCGCTTATTCTTTCAAATCATTTAGAGATTTAGCCGTTGGGCTTGCAAACCAAGGAGTGGCTGTTCTTCGCTATGACAAGCGCACGAATGTCCATCCTTTAAAAGTGAGCACTACTCCGAAATTCTCGATCCAAGAAGAAACGGTCATCGATGCAAACTTGGCTGTAAAGGCCTTGAAATCCATCCCAGAAGTCGATTCGAAAAATATTTTCGTCGTTGGTCATAGTCAAGGTGCCTTTGCCCTTCCTCTCATTGTAGAAGGCGACAAAAATCATGATATTAAAGGTGCAATTGGGATTGCTGGAAATGCATCGAAATTCCATGAATTATACTTATGGCAAATGGAACAAATTTTAGCAAGAATGCAAGCAGCGAATGCCCCTGCTGAACATTTAAAGGTGCAAGAAGCAAGCGTTCAAGTTCTTCGCGAGCAAGTTGCTTTAATTAATAACCCTAGCTATTCTAAAGACAATCCACCAGCAAATTTCCAGCTTGGCAACCCGTACTGGTGGTATGATCTTCGCGACTATCAACCAGCAGAATTAGCGAAAAAGCAGGATCTGCCTTTACTGCTTTTACAAGCAGGAAAAGATGTTCAAGTTCCTGTTTCAGAATTCCAACTATGGAAAGATACCTTAAAAGATCGAAAAAATGTCGACTACAAATTGTATCCTAATATGTTCCATGTACTAGTGGATTACGCAGGACAACCTGACGGTCAAACAGAATATATGACACCTGGAAATGTTTCAGAGGAATTAATCGCTGACATCTCTACATGGGTAAAGACAGGAAAACTAGCGTCTAAAGTGGATCTAACGATTTTTAAAGATTACAAAGCTGGGCAAGATTGGTCTGATGCCTTTGCCTGGGCACTTGAAAAAGGAATCATTCAAGGCTTTGCGACAGAAAAACTTCTGAAGCCAGAAGAAGCCATGAGTGAATCGCAATTTTTAAAAGTATTCTTCCGTTATAGCTTAGGTGCTGAGTTGAAGGATGAATCAACAAAAGCAATTTACCAACTGGCGAAAGAACAAGGACTTCCGGTAACAGGTAAAGCAAATGCATCTATATCAAGAGGAGATGCTGCCCTTTTACTTGCAAATAGCTTTTTAAAATCAAAGAAAAGCATGACTAAAGAGGAAGCGGTCCAATGGCTTTACGAAAGTGGAGTGACGAATGGATACGCTGATCAAGACGGAAACTTCCCGAAAACATTCAAATCATTTAAACCTGAAGCGGCCATTTCCAGAGGGGAATTTGTCACTTTGTTGAAGGGATTAGATGACAAATAATGGATTGCATGTAAGAGCTCTATTTAATAGGGCTCTTTTGTTTAGAGGAAGTGCTAAATACCTATTAAATTATTAGGATTTTTGTGACATTCCCCATAATTCATGCTATATTTTATAAGGTTATTTTTTTGAAAATGTGGGATTATCTAGGTATTTTTTGGAGGAATGAAAAAATGCAGCTTAGTGTAGGCAAAAAGATTTTAACAGGATTTGGGGTCGTTTTATTATTAATGGTCATTTTTGCAGGTGTTTCTATCAATCGGATGTACTCTATGCAGGAAAAGACGGAATCTATCGTAGATGTTTGGATGCCTGGGGTGGAGTTGATTAACTCGATTGCTTATCAAACGGAACATGTTTTAACTCTTTCACTTAGATATATTGAGTCAGACGATGATCAAGAAAAAGAGATGCTAAAAAAGGAACGATCTAGTTACATAAGCAAAGCAACAGAAACATTTAAAACTTATGAAAATCAACTTGATTCAAAAGAGGAACGCAATCAATATAACGAATTTCATTATAAGTGGGACTTTTTCATAAAAGTTAATGAGGAAACACTTAGGCTAAGTGATAAAGGGAAAGACGAATTTGCTTATCTCTATTTTAAAAAAGGAGCTAAGGCGTTTGATTCGATGAAACTAAACTTAGTAAACTTAATGGAATTAAATCAACAAGGAGCGCATCAGGCAGGGGCTGATTCAAAAGCAACCTTTAAGCAAACAGTATTGACGATTATCACCTCCATTGTGATTGCATTATTATTAGGGATAGTGGCGGCAATTTTCATTACAAGAAATATTGCCAAGCCACTTCGTTTAGTCACTAGTCGAATTGATGAAATATCAAAGGGAAATCTGGCTGTAGACTCCATACATATTAAAAATAAGGACGAAATTGCGATACTAGCACAATCTGTCAATAACATGAAGGATAATTTACAAGCAATTGTTACACAGGTTGTCGCAATATCAGGTAAAGTGAATCTTCAAAGCACAGAACTATCCGTTTCTTCTAATGAAGTAAAACTCGGAAGTCAGCAAATTGCGACCACTATGCATGAATTAGCTGGGGGGACAGCGGAGCAAGCAAGCTCTGCTCAAGAATCTGCTCAAGCCATAGAGCAATTTAATGTGGAAATTAACGAAGCCAATCTCGCTGGAGAAAAGCTAAAGAATGCTTCAAGCGATGTGTTAGCAAAATCAGAGGAAGGCAAGCAGCTCATGCTTCAATCGGTGCATCAAATGGATTCGATCAGTCAAATCGTATCCGAATCAATGTTAAAAGTCATTCAATTAGATGAAAAAAATAAGGACATTTACCAATTAGTCAATGTTATACAAGCCATTGCAGCACAAACGAACCTGTTGGCCTTGAACGCGGCCATTGAAGCAGCAAGAGCTGGTGAACATGGAAAAGGCTTTGCTGTGGTAGCGGATGAAGTAAGAAAGCTAGCAGAACAAGTCAGTATCTCGGTTAATGACATTACATCAATTACCCAAGGGATCCAAACAGATTCTAAACTCGTCGTTGAAACCTTACAAAATGGTGTAGAACAAACTGAAGTCGGCAATAAACAAATGAAAGCCACTGGAGAAACGTTCGGCCATATTACCGAATACGTCTCAATAATGGTTCAGATGATCGATCAAGTTGCTATGAATTTAAATAAAATGAAGCTTGGTAGTGAACAATTGAGTGCCTTTAGTGAAGAAATTTCTGCGGTTACTGAACAATCGGCAGCTGGAGTGGAAGAGGTATCGGCTTCCGCTGAACAGCAAGCTGGTTCAATGGATATGATTGCCGAAAGCACCGAAGCTTTAAAGAAGCTCTCCATTCAATTAGAAGAACTTGTTAAGCATTTTAAACTATAATGACATCTAGATTTAAGGAGAATGTTGAAATGAAGATAGGCTTAATAAAGAAAGTCCTGCTGACAGCTCTTTCGATGAGTATTATTCTAACTGGATGCTCATCCAATGAAAAAGCAACGGAAAAATCGAAAGTCAAAAAGGTTGTTACATTAGAAAATGTTCCAGAAAAATTTAAGCAGAAAGATTCTGTAAAAATTAAAGTCATTCGAAAAATTGGTGGAGATGAAAATACAGCGCAATTTTTAGCTGGGGCAAAAGAGGAAGGCGAAGCTATGGGACTTACTGTCGAT
Source organism: Bacillus sp. CGMCC 1.16607 (assembly GCF_042683745.1). Taxonomy (NCBI): domain Bacteria; kingdom Bacillati; phylum Bacillota; class Bacilli; order Caryophanales; family Bacillaceae; genus Bacillus; species Bacillus sp. CGMCC 1.16607. The sequence goes on from NZ_JBHUJX010000007.1 coordinate 169,417, forward strand.
GTTTTTACGGCAGATGGTGATAGCGCTAAATTCCACGAAGCACTTGAGCAAGCCCTTGATGAAGATTACGATGGATTTATTATCTCACACGGGGATGATGCAGCTACAGTGGATGATGTGAAAAAACTAGTTGAAAAAGGTAAAAGCGTGGTAACATTCGATTCGACCCCTGACCTAGCAACCGTCGAAGGTGTTTCGCTTTCCTCTCAAGATGATGAAACATTAGCCACGCTAGCGATGGAACAGCTGATAGAGGATCATGACGGGAAAGCAAACATTGTATATCTTTGGGTAGATGGCTTTGCACCAATGATTAGACGCAATGTCATTTATAAAGAAAAATTAGCGAACTATCCAGGAATAAAGGAAATTGAACGATTTGGTGTTGCCGCTGCAGACACATCTGAGCAAACGAAGAATGCTGTTACAGCTATGCTAAATAAGCATCCAAAAGGAGAAATTGACGCCATATTTGCTACTTGGGATGCCTTTGCGATTGGAGCTGTTGACGCGATTAAAGAAGCAGGCAGAGATGAAATCAAGATCTATGGCATAGACGTGTCCAATACCGACCTCAAGTTCATGCAAGAACAAAATAACCCATGGAAATTCACAGCAGCTGTTGATCCAAAATTAATTGGTGCCATTAATTTAAGAATGGTGGCCAAGAAGATTGCTGGGGAAGAAACGCCACAGAAGTACGACTTAGAAGCCTACCTCATTTCACAAGAGGAACTTCAAGTCTCTAAACAACCTGTCGAGATGACAACCTTGGCGAGTGTTCTTCCAGGCTGGGGGCTTTCAACAGAACTAGAAGAAGATTGGATGAAAACACTGAAGGAATATTATAAGAAGTAATAAGAAAAGCGGAAGCGCGCTTGTAAGCCCCGATAAAGAAGACTGGTCGATTGGCGAGAGCAGCGAAGCCAGAGACCTAGTCGCACTTATGCAAACCGTTCTTTGGTTTGCCAAGCAAATGCCGTCCCGAAGAGGAGGTTTGTCTTTAACCTCATCTTTGGGGCGCCATTTGACCTCGAGGTCGACAATAACTCGGACGTCCTGTCGCATTGTCGACACTAGTACATCCTGTACGTCGGGGCTAGGACGCTTACGCTAGACAATTTTCGAAATCCAACCTTATCTTTAAATAAAAGGGCCAGCGCAATATATCACATTGCACTGGCCCTCTTCTTATTCCACACTAACCTCTAAATACGTTCCGTTCAACATTTTCCCCTTTCTTTTCCCAGTCCAGTTTGGATGGATTGCTAACAAGTATTGGCCCTTTGATTCAAGCTTTTGTTTTGGAATGATTTTAATCGTTTTGTCGTCGACTACTTTGAGATCTACTTCTACTTCTTTTCCACCTAGCTGAATGAGCCCTACATCGCTCGCTTTTAATCCCGTCCAGTTCATTGGAGTGGACATTTTGACGGTAAAGGTTTTTGTCACGGGAACATTTTTCAACGATGACAGCTCTTTGTAGCCTTTTAAAGCGTTAATCAATTGATCTCGATGAGAAGCGATGAGCTCTTCCCCTTCGGCTGTCTTAACGTCTGGTGCAACTCCCACTTTATTGATCGCCGTTCCTTTTGGTGAAAAGAACTTCGCTGTTGTTAATTTTAAAACACTGTTATCACTAAGCTGAATGAGGCTTTGCATTACGCCTTTTCCATACGTATTCTGCCCGTATAAAATAGCCCCTTTTTGTTCCTTCACCGTTGCAGAGACCATTTCTGATGCGCTGGCACTATGTCCATTAATTAATAGATGTGTTGGTGACGTAAATTTATTTGGCTGATCGATGACGTCATAAACCTCTATTGCATTGGATTTATCCCTTAACTGGAAGGCTTTTTTTACATTTGGAAAAAAGCCAGCTACCTCTTGAGCTGCAGAAATATAGCCTCCACCATTGTCCCTCAAGTCAAAAATCCAGCCCTTCGCCCCTTTAAGCGCTTGAATAGCAGGTAAAATTTCCTCTGCCGAATCTTGAGAAAAACTATTAAGCCTTACATAACCAATCTCTCCACCTAACATTTCATATTCCACATTTGGAATCTCAATCTTTTCACGAAGAATGGATTTTTCTAGCGATTCATTCGTCTTTTCTCTAAAAATAGACAGGAAAACCGCAGTATTTTCATCTCCAGAGATAAAGGTGATAGCCGTCTGAATGGATATTCCTGCTACACTTTTTCCATCTACCTTCGTAATAATATCCCCAGGTAAAACTCCAGCCCGTTCTGCTGGACTATTTGGAAGCACAGAGAGAATTTTTACCCCTTTTGCATTTTCCTCTAGAACGACACCAATCCCTATCAACTCTTGGTCAATCGCATTTATAAACTGCTGATATTCAGCAAAACTCATGTAAACCGAATACGGGTCAAGATAAGAGGTAATTTCTTTTGCCGTTGGTTTGGCAAGAACCTCTGCTGGAACGTCCTCGATATAATAATCACGGATATATCCGCGAATCTCCTCGATTGGTTCAGAAGCTGCCCCAACAGATGCTGGGAATAAAATGGAGAATAATAGAATGATAATGGCATATTTTTTCAGCATCGATTCCGCTCCTTTATATTTCGATTATATTTATTGTAAACGGTAAGGGGGATATTTGAAAGTGGATCTAGTAAACTATTAGATTTACAAATTTAGGCAAAAAAAGGCCCCATATATTGGGACCTTTCATTCTATTTATTATTTGTTTAGGAACGAATAAACTACTTTCGCGCCTTCAGCACGTGTTGCTGTGTTTCTCGGTAGGAATTTACCACCGTTGAATCCGCCCATAAAGCCAAGCTCATATGCAGCGTTAACTTCGCTTACGAGGTTTTTGCTGATTTTCTTGCTGTCTTTGATGGATGCAGATTTTGTTGCAGAGAAATCTTTACCTGTTTTCTTTTCGTAAGCGCGAACGATCATTGCCGCCATTTGTTCACGAGTGATTTCATCGTTTGCTCCGAATTTAGCAGGTTCTAAAGTTGTGATTCCGTTTTTGTAAGCAATTTCTACTTCTTTCGCTACGCCAGCAGATCCATCGCTTAGACCCATTGCACGTACGATCATTGCTACGAATTGTCCACGAGTGATTTTGCTTTCTGGAGCAAAAGTTGTTTCTGTTTTACCAGAGACAATATTTTTCGCAACTAGAGCATCGATGTATGATTTAGCCCAGTGCTTTTCCGTAACATCCGTGAAGCTTGGTGCTGCAGGTGTAGACGCTTTGCTTAAATCAATCTTGAAGATACCGAAGCCCTTGTCATCTGTTTTACCAGTGTAAGTGATGTTGTTTGTTAACTTCGCGTATTCTTCTGCTTTTGGATTAGACGTAAATGTTACATTAACATCGCCTTTAATTGGTGCGATTGACCAGTTGTTATCAGCTGTTGGATTAATTTCTTTCGTTTCTGTGATGTAATCCATTAAGATTTGACGGTTTTCTTCCGCTGAGTCGATGATGTATTTGCTTCCTTTCACACCAGGGAAGTTACCGCCGCCGCTTGCACGGTAGTTATTCGTTACAATGATGAAGTCTTGGTTTGGATCGATCGCTTTACCATTGTATTGCATGTTTACGATACGGCTAGAGTTAGCATCGTTAATCGTACCATCTAATTTATATTTTGCAGGCTTAGTTACATCCACTTGGAAAGTAACACCATCAATGATATCAAAGTTGTACACTTGGAATGCAGGGTCTAATAATGCTTGTTCTTCCTTTTTATTCGGATCGATTTGGAAGAATTTCGCTGCTGTCATTTCCATCCATTCTTTTACCGTTGAACCTTTTACTAAAATCGCCTTCATTGTGTTGTCATAAAGGTAAAGGTCACCAGCTGAACGGATTGTTAAGTCACCTTTTTTAATTTCAGTGAACTCATCTACACCGTTACGTCCTGCTTTGAATGGTGCACCAACAGAAAGGATTGGTGTGTCTTTGTATTCTGGTAAAAATTGATTAATGTACTTTTCTGTGTACCATTTTTGAGCTGCTGTTACGACTTGGATAGATGGGTCATCTTGTACAAGTGCAAAATAGCTGTGAATTGGCGCAGTAGTCGTACCTAATTTACCCATTGTGTACTCAATTGTTGCTTCATGGTCTGCTTTAATTAAGTCAACTAATTTTTGATCTGCTTGAACTAATTCTTTTTTCGCTGTCGCATCATAGATTCCTTTTGTTGAAGATTGAGAATCTATTACAGACCATTTTCCATCAACCTTTTTAATCGTTAAGTCGATAATACCTAATTTTTCTCCACCGTATGCAGCTTGTACAGCTGGCACGCCATTGATTGTTCCTTTTGCATTGTCAACTCCAGGAAGTGGGTTACCATCTTTACCTTTAAATAAGGCATCTAGAGATTTCACATCTGCTGCTGGGAATACTTTATGTGTATGTGAGAAAGTGATTGCATCAATACCTTTAACTTTACTTAAAGGATAGATTGCATCTTCTGCACCTTTGTTTGCTTCTGCAGAGCCGTTAAATCCAGAGTGTGTCATCGCAATAACGATATCCGCACCTTCAGCACGCATTTTAGGAACCATTTTTTCAGCTGTAGCAACGATATCTTTCGCAATTACTTTGCCTTCTAAATGAGCTTTATCCCAATCAGTGATTTGAGGAGCAACTAATCCTAAATAACCGATTTTGATTTTTTGATCAACACCATTTTCATCTTTTACTGTTTTTTCAACAATTTTGTATGGAGTGAATTGGTTAACATCATTATCTGGGTTATTGTCTTTGTCATCTTTGTAAACGTTCGCATTTACAAAATTAAATTTCGCATCATCGTAAAACTCGTCTAAGAAATCTAGTCCGTAGTTGAACTCGTGGTTTCCTAGAGTTGCCATGTCATAGCCCATTTCATTCATAACCTTGATGACTGGGTGAACTTGACCATCTTTTAACGGGTTCACTTTCGCAAAGTAAGTAGCAAGTGGCGTTCCTTGCATTGTATCTCCGTTATCTACTAATACAGAGTTTTTCACTTCTTCACGAGCTTGTTTAACTAATTGAGCTGTTTTTGTTAAACCATATTTGTTTTGAACAGCACCAGAGTAGTAGTCAAAGCTTAATAGATTTGTATGTGTATCAGTTGTTTCCATAATACGTAATTTAACTACGTCTTTATCCATTACTTCAGCGTAACTAATCGTTGGAGCGACTTGTGGAATCATGATTCCTAATGCTAAAGCAGCACTCGCAAGCGCTTTCTTTTTGTTTGAAATTTTTTTCAAGTGTGTTTCCCCCTATCGGAAATTTACTACTTTTTCATATTAGCATATTAGGAATCTAAAAAAAATACATTTAACTTGGAATATTGTAAAAAATTAAACTTAATTGTTAATTATTTGTAAAATTCGTTAGTTGTTTGTCAGAATATTTCTATTATTATCTATTGAATTTGAAATGGGATTGTGCCTTTTGGGTTACTACTTCACCGGGGGTCAGTCCCTCACTGCTTTAAAGCGATGAGGGACTGACCCCCGGTGGTTTAACGCGATAAAGGATTTTCCTTTACTGTTGGTGTCCTGATTAGTTTTAGTTCTTTTTTCATCGTATGGCTAAATAAGTGATTATTGGATAAATTGCGTTTACAATGTGGACAAAGCCACACTCCATTGTTATTACTACTATATGAATATTTTACACAGCCTTTGCAGTATTTTTTAAACAAACCCTTTTCCTCCGTTTTTCTTTATCTTTTTCCATCTTAACATCCTGCATGGTAGTGACGGTATTCGTATTCAGAATGGATTAAAGGTAATAATAAAGAATGATAGAAGAACTATACTTTAGGCTGACTCCCTATATAACATGCGAAAGTTTATAGTCCATTGTACTTATAGTATCTCTTTCTTGCAGGACCTGAATTAATGCTTGCAATATTTTAGGATCTACTTTTGTTTTTTCCAGTTCCTTTATTTCTAATAATGCTTCCTCTGTCGTCATGGATGGGCGATAGGCTCTTGGTTTAATCATGGCTAGGTAGCATTCGACTAGCCCTAGTACTTGTGCAAGCGCTGGTATCTTATTTCCTTCAAGTCCTAACGGATATCCCGAACCATTTGTACGTTCATGATGTTTCAAAAAAGCATCTCTTACCTTTTCCAACGACTTAAAATCTCCAAGTAATCGATGTCCAAAAATGCAATGATTTTGGACAAGCTTAAACTCATAGCTTGTCAGTTTTTCATTTTTCTCAAATAAATAATCCGGCCATTGGATCCTACTGACAAAATGCAACAAAGAGAGCAGTTCGATCTCCCAATCCTTTACATCATTGTTTGGTAGTCTCTTAATTATTTTTTTCATAATCATAGACATTTCTGTAATTTCGTTTCTAGTTGTCTGAGATTTCGTCTCAACAATAGGAACTAAGGCACTTAATACTTCAAAAATATGCTCCTTCATCTGTTTTTCTTCATTAAAACTAGTAATGCTTTTGACATTTCCAAAATGCTTGACCATCATAGATCCTATTAAAATACTCGCAAATCCGAATAAGATTTGGCATATAATTAATAAGGCATTCTCTTGAACAAACAAACCACTTTGGGAATTTTGAATACCAGTAAAGCTTATATATGAAAAAATATAAACCGCACTCCATACTTTGTAAGCCCTTCCACTTTCAAGTAAAGCTAAAACAATGGGAAAGTAGGAAAGATACATCCACATATATGGAAAATCTAAAGGATCGTACAGAGCAACAAATGTGAAGAGGACATAAACCATGACTGCGGAAATATGTTGTGAATGCACACTGAATTTATTTATTTTTTTATGTAAAAAAAAGAAAGCCCAGTGGAAAATCATCGTAAAGGTAAAGCCAAAAAAAATCATTTTAGTCATTTCACTTCGTAATATAAGATAACAAACGAATCCACTAATAGCTCCCACGCTCATAAGAATAGCCATGAAAAACAGTGTACGATCTCCACGATATTTTATTTCTTCATTAAATGTGGTCACTTCAAAACCTACTTTCTATGGGGTAATTTCTAATAGCCCATTTTTCAAGGCATATAAAACAGCTTGTGAACGATTGGGTTGTCCCGTCTTCCTCAATATGCTGCTGACATGCGTTTTAACCGTTGCTTCTGAAATAAATAGTTTGTCTGCAATCTCTATATTACTTAAATTATCGACAATACAACGGAACACTTCCTCTTCCCTCTCGGTTAAATTTAATCCGCTGTCTGATTTTTGGGACTGCATTTGTTTATGATTCACTTTTGGCTGGAAGCAGGAGTAACCAAGTAAGACCATTTGCATCGTTTGTAATATTTGATTGGGAGGGGTGTCTTTCATAATGTACCCATCGACTTCCTCATTGAGAGCGTTATAAATATCTTCACTATCATCATAGGCTGTTAGGATAATAATCCTTACCCCCGGTACTAAAGTTTTTAATGTTTGGCATTGGCTAATAATTGATTCACCTGGCATTTTCAAATCTGAAATAATTAGATTTGGTTGACATTGTTTGGCAACTTCAATAAGCTCTGTTCCATTAGAAGCTTCCCCAACGATTTCATATGAATCATCACTCCCAATGATCATCTTCATCGCCTCACGAACAATTTGATGATCGTCCGCAATCATTACTTTATGCATAATTCTTCATTCCTCCCCTAGGAATAATCGCTGTGATTTCCGTACCATTCCCCACCACTGACCGTAATGTAAAATGTCCACCAAGATTTCCTACTCTCTCTTTTAGTCCGCTTACCCCATATGACCTTGATGAATGTTCTTGATGACTTGATTGTTGAAATCCTACCCCATCATCTATTACTTTTATCGTCCATTGCACCATAGTTACCTCTACAAGTATCGAGATGAGGCTTGCACTCGCATGTTTTAAGATGTTATTAACAGATTCTTCAATAATCCGATACACAGCCTCTTCTATCTCAACAATCTCATCAACAATATTCCCTTGGCATTCAATGTTTATTTTTACAGAAGAGTTATAAGTTAACCGCTTAACTAATTGGTGAATAGCATCAAAAATATTAGTATCCCTTTGCTCTCCTTTTAAATGGGCGATAAATGATCTGACCTCATTTTGGCAGGACGAGGTTTGTTTTTCCATTGCTTCTATTAAATGATTTAGTTCATCAATTCTACCCTTTGAAAGATTACTCTTAATTTGAAAAATCTGTGCGGATAAGAAAAACAGCTGTTGCGCTAATCCATCGTGCATATCCTGTGCCATTTTATTACGCACTTCATCTTTCATCGATGAGGCAAGTTCTTGTTGAAGGACTAATAAATGCAAATGATTTAAAAAATAGGACAATAACATTCTTAGTAAAATAAAATCAAAGTGGCTAAATTGATTTTTCTTTTCGAGCGGAATAAGTAAGCCACCTATATTTTCATTAGCTTTGTGGACGCGTAGTGGATAAAACAGAAAGTTTTCTAGATCTCCAAGATAACTTTCGATCAAAACATTCTTCATTTTACGTTCTACTCTATAGGAATCATTTGATCGTAGTATCCTTGTGTAATATTGGATGTACCAATCATCTATGAAACTATTATTTTCATATAAACAAATATAACAACGATCCATTTTCATTAACTTCTTGATGTAAGTCTCAGTTATGTTATATAAAAGTTTCACAGATTGAATGGTGGCCAATTTTTTTGAAAAATGAAGGATGAGTGTTAACTTTCTAAAAACAGCACCAGCACTTCCCAAAATCGTGGCCATTAATAAATAGAATAAAAATCCCCAAAAAAAGTAAAGGGAAGATATCCCTTCAATAAGAGGACGTTCTTGAATTTCGAGTGAGAGAATGGTAGCAAGTATACAATAGATAAAAGTTGAGACAAGTGACGCCTTTTTCGAAAAGAGCATACTTCCGATAAAAAAGGTCGTAAAAAGATAATAAAGTTGTCCCAAATCTAATGAGTAGCAAACATTTAATATAACGAGACTCACAATCTCCAATACTACAACTGTGCGCCAGATCGTTTTTTTCATCCAATTGAAATGAAACCATGTCAGGAGGATATTAAAACCAATTAGCAGCGTCAACCCAAAGGAATATTTCTGATCCATTCTAAAATGGTATAGAAATAACGCCAATAGGATGACCCACCTTGTACTAATCAATTGCAGAATAAGTTTTTGTAAAACACGAGACATATTATTCTCCTAAATTTTCCAAATTATACTGTATTCTAGCACTAAAGAACCACGATAATCAATCCGATTTTTTGTAGGTAATTAGCTTTAAATGTCGAAAAGAACATTTAAACACAAAAAAGCCCACCAAACTTGTTGGTGAACCATTATTTCCGAATATTTTTGTCTACTCACGTCAAAAACTGGTCATTATTTTTTGTTTACTTCTGGTTTTGTCGACTCTTCATCTGGAGTTTTTACATTTACAAATTCGCCATTTGTCTGTTCTTTTGTTTGTTCTTCAGGTTTTGGCGTTATTTCCTCTTCTTTCTCATTTTCAATAGGTGGGAGTTCCTTCTCCCTTTCTGTATGAGTACCGTCAGCATTATGAGGTTGTTCCGTCTTTTCTGGCTCTTGAACAACTGTTTCTCTAGTTTTTTGTGCGGGAATATCTTTTTTCTCTTCATGCACTTTTAATTTTTCCCGCTCTTTTTTCTCTTCAAGTTCTTCTAATTGTTGCTGTCTTCTTAAGTTCTCCTGCTCAATATTTAATTTCGCTGCTTCTAATTGTGTTTCCAGTTGTAATCGATAATCTTCCTTTTCTTTCTCAGCAGAAAGAAAAATTTGTGATGAGAGCTGTTGATAATGATTTTGAAGTGATTGACGATATTGTTCAGTTTGGCCAGCTGTAAAATTTGTTAATTCTGGCTCAAGTTTTTTTACATTCCATTCAACCTCTGATTTTAGCCAATCATTTTTTAGTGCTAGCTCTTGTTCAACTAAACTATCAAGAGCATTGAAGCTTTCGTTTTTTTCGTTCGAATACAATTGGTCAAGTCTCTCACCCAGATCTAATTGGGCAAATGAAATATTGTAGGTCATAATAGTCATAGCTCCTACGATTGTAAATACTGCTAATATGTTCGGTTTATTATATTTGTTTCTCATTTTTATTCTTTCACTTCTTTTCATTAACAATAGACTCACCTCAAAACTATTGTCCAGATTCTTCGTTTTCAAGTTCCGCACTTGGATTACTTTCTACATTCTCTGTTTCCATTTCAACAGTCGTGTTTTCAGTCGGACCAGCTTGTTTTTCATTGTCTTTCATGTTTGTGCCACCTAAGTCTTGTTCATCTGAAGGATTTTTAAAGGGGACACTTCCGTTTTCAGTCGAAACGATTTCATTTTCTTCTACTGGCATTTCTATTAATTGACTATTAATCTCGGCAATTTTTTGGTTATATAGGGCCAACTCTTGCGCTTTATACTGTTCCACTTCACTAATAGCCCTTTGTTTGTCTTCGTTTAATTGCTTAAGTAATCTTTCCTTTTCCGCATTTAGTTCACTTTCCATATTGGAAACGGAGTTATTAACAATTGCGTTTACTTCCCTATTAAACCACTGTGATATACTAAGCTTCACATCTTCATTCGCGTATGCTGCCGTCATTGAAGAAAAAAGACTGACACATATTAATAAAGCACCGATAACTAGTTTTCTATTTTTCTTCAACTTGTTCACCTCAACTAATTTACAATTCTAAAGGCTTCATAATTTTGTAAAAAGGAAATATGGAAAACTTTGCATACCCCTTCACTAGGCTATCTGGCTGTGGGCCAATATTCGGGTCCCGACTATCCAGACTTTCTCCTGGGGTACGATTATCACCCATAATAAACATATATCCTTTTTCAACAACGACTGGTTCCATATCATTTGGAGTCCCTAATGCATAGACCTCTGGAATAGCCATATTGTTTACATATAGAACACCCTTTTGAATTGCGACAACATCACCAGGGATTCCAATCACACGTTTAACAATTTGGTAGCCCCCTTCTTCAACGATAACAACATCACCATAGGAAGGTTTGGATATAAAAGTAGACAACTTATTGACGAATAAAAAACTGCCATCCTTCAACGTTGGATCCATGGAATGGCCTGAGACTCTTGTAATACCGATGCAATTAGTTACAACTAAATATATCACTACTAATGTAATTACGAATTTTATCCATTCTTTTACACTATTCTTCTTTACTGAGGTGACTGACTCATTTTTGCCGACTTCCGTTTGTGTTAATTCCATTTCCACTTCACTCGCTTTCGCACCGTTAGTTAATTTTAGACGCACGTTTATTTTTAAAATATTTAATAATAAAGGTTCGGCTAAAATAATTGGGAAGTCTGAAGCCCAGGGAGGGGCTTCAGACTTATGGAATATTACTTGTTAATTCCGCTTACTAGAGCATCAAGTTCTGCTTTAGCAGCAGCTTCGATAGATGCACCTTTTTGTGTGATTTCACCTTTTTTCAATAATTCTAAAGCAGCAATAGATTCTGTGATTTGAGTACGCTTAGCACTGATTTGTGCATCAAGGTTAGCTTTCATTTCGTTAGTTGCAGCAGTTTGTTCCGCAGCTAATAATCCTTCTAATTCTGATTTTGCATCCTTAATTGCTTGGCCTAATGATTCAATCGCTGCATTTTTAGTTGCAGATACTTGATCATTTACAAACGTTAATGATGTAGAACCCTGAGCCTTAACAGCATTTTCAATTTCAGTTTGAGCTTTCTTGGCTACGCTTGTAACTACTGAATTTGTTACACCATTTGTCTTATTTACAAATTGGTCGAATTGATTGCTCATACCTGAAGAAATGGCTCCCTTTTTTGTATTGATTGCATCAATATGACCTTGTGCAGCAGTATTAATTGCACCATTTGCACGAGTTACCTCATCTGTTCCAGCAGTTTTAACATTTTGTACAGTATCACCTTTTAATTTATTCTTTTCTGCCTCTAATCCTTTCGCTAGGCCTACTCCATATTTAGTAAGTTCAGTAGCAGATTTTCCAGTTGCAGCATTAAACTGATTGTTATACCAAGATTGTAATTGCCCCCCAGCATCCGTGTTAGCAAATGCTGTACCTACTCCGCTTACTAATCCAAATGCTACTGCTCCTACAACGATTTTACCTTTTAAAGTTCCTAATGCGATTTTCATGTTTTCATTTCTCCTTTTAATTGTTTTATATTTTTTAATTTTTAATATTGTTATTTACCATTTGTTGCAGATCCTTTAATGCGGCATTTTCGATATTTTCACCTTTTGTGGCTATTGCTTCTTTTTGGTTAGTCTCAGCATTTTTTACTGCTGCTTCCACTTCTTCTTTCTTTACATCAATTTGCTGATCAAGATTTTTTTTCATCTCTTCAGTAGCAGTTTGCTGCTCGTTAGAAAGTTGTTTATTGAGATTTGTTTGTGTTAGTTCAATAGTCGTGTTCAATGTGTCTACAGCTGATTGCTTCTTTGATTCTATCCCTGTTACTGTTTCAGAAACTTTACCATCAAGCTCGTTTTCAACTTCTGATAAAAAAGAGTTAGCCTGATTAGTGATGTAAGCGTTGACTTCAACATTTTTTGTTTGGATATAAGAATCAAAATCTTTTTCTACCTGTCCGCCAATTAACTGTTCTTGTTTATCCCATACTTGACCAAGATAGATTCCGTTATAATTTTGAATTCGTCCAATCTTTCTATTTACCTCACTAGATGCCAAAGTAGTTATTCTTGTATTCGTATCGGTAATCAACTCATTCTTCTCTGCCTCAATCCCTGGCACTAACGATTTAGAATAACTATTTAACTCTGCTGTAGCGGATTGCTGAGTCTGTCCTAGCAAGTTATCATACCAACTTTGAAGCTTGCCTCCTGCATCCTGATTCGCCATGCCGGATCCAATTGAGATGGCGGAAACTGCTACAGCTGCCATTACTGTTATCTTTAACTTACTCATCACTACCCCCTCTTTTCGCATTTGCTTTTGATATTTGCTTGATGAGTTAATATTATCACCGTGTGAAAATTTACCATATCGAGCAACAGGGGGAAGTTATTGAATATTGGGAATGATTTGACGTCTCATACTGAAGGAGGAGTTCAATCAACCTTATGATTTTAGTAGTGAAATGGCTTGGTTGGTAGTTAACGTAGTGGACATCTATTAAATAGGAAATGGCTTGGTTTATGATGTCCGAGCTATTCAAAATTAGCCCGATGGATGCGGTGGGAAGTCTATATAATTTCGTCAATTGTGACAAAGTCCGATAGAATTGTGAACTTGTCCGATAGACGCCACTTTTTGTCCGATAGTAGGGGAGTGACTGTCCGATAGAACCCAATTATTGTCCGATAGATTAGTTTTGGCACAGAATTTATTTAGTAATTAGTGCATTTTTACAAAAATCCCCCTCCTTATCCTGTCTTTTTCCACCTAAACCTTATATATAGAAGGTGAAAGGAGGTGAGACAAGATGGCACAGTCAATGTTAATAGAATCAAGCTTACGTTTAGTGTATGAAACGGGGTTGAATGAGAAGGGTGAGCCGATTTACAAAGGGAAGACATACAACAATGTGAAGAAGGAAGCTTCTGTGGAGCAACTTTTTCAAGTAGCACAAGCAATTGGAACGCTTTCCGTTGATCCGATTCACGCAGTAGAGCGTAATGATCGCTCGGATATTACGGCTTAATGGCCAGGGTTTATTTTTCAAAAAGGAGGAGGTGAATGAGAATGGCAAAAACACTTGAGTTACAGTTTAGTACAGAGCTTGGCGGGACGGCACGTATTGCTGTGGACAACCCGAAGGAACCGATTGATGAGGCTGCTGTTAAGCAGGCGATGGAGAAAATTCTTGCGGCTGGTGTTTTCTTTACGGCTACTGGGAAATTTGTTGCTGTGAAGGGTGCACGCGTGATTGAACGTAATGTGACCGATTATGAAATCTAGTAATCTTAAGAAGGCCAGTTCCAGTAGTGGAGCTGGCCTTTATAGGTTCAATCAAACGTTTGATTGTATGGACTAATCATCCCCGCCTCCACCTGAATCACTATCACCACTGTCATAGTCATGGTCATCATAATGCGAAGAGTGATGATCATAATAATCGTGATCTCTATTTCCCTTTCCCCTTCCTGGCAAAAGGACTAATCCTATCACTGCTGCAATGATTCCAAAGAGCTCGTTTGCAGTGAAATATAGAAAAACACCAAGAATAATCAATAGAACCCCAATGACCTTTTTCAGAGTGATTCCCCCTAACAATTTAAATACTAATAATTATTCTTCCCTTCGATTATTTATCCTTTTTTTCGAAAAAATCGTTCAAAACCCACAGATTCAAAACAAAAAGAGCCAAGCACACGAATGACCGCTGCTTGGCTCTTTCCCTTAATTAATTCAAAGCTTCAAATGCATTTAAATGACCTGCGCCAAAGTTTCCTTTGTCTGTACCTTTTACTGGATCTACTGCTGTTTTATACAGTAAATCTTGTAATTTAGCTGGTGACATTTTTCCATGCTTAGCGATTAACAATGCCGCAACAGCTGATACTTTCGGAGTCGCCATGGATGTTCCGATTGACCAATACCAGCCACCGTCATCACTTGCACTTAAGTTGAACTCTGTTTCGAATAGGCGTTTGGCAATATATTCGTTAAATCTGCCTTCTGCGTCATATTGATCATATAATCTTGCATCTCCACCAACAGCTGCGATGTCAATAAATCCTGGGCCATAGTTAGAGTAGTTGGCTAATACGTCGTTTTGACCAGTTGCTGACACAGTTACAACTCCTGGAATTGTACCTGGAACTTCAAAACCAGCACCAACAAAGGATAATCCATCTCCACCATACTCTGCATTTAGGAAATCGGTAACAGCCGCTTTATTCGTTGCATTAATGCCATCATTTCCAGCAGCTACGACGACTAGAGATCCTTTTTCTGTTACATATTGCACAGCACGTTTGTATGCCTTGAAATCTGCAACGTCGTTTCCAAGACGTTGTTTCTTACCTGTTTCCGGATCCGTATAAAATGCTTGTCCGAGGACGTCGAATCCACCTAAACTCATTGAAATGACATCAACTCCGTCATTTGCAGCAGCAATCATCGCTGCGTAAATCCAAGCAGATTCTGCCGAACCAGTACCAAACACGCGGTAAGAACGAATTCCAGTGTCAGGAGCAACACCTAACATCGCACCGTTCCCAGCAATAGAACCAGCTACATGGCTTCCATGACCATGCTTATCATCGAAAGCATTTGGGTCTCCTGTTTCGCTAGGCTCTGTTCCTTGGAATCCACCAGCTGGAACAAAATTCTTAGAGCCTGGCAATAGATTTTTTACTAAATCGCTATGGTCACGGTCAATGCCTGTATCAACAATACCGACCACTACATTGTGAGACCCAGTTCCAAGCTTGTAACTTTCCCCATTATTAGTAATACGTTGAATATCCCATTGTTTACTCCATAAAGGTGCTTTAGTAGTGTCTACACTTGCCGCAGCTACTCCCTCTTCAGCGATTCTGTGGGATTGTGGTACATTCCATGTAATGGATGGGTTTGCTGCACTAACATTTGCTAAGCCTTTTAATTTTGTAAAAGCCGTTGTTGAAGCTTTCACTTGTGCGAATCCAATTTCTGGGACTGTATAAACGACTTCCCCACCTAAACTATTTACTTCTTTTGCAAAATTAGCTGGAATACTATTTTGATTAAATAATACAGAATAGTATTCTGTTTGTGCTCCAGTTGCTAATGCTGCTGGAATAAAAGATAGTAGAAGTACGAGACTAAGTACAACTGATTTGAACTTTTTCATCCTTTTTTGCCTCCTATCAAATATTGACTTTCAATAAACTGGCATCCCC
The DNA here is from genome assembly GCF_042683745.1 of Bacillus sp. CGMCC 1.16607. NCBI lineage: Bacteria > Bacillati > Bacillota > Bacilli > Caryophanales > Bacillaceae > Bacillus > Bacillus sp. CGMCC 1.16607. The sequence goes on from NZ_JBHUJX010000007.1 coordinate 185,305, forward strand.
CTTTTTCAGAATAGAGTAATCATTCTAACAATTTATATATTTGTTCTTTTAATCCGGATTCCTTCTATAATCGTCCTACAAAAAACAACATGATTAGCGGCAGGATTCGATTTACTATTGATCTTAATCCTTCGAGCCAACTTTATAGCAAAAGTGGTTAATAATGAATTTGGTTCGTACCACCCATCCAAGTCGATTCAATCAATCGTTTGATTAAATAATGATTAAATCTACTCTTTGTGAGAAAATGTCTGATTTGCTCGAAACTTTTTTAGTTTATAACAGAAAAAAGAGCTACCGCCCAAAAGGCGATAACTCTTCGATTTTATTTCACTTTAAAAGCCCAATAGAAATCTTTCTGTACTGGTTTATCTCTTGTGGAGCGAACGAATTCGGTTACGACAATTTGATACTCCTTGCCTATTTCGTATCCTCCAAGTGGTGCTTCGATAAATACCGTCATCGGTTCAGTACCAGGTGTGACGGTGACTGGGAGACGGTTACCTTCCAAATCTTCAACGTAAATGTTTGTATTGTTTACCGTTGCTGGATTTAGTTCAGCATTAAAGGTAACGGTCCATTTTTTATTTACATTTACGATTGGTGTTTTCGTATCAGTGACAAAGTATTTTTCTTGGTTTGGTAATTCATACACGGCTTGTAGTTTATCTAAATAGATGGATCCTTTATTTTGCTTGGCAACATTAGGTTCTGCTATATAGACTCGATCAAAGGATAATGGGTATTTCACAGTGGTTGGAATCGTTGCCTGAACGTATTTCCAGCCAACCCAGTTTAGACCACCATCTTCTGTAAAATTCACTGTTAATTCTTTACCAGCCGCATCATATAGGCGACCTCTTAACCAGTGGTTTCCACCGTCACCGTATACCCAAAGTCCAATCGCCACAGGCTTTCCGCCCAGTGGGATTCGTTTTGCTGCAACCGCATAGGATGCAGTTGTGTCCTTTTTATTGCCAATGAAATTGTAGCTTAGCTTTAAGGAGCTTTTACCTTGTTTTGGCTTTTGAACGGTATTAAAAGCAAGTGTCGTTTCTGAACGAATGCTTTCCGAATTCCATTCTGCTGCTGATTCAAATCCGCTGATTAGTCTCGGCTGGTTACTAACTGTGACTGGGATTGTAACAGTTTTGCTGCCTAAAGTTCCAGTAATGGTTCCAGTACCGTCTTTCGAAGCTGAACGGAAGGTTCCATCTGGATCAATCGTACCAATGTCTCCAGTTACAGCCCAAGTAATGTTTGTCGAGTTAAAAATCACTGGTTTTCCGTCGACGTCAAATGCATTTGCTGTTACTTTTTGCTGCTCATCTTTTCCGATAAATAACTCACTTGGAGCAATTTCGAATTTGCTTGGTGAAGCAACTACCGTTACTGGCACTTTTACTTCTGTCGTTCCAAATTTCACACCAACAGTTGTTGTTCCTTCTGATAAAGCGACAAACTTATTATTTTCGATTTTTCCAATGATACCATCGGCAGTTAATTGGACTTTTTCATAATTTATAGGAATTAGGTTATTATAACTATCAAGAGCGTCTGTAATGGTAAAATCGACAGATGCACCGATAGCCAGTTTCCCTTCTATGCTTTGAGCTGCTTTAAATGAGACCGCATCTCCATAAGGAGCGTTACTGACAGCTTGTAAAATAGCGGAAACCTTCCGTTGCACTCCATCCTGTGGCTTATTGATTAGAGAAGCATAACGACTACCTGGAATTCTCGCTGCTAGAGTCGTAGAACCACCACCATCTAAATTGATAGCTTGATAGGCTCCAAGACTAACTAAATATGTAGCGAATTCCTTTAATGTCATTCCTTCACTGTATCCAGGAGTTCTGCCATCCACTGTGACAAAGAAGACCTTGTTCTTTGTAGAGTCTACTGCTACAGCTGTTCTTGCTGTTCTTTGCGTAGCACGAGGGCTAGCCGGATCAATCGTCATGTTGACTTTTCCGCCTTGAACGAGCAATGGACCGCTCGCTAGCATGAAGGAGGCGTCTTTCCATTTCTCTTCGACATCAATTTTAATAGAGACAGGGTCTCCTACCTTCATGTCTCTAATCTGTGCAACTTTCGTACCGTGGGCGGATAGGACAAATCCATCTTTCGGAATGACGGTACTTGACTCTCTTCCGTATGGTCTAATTTCTGTTACTACACCTGATATTGTGTCGCCAAAGGTTGCACCAGGATCAAGTGGTTTATCTAGTTTCTTTACGACTACTTCTAAGCCCATTGGACTTGTGCGTGTTTCACCGAAGCGGAAGCCGCTCGTATAAAGAATACTTTCATTTGTATTCCGATTACGGTTAAAAGAATCGATTTGTACAGTTTTATTATTATGCGTAACAGCTATATTCAGATTGAATTTATCAATTAAACCTTGTTTATTTTTATCAATACCGAAGGCTGCAGGAGTAAACATAAAATCATTATTGAGATTCGATACCGCTCCTAAACTCTCAATCTGATTGTTTTTTGCTAGTAGATAAGCTGGAGCACCAGTTGACATATTAAAAAATGATGCATTCACAGCCCCAACAACATGATGATTTTCAACAGTATTCGTCTTGGACAACTCTGTCACTGAGGATACTTTATTTATTGGATTGGATACTCCATAGTCGATCGTTGTGTAGGGATCTTGCAGATCAATATCAACCGTATGGATTGTTTGGCTTTTATCGGAGACAGTTGTAGAACGTTTGACTAGCTTAATACCGGGGGTAAGCTGTTGTTCCGAGCTTGAGCTCGTAGCCGCATGAACCGTTCCAACTGTACTAAAAGCTTGACTGAATACAAGACATAGTAAAGTCATGGAAACTATTAACTTCTTCATTACTGTAAAACAACTCCTAACTTCTATTCTGGCAATATACTTAATTTGGAAAAAAAGAGACTACTCTTCCCATTATAACGTAGTTTGCTATAAAACCAAGTAATTCGACATTATTTTCGTAATTTGGTAGTTTAGTTGATACTTTTTTCGACCCTTATAGGACATATGTAGGATTAAAAGTTCAAAAGTGGTGATATAGGAAAGTGATTGAAAATAGGATAGTTAATGGATAACTTTTCAAATGAAGGTTTTTTGTTCTTTATAAAGAATTTTTTCTATGAATCATCATGTGATTAGTGTATAATTATGATTATTATAACCAACTTTCATTCTATATAGCGAAAAAGGAGGGCTGGAAATGGTACCTAGAATATCAAGATTTATGAGAATGAAGAAATATCAGCGTAAGCGGGCTTTAAAAATATTTATGATAAGTGTGACTAGTTCATCCATTTTGTTAGGTGGCTCAAAAATGATTAGTCCAACGTATGGACAATATGTTGATACAGATCAGCAAGAAATGGAATTTCAAGCTTGCTTTATTTTTCCACAAACGGTCCTAGATCTTAAAGAGCAAGCTATCATGCTTAGTAAGGAGATGGAACAAGATATTAGTGCCATCTTGGCAAAAGCAGCAGAAATGAATGTAGCAGCAATCACCTTAACGATTAGTGGAGGAACTTCCGGCACTGGAGGAAACGACATCTCCCCTCCTTCGTATTCAGGAGACACTTCTTCAATTGAAGGACTCCAATCTCTTCAATCCCATTTTGATTCAATCATAAGTGCGTACGAAAGTAACATTTCCGCAAATCAACAGCAGATTAATGAATATCAAGGAATAGCATCACAACTGGAAGGAACGATTGGACAACTAGAAGCTTTAGCTTCCGAAATTTTCCCGAATGCAAAAGCACAAGCTGAAGCCAAAAATGCAGAAATCAAAGAAATCATTTCATTCCTAGATGAATCTGAAAAAAAGGCACTTGAGGAGTGCACATATGAACCTGACTTTTTTTCAAAAATTACTACTGAATTAAAAGGCTACTCAGCCACCAACGAAGATAAAATTGCCTCCCTAGATAGAGAAATTGAAAAAGCAAATGGCCAAATTGTCCAGGTTAAGGATAACATCCAGAAACTTAACGCAAACATTAGTAATCTTGAAAGCGCGAACCAAAGTCTAATGAGCGCCATAGTGGACATAAGTAATCGAATGTCAGATATCGCACAGCAAATTGAGGAAAGAATCCAGGAAGAAGAGAAATTGAAAAAAGAAAAAGACGAAAAGGAGAAAAAAGAAAAAGAAGCTAAAGATAAAGAGGAGAAAGAAAAGGCAGAGAAAGAGGCAAAAGAGAAAGCGGAAAAAGAAGCGAAAGATAAAGCAGAGAAGGAAAAGGCAGAGAAAGAGGCAAAGGAGAAAGCGGAAAAAGAAGCGAAAGACAAAGCAGAGAAGGAAAAGGAAGCTAAAGATAAGGAAGATAAGAAAGAGGAAGGCAAAAAAGAAGAGACTAAACAAGAGGAATCGAAAAAGGAAGAACCTAAAACAGAAGAACCTAAGCAAGAGCTACCTAAAACAGAAGAGACTAAAAACGAAGAACCTAAAAAAGAGGAACCTAAACAAGAAGAACCTAAAAAAGAGGAACCTAAACAAGAAAAAGCTAATCCAGAAGAGCCAGAGCAACAAGAGCAAAAATCAGAATAATTTAAAACATATATCTACTCAAAGAAAAAGAAACGGACAGAATGGGCGAAAACGCTCTCTGGCCGTTTCTTTTATATTACTCACCTAAACACATATTAATAAAATCCATTAATCTTTCTAATAAAATCAACATAAGAGTGATTAGGTCCTATTCCCTGCCGCTTTAATTTATAAGGGTGATCCCCTAGTTTAACATTTCCGGTTTCGGTTGTGAAAGCTAATCGGATACCAGCCACTTTTGCTGCTTCAATCGTCTCATTATCATATTGACCAAAGGGATACGCTAAATATCTAATCCTTGTTGGATCGTCGTAAATTTTGCCAATATAGTTCTTCCCTTCCACAAGATCCTCTTCTATTTCATCTTGTGATTTGGATATTAAATAGGGAATCTGTGTTTCCCTTTCGCGTAAATGCATCAACAGTGTATGATGTTGGAAATCAAAGACGTCCGTTGTTTGCCTCATTTGTTGAAAACCCATATGCTGCAGTATTTGCGGGTCCCATGGTAGCTCAGCTGACCTCGTTTTTCCACCAATCACAAATGAAACAGCTTTTTGATTATTTTTTTTCAAAATCGGGTAAGCATACATTAATTGTGATAAATAGTTATCATCGAAAGAGATTACAGCAACCTTCCCCGTTAAATTCTGTTTGTGAAGTAAATAATCCTCTAACTCATCTAAAAGAATAGTTCTCCAGCCGTTATTCTTCAAATAATTCATTTGAAGCTCAAACGATGAAACTTTAATGACCATCGCATTTGTATTGAAAGGTGTGTCCTCTGGTTCCTCAAGCATATGATGGTACATCAAAACAGGTATTCCTGTGTCCTCATAAACATTACTGCCATGTATATATCCAGATTGACCCGCCACATTAACTAAATACCAATCCCCTATTTTCTTTACAATCGGGTAACGAATATTTGTATTAATGACAGCAATCGGTTGGCTACCTTTTGCTGTTTCTTTAAAAATGAAAGTTGACTTTTTCGTAATGACTACTTTGTTTGAATTTTTCCAAAGTGTAGGTAAGATAAGCCCTTCATTTAAGACATTTTTTATATAAGCTTCCTTTTTCACGATTCCTGTACCATTTCCGAAAGGAAGATAATAATTAACTTCATCCTCATCTAAAACTTGGTACGTCTGACCTGTTAATAATTGACCGATGATGACCGATTTGCCATCGATTTGGTCGTATACCGGGACTGTTTTTTCGGTGGTAATTTGATTTATGTTTTCCGCCCCGTATGCTATTTTTTCAATTGATAGCATGGAAAAAACGATGACAAAACAGATAAACAATACTTTGAAACTACAATTCTTCCACATTTCTCCTCTAAAACCCTTTCTCTCTATCTAACTATTTCTAATATATAGAATCCTATCTCAATATTATAAACGAAAATCGTAATTATGCACTTAATTTTATAGAAAATTGTCGGATTTTGTCACAAAGAACATAAAAGTGGAAAGTACCCACTTATCGTTGAAAAGTAAAAGATAAACTGGTGTGAAGTTTGTTCTTTAACCTTCATGACAGATTGACTTTTGACTTCGAGTATTTGGTGCCTGGAGCTAGATAAAATTAAAAGGCATCAATTTTATATAAGGATGGCATTTGTACACTAAGGTTTGATATTGGGGACAACGTGATCTTCCATTAAATAATTTAAAAGCTTTCTTCAATTTAAATTTGATTACTTCATTTCATTTTATTTTACAAAAACTTTCTTAAATTATGCTCGGAATGACATTCATACAGCAGCTTATATAAGAGAAACTTAAAAAATTATCATTGATACGAATAATTAGAAAGCAAACTGTGGACTACTAAATGACAGATATGTTTTCGTCAGTTTAACTTCATTATTCTTTTCAGGTGGTGGTTCATTGCGCAAATAATTTGACGGTATTTTTGTCTACTTTGCACATAAACATTTATTTTTTGGGAATCATGTTATTGAAAACTTTGAAAGAAGGTGGATTATAGTGTTGCAAGTTATTCGTCACGAATTAAAGCAAGAAGGTAATCAAACCACGATTTATCTATACTTAGATCCAAGTTTGACCGAATTCGCTCGGGAGTTAGGCGAAAAAGGCTCCGATGAGGATTTAAATCGTTCCATAGCTAGTTACGTTAAAAAGAAATTTCCAAACCTAAAAGATGCAACAGTAAAGGTTATGGTTGGTTCCATGCTTGTTACAACGTTTGCAATGACTCCTGCTCTAGGCCTCTTCAAAGGTGACAAAGCAGAAGCCGCTGAACTAACAGCGCAAACAACTGCTGCTACAGGTGATTTTACAGACCTAACTGGAGTAACAGACCAAGAAACATTAGCTGCGATTAAGGATTTAAAAGAACGTGGCATGATTCAAGGCTTTGAAGATGGAACATACAAGCCTGGTGAAAAAATTAATCGAGGAACATCTGCACTTATGTTCTATCGAGCACTAGGATTAAAACCAACTGACACAGTAAAGTTCCCTGAAATTAATAAGGATTCAACCTTTTATGAAGCTGCACAAGCACTTGGTCAAAAAGGTGTATTTGAAGGATATAAAGATGGAAAATACCATGGTGAGCAAGCTCTTTCATTAGAACAAGCTGCTAAAGCATTAGTTAGCGCATATGGCTTAAAAGCCGTACCTGGAGCTGCAACACCAGACACATCTAAAGTTTCTACTTCCTTAAAAGAAGCAGTCACCGTCGCTTTCCAAAACGGAGTATTAACCCAAGCTGATATCGATCGTGCCAAAGACCAAGTTGATCGCGCCGACTTTGCGAAGTATGTAAAGCGTGGCTTAGATGTATATGAACAAGCAAATCCAGCGGTTGTAGACGTAGCGTCCGCTACTGTGACTAGCCCTACAACAACAGTTGTTACATTAGATAAAGCAAAAACAGGACTAACAGCTAAGAACTTTGCTGTTAAAGTAGATGGCAAAACCATTACACCTACTAATGTTGCTGCAAGTGCAGATGGGAAAACTTATACCCTTACTCATGAGGATTTAAGTGGGAAAGCCGGAAAAATCAATATTAACGGAAAAGACTTTGAATTTGATTTTGGTGCGCCATCAGTAAAAGAAGTAGCAGCAATTAATGCAAATGAAATACGTATCTCTTTTAACAAAGAGCTGGATAAAGCATCTGCAGAAACGATAGCCAATTATTCAATTAACAATATTGATTTAAAAGGCGGCGATACAGCTACACTTCAAGATGATAAGAAAACCGTTATTATTAAGCTTGCAGCAACTGGGGCAATTGGTAGTGAACTATTAACAAACAATACCCATTATCAAATAACGGCTAAAAAGGACATCCTACTTGCTACTGGTGATAAGCTAGGAGCGGATCAGGCGAATATTCTAGCCTTTAATGATACAGGTAAGCCAATTGTTACATCTGTAAAGCCATCCGAAAATAAAAGTATTACTTTAAGCTTTAATGAAAGATTAGACCCGGCTACGAAACCAACTGTTGTCATTAATGAACGAAATCTTACTGCTGCAAATGTGACCGTTAATGCAGATGGTACAGTTACTTTAGCTGCTAATGATCCAGTCATAGCAGGTCTAGAAAATAATAAATCCTACACAATTGTCGTTTCGGGGGCAAAGGATCTAGTAGGAAATACAATGGATCTTTATTCAACAAACTTCAATTATTCCATTGTCAATGTCGCTCCAGCTGTAAGTTCTATTAAAGTTGATGGCGAAAATGTCTTTGAAATTACATTTGACGAAAATCTAAGTGCAGATCTTGCTAATGGCTCTACCTTAAAGGTGTATAAAGGAACAACCCCACTGACTCCAGATGCAGTGACAGATGTCAATAATGATAATAAAACGTTTAGAATTACATTACCATATGGCTCTGTTTATGCTGCTGGTGAAGACTCTTCTGACATAAGGGTTGTCCTCGAAGGATATAAGGATGCTCAAAATAATGTCGGAGTTAATAAAGAACAGACCGTTTCATTTGTGAAGGATACCATTAAACCAACAGTCCAAAAAGCTGAATACAAAAACGGTGATGTCACATTAACATTCTCTGAAGCACTAGGAGCTAAAGCTGCTGCTAGCTATTCGGCTAATATGTTTGTCACTGACTTAAATGGAGTTCGTTATGATGTGAGAACAACTTTATCAGCATCTGGTGCAAAAGAATTATTGGCACCAAATGCGATTACAGCAGGAGCTAAGACACTTGTTCTTGATGCTTCCAATTTACCTGATGGCGCATATACATTAAATGTCCAAGCAGGGGCATTCTCAGATCAAGCGAACACTCCTAATGATAATGCAACACAAAATATTTCCTTTACAAAGGGAGCAGCAGCTACAACTGATACAACTGCACCTGCTGTAGTTAACGTTGCTGAAAAGAGTGGAACAAAAGGAGTCTTCACTGTTGAATTTGATGAACCTGTTAAAGGTGGCGCTGTTGTAGGGTCAGCAACAAACCCTGCTAACTACCTAATTAATGGTTCAGCAATCCCATCTGATTCAACTATTTATTTAAGTACGGATAAGAAGACAGCAACGGTTACCTTACCTGCTGGTTCAATAACAAGTTCTGGAACTAAGTTAATTACGGTTAAAGATGTTCATGATTTAGCAGGTAATATGATGAACCAAGTGACTGTAACTGCATCCTTAACTGATAATTTAAAACCAGAGTTAAAATCAGCTTCCATTAATGCTGCAAATAGCCTTGTATTAACCTTCAGTGAAGCATTTGGCACAGCTGCAGGTCAGCCGGTTGATGCTGGTGACCTATTGATTAAAGTAAATGGTGCAACAGTTCCTGATGCACAAGTCACAAAAGATACAGCCGATCCAACAAAATATGTCATAACATCTCCAACCATGAGCTTTGCTACAGGAACAGTTGAAGTTGAAGTAAAAGCAGATGCAGATGCGGTAGATATTAGCGGTAATACGATTAAAACAGGTACAAAACTAACAGCAACACGATAATGGGACATGGGGACAGTAAACTGTCCCTCTTGTTCATAACTATTTTTGTCTGATGAAATGATAAGAAATGAAGTCCTGTAGAGAGAAATTCTACAGGGCTTTCTTCTTTTTCTATGTACGAATTGTTACAATATAAAGAGATGAACCATGATAAGAAACATTTACTATAAACGATAATCAAATGGTTAAGAATTACTCGATGAACCATCATTAGTTGAAAAGTGGAGAAAAAGCATAAGGGCTTGTCGTTCCAATTGAACATGCGAAGGATTTACTAGATTAATAAAGGACTTGTTGGAATATTCCCGCAGATTTTTCTTTTTATGGAAGTATTTGATTTTGCAAACAATTAATCAAAGCAATCTCACCTCCTTTATTCTTTATTATGCACAGAGAAAATTGATGAATCTAAAGGAAGCTTGCCCCATATTTGCCAAATAATTAAACATTTATTAGAAGAACGTTCAACAGCGTAATTCCATATTGGACTTTTCTTTTTTAATGCATGAATACTGAAAGGATTGTTACAATAAGAGTAGAAGAGTCTTGAAAGGAATTTGTACAAATGAACAATGATGCAAATGAAAAGGATTTAATTGATGATGAGCCACCGTTAGAGGATTTTTTTCTGGTTGAGGAAGTGGATGAAAAGACTATTCGGCGTAGGAAGCGAAGGGGCTTTTTTCTAAAAACTGGTGCTATTGTTTTGGCGTTTGTGTTTTTAATAAATGGTTTAGCCATTTGGACTGATGTCATTAATATCCCGGCGCTTGAGTTTGTTAAAACGTCATACCGGTTATCCCAAAAAGAATCGATTCAAACTGCTAAACAAGCTGTTGTTAAAATTGAAGGTAATGGTGTCAAAGGCACTGGCTTCAATATAAATGAGGATGGACTCATTATTACGAATTCACATGTTGTTGAAAAAATGATCTCGATTAATATTTATTTTCAAAATAATAAGGTTTTTAAGGGTCGGGTGATTAAAAATAGCCCTGAACTTGATATAGCCATTGTAGAAATTGATGGTGAGAATCTACCTATATTGAAGCTTCAAGAGACACAAAAATGGAAAGAAAACGATCATGTCTATATTATTGGCAATCCCCTTGCCTATACACAAATTGCTAATGAAGGAAGTATTAAAGGGATGGCCATGATGAATGACCGATCCACACCTGTCATGACCATAACTGCTCCAGTATATAGAGGGAATAGCGGTAGTCCCGTGTTGACTGAGGATAACGAAGTCATTGGGGTTGTGTACGCTACTACTGTTCCAAAACTCTTGGGAAATGAAAAAGCTTCAGGTCTGGTTGTTCCGATTGAGCTAGTGAAGGATCTTTTAGAAAAGTAGGAAAAGATAACCTAAGGATTATAAATTCAGAACCAAAAAATCCCCCACAATTAAGGATACACTAATTAATACGAAAATTCTAAATAAGAAAGGCACTCGCCTATTAGACTCTGCTAATAAGGGAGTGCCAATTTAATGTAGAGCTACTTAGACAGAGGCAGACTTCTAAATCATTTTTTTATTCAGCCCTGCTCTTTGCTCTTCTCTATTCTTTAACTCTATTTGATATTTAACCAACTCTGTTACATCTAATTTCTTTTTCCTGCTCTCATTAACAATCACATGCATGCTTTTTGAAGTATTAATGTTTTTTTTAACAAAATCAGCTATCACTTTCTTGTCTACATTCTTCTTCGTTAACATTTCTACAGCATCCGAAACCGTCTTTACTATATCACTATACTTTTTCGCATGAAATAACTTATTGACAATGGCTTGATACTGCCCTATTACGTTACCCACTTGCCTTGAGTCTGGCTTGCCATTGAACATTCTGATGGATTGGGCTGTCTTGTTTACCTTTGCTAGTTCTTTGGTTGCTTCTTTCCAATCCTTCAGCTTTCTTTCCATTACGCGTTCAGCCAGATTAGCTTGATTTTTTAAAATTACTGCTTCCGCCTTTGCTTTGATCTCTGCTTGTACCTTGGCTTTAGCTTCGGCTTTCGCTTTGATTTCAGCTTTAATTTTTGCTTCAGCATCTGCTTTTATTTTAGCTTCAAGCTCTGCCTTTGCTTTGGCTTCAGCTATTTCCTTCGCTTCCTGTTCCGCCTTTGCTTTCGCCTCGGCTTCTGCCTTTTCCTTCGCTTCTTGTTCTGCTTTAGCTTTTGCCTCAGCCTCTGCTTTCGCCTTGGCCTCTTCTTCCGCTTTCGCTTCAGCCTCTGCTTTTTCTTTAGCATCCTGTTCTGCTTTCAATTTTTCCATCTGGTTTATCTCTTCTTGGCTCGGGCCACTTGGTATGGTAGGGGGAAGCTTAACCCCTACAGGTGGCATTGGTTCTTCAATTGCATTAGGGTCAGTGGTTTCTTCTTTCCCATTTTGGTCTTCAGATTGAATAGACGAAATCAAAAAATCCATTTCATCAATTACGACTATCATGCCCTCTACCACATTAATTGAATAGTCTGTTAGTTGTTGTTTCCCATCTTTATCCCAAAATGTGACTTCTGTTGCCCCTTCATTTTTAAAATTATTTTTACACTCCTCTAACGTCCTATCTAATTCAACTTTCTTAAATCGGAATATAACCTTTAAAACGATATCGCCTTGATCCGTTGTTAAATAAAGAACTGTATCAGTAGAAACAACTATTTCATCCGACAATATTTCATTTAAATCATTTTTAACAACTATATTCGTATAGTTACTCTTCTCGAGATCCAATTTTATTTTTTCGACTGTTTTTCCAAAGGGACCCACATCAATTTGAACTTCCTTTTCTAGTTGAAATATGTATTCTCCGCCATCCATTATGACTTTAAATCCATCTTCAATCACTACATCATCTGAAACATCATTACCAGATAAATCTTTAACAACAATAGCGATATTTGGATTTAACTCTTTCCATTTCCCTACTGTCATAATGCCTTGACTATTATCTAAAATGATTTTTTTTGTTGGGGATTCTTCATTAGCAAAAGCCGAAGCATTAGAAAAAATAATAGCCGACAGTATACCATTGACTATCATCTTTTTTAAAAAATTTCGTCTTTTTTTCTTTAGTCCATCGTTCAAAAAAATCATTATTCGGTCTCCCCAACAGATTATTCTTCGTGTATAGAAATAAAAAAGCCTATCACTTACCCTAAGTAAAAATCTAAATTCAGGGATGAATGATAAGCAGGTATTTTTATTCTATTAAAATAAAGGCAACCCGGCGATCATTGTTCCATGACTTTAGACCCGTAGCTTTGCGTCCCTTCCTTTCGAAAGGTTTGCCAATTTATAAGCGGAAGCAAACTTGTAAGCCCCGACATTACGATAATTACTTTCATTCTACCATTACTACCCTATTTAAGAAAGTGTTTTCAGGAAGAAAATCCCATACAAAATTTTACATTTAACTAGAGTTATTTTTCCGATAATTGTCATGTTCATAGTATAATAGAAGGAATGAGAGGTGAATAAAATTGAAAAAATGGTTGAACATATGGCTCACCTCGGCACTTGCCATATTGATGATCGCAACAGTAGCAAGGAATGAGCCAATAAGCCTTCCCTTGAAAGATACGAAAATGTCTTGGAGCTATTATCCTGAGGGCTCGCCAAAGGGATTGGTTGGAATTGCATCACCAGTCATTTCCTATCAAATTAACATCAAGGGTGCAGATGATGATTATCAACTCCAAATGCTCCTTAACGGAAAAAAAGTGAAAGCATCCTACGATCCAAAAACAGGTCTCTTAACCTATAAACCAAATAAACTATCTGGAAAACAAACCGTCAATGTCCAATTAATCGTCTATGAGGAAAAAGCCCTCGACATTTCCTGGAATTTTACTGTCGACACAAAGACGATCAATCCATTTTTGGAAAAAGATATGAATGTGTTATCGACAGTCCAAGAGGAAGCCGTTCAGCAAATCAATTCCTACCGAACGACATTGAAATTGAACACCATTTCAAAAAATCCAGTCCTTCAAAAGTCATCGCAAGCTCATTCGAATTATCTTGCAGCTCAAGGAGATTCCGGGCATGATGAATTTTTTGGAGTACCCGGATTTACTGGAGAAAACCCATGGAATCGTGCTGCCTATTTTGGATATTTAGGGACTGTTGGTGAAGGCATTACGTATAAAAAAGTGTCAGGACATAGTGGCATCGTCGACTTGATGGATGCACCTTACCATCGATTAAGCATCATCGACCCTTTCGTTGAAGAAGCAGGGGTAGGATTTAACAAACAAGGTGATATCGTTGTCAATTACGGAAATCCTACTTTAATGGACAAGCCATCCCAAATTGTCCTTTATCCACATAATGGTCAGAATAACGTGAAGAACAGCTGGTTTGTTGCGGAAACTCCCAATCCGCTACGTTTTTATCAGCTTAGTGACATTTTTGTCGGTTACCCGATTAGCTACGCCTATTTTTCAAAAAACAAGAATGATCAATTAATTGTCGAAAAAGTGTCTTTGACAAATGTGGCAGGTAAAGCTGTGCCATTTTATCCAGTCACTCCATCGATTGATGACCACGGACAACATCATGTGTTTATCATTCCAAAAGCGCCGCTTCAGCCAGGTACCAAATATAAGGCTGTCGTAAGCGCCAAAGTAAAGACAGAAAATGGAACAAAGGATGTCTCTAAAATCTGGACCTTTACAACGGCTGGGAAACTGGCTATCAAAGATATTTATTTCATCAAACATGATCGAGTCAATTTCATTCAAGTCGACACTTTAAGTGGCGACGATCCGAACCAAATTGTCACCATAGAGAAAAACGGCAAGAAATACCTGGAAAATAGACATCATCAGCAGGTCACCTACAAAACGATTACACCAGGAACCTATGTATTGAAAATAAACAGTCCTCTATTTAAAGAGGTAAAGAAATATACGATTACCATTTCAAAAAATACCGCCAAACGCATGCAGAACGATGGCGATTGGGTGGTGAAATGGTAGAGAGCACTCCTAGGGGTGCTTTTTTATTTGGTTGGGCAAGTCGAAGGAGGCAGAAATTAGGTCTAATTGTGACAAAGTCCGATAGAATGGTGAACTTGTCCGATAGCACCCGTGGTTTGTTCGATAGGCTCCAGTTTTTGTCCGATAACAGCAGAATCCAGTCCGATAGACTTCAATTTTTCAACCAGATGTTGTTTTTTCCAGTAAGAATACTGTAATTTTGCCTTCCGTCCCCTCTATTAAATCCTGCCAACGATTTCTTGCACCTATCTGCACCTGCTCACCTTCATTTTATGACCTCCGACCAACAAACTCTCTATGTTTTCTCCCACTCTTAACGGGCAGTAAGATCCCCAACTCAAGATTCTACGAGCACAAAGAAGATAGGTGGGGGTCAACTGCCCGTAAAGGTCCGATTGGTTCAACTAACCATCAGTGGGGAATGAAGCCGACTAAGAACACTACGTCCTGTAGCAACTTCGGCACTAGCACTTCCTGTACGTCGATAAACCCCACTGATAGAAGTTTCACTTTCTCCACATCTATCTCTATTGGATATTTTCCCTAGTGTGACAAACATACATTTTAAGAGATTTGGTTATATAACCAGTCCTCCCTATAACTGGCTGAATATAGATATAGGGAATAGGACATGTAGAGATATTTGTCTTATAACATTTAATAAGAAAGGAGAATTTTTCAATGACAATCATGATAGGAATGACAATTTTCGTTTTCGTAATGACTATGCTAGTCATTTTCTGGAGACCAGGGGGAATCAATGAAGCATGGCCAGCTTCCATTGGCGCTGGGATTATCTTTCTAATGGGGATAGTATCACGGTCTGATGTGGTCGATATTATAAGTAAAATAGGAGGTGCCTCAATCACGATTATGGCAACCATCGTAATGGCTGTCATATTAGAAAGCTTTGGTTTTTTTCACTGGGCAGCTGCCAGACTTGTTACTTTGTCTAGAAATTCAGGATATCGTCTTTACTGGTACATTCAGCTGTTATGCTTTTTAATGACCCTTTTATTTAATAACGATGGCAGCATCTTAATCACGACTCCGATCTTAATTTTACTTTTAAAAAATCTTCGACTAAAGCCACACCAAATGATTCCCTACCTGTTGAGTGGAGCATTGATCGCGACCGCTTCAAGTGCCCCGATTGGAGTAAGCAATATTGTCAATTTAATCGCCTTAAAAATTGTCCACATGTCACTTTACATGCATACCGCGATGATGTTTGTACCAGCTACATTAGGATTATTGTTTATGTCATGCCTCATGTTCATCGTTGTAAAGAAGAACTTGCCGAAAACCTTGCCTAGCAGCACTCATGATATCGAGGAAAGTTTTTTCACAAAACATTTCCATCCACTAAAAGGAACCATTTCCGTTGAAACAAAGAGTAAACGGACAAAATTCATGTTAAAAGTGCTCCTATTTGTTTTTATCATGCGATGCCTCCTCTTTGTTGCTTCATTCTTCGCTATCCCGATTGAAATCGTCGCAGTACTTGGATCGTTGGCATTGCTTTTATGGCGCTGGTACACCCTCGGAACAAATCCTTTAGATATTTTAAAAAAGACGCCATGGCATATCCTCATTTTCGCTTTCTCCATGTACGTCATCATTTATGGATTGCATAATTCAGGTTTGACCGACCTACTAGTTAAATTTTGCGAACCAATTGTCAACCAAGGATTGCTCCAAGCAAGCTTTATGATGGGTGGATTAGTTTCTATATTGTCGAACATTTTTAATAATCATCCTGCCCTAATGGTTGGGACGATTACCTTAACGGAAATGGGCTTGGACCCGATCACGCTAAAAACCATTTACCTTGCCAACATTATTGGCAGTGATATCGGTTCCCTGTTATTACCAATCGGAACACTCGCTTCACTCATTTGGATGCATATCCTAAGACAAAATAAAATCAAAATTAAATGGAAGGATTATTTAAATGTCTCATTAATCGTAATACCACTCGCAACCTTCGTTACGTTATTTCTATTATTCTACTGGGTGCAAATCGTTTTTGCTTAATATAAATTGGAGGAGATTCGATTGAGTAAAAATATATTAAAATATATAGGGAATCAAGTAAGTGTTCACGTATCGGGAGGGAACCAATTTAACGGAATTTTGACTGATCTTGGGCAAGATATTCTCGTCTTATATAATGGTAGACAATTCCTTTATATTCCCCTTTCTCACATTCATCAAATTCAACTTAATATCAATACAGAAGAGCATGTGAATCAACCGACCGAAGCTTTTTTAACGGAAGAGATGGATCCGGTCACGTTTCAAAAAGTATTAAACAATGCGAAAAACTTCTCAACTGAAATAGCTGTCGTCGGAAGCGAAACCTTCCATGGAGTCATAAAGAATGTGTACAATGATTATTTCACCTTTTATTCTCCCATCTATAAACTCATGTACATTCCAATCAATCACTTAAAATGGCTCATTCCCTACGCTAAAGGAACTACACCGTATACAATGACGAACGCAGATCCACCGAATATCCCTTTACTACACACGCTCGAGGAGCAATTACGAACGGAAATCGGCAAATTAGTTGTGTTCGATGGTGGAGAAGACCCCTTTAAGATCGGTTTACTAAAAAACGTCGAACAATCCATCGTCGAACTAACCATCGCCAGTGGAGAAGCTGTATTTTTAACCATTGATCACATCAAATCGGTCCAACTGCCGTAATGAAACAGACTACATTTGTTTTTTTCAAAAAAAAGAGGCTTTCGTTTTCCCCGAAAGACCTCTTCCTCAAACATTTAACTCTTAAAAGATGTACCTACCATTATCATATTAAAAATGTATAGGGAAAGTACCCCTTTTTGGTAAGAAAAATAAAATCAGAAAGAGTAAATCTGGAAAATGATTTACTCTTTTTCTTTGGGTGAGTTTTTTAACATTTAAGAATTTGTTTAACAAACACAGTGAAATCCTCTGCCCATTTTCCTGAAATCATCCAAATTTATTGACCACAACCCCACTTACAATACCGAATCCAAAAATTCCTTTGTCCGCTGTTCCTTTGGTTGAGAGAATAAATCTTTCGGATGTCCGACCTCAACGATTTTTCCATCATGCATATAGACGACCCAATCGGCTACTTCGCGTGCAAAACCCATTTCGTGTGTGACGACAATCATGGTCATGCCTTCTTCCGCTAGCTCCTTCATGGTGGCAAGAACTTCCCCTACTAGTTCTGGGTCAAGAGCAGAAGTAGGTTCGTCAAACAGCATGATTTCTGGCTTCATCGCAAGCGCCCTTGCAATGGCGACGCGTTGCTTTTGTCCACCTGATAATTTGGAAGGATAGACATTTTCTTTATCAGATAGGCCTACTTTTTTAAGCAGTCTGATCGCATCTTCACGCGCCTGATCCTTTGGTATATTTTTTACATAAACAGGGGCTTCCATTACATTTTCAATAACCGTTTTATGCGGGAATAAATAGAAATGCTGAAACACCATTCCGACCTGGCTTCGCACCTTATTCAAGTCATGCGTGTGCTGTTCAATTTGCTCCCCAGTAATAAGAATATTTCCACTATCCTTTAATTCAAGGAAATTCAAGCAGCGCAGGAGTGTGCTTTTTCCAGAACCACTGGCTCCAATCAAGCAAACCACTTCGCTTTCTTTCACTTCCATATCAATATCCTTTAGGACGTGGAGCTGGCCAAATGATTTATTTAATTTTTCCACTTTAATTTTCATCGATTTACTCAAAATTCGGTCTCCTCCTTTCCTTTAATCACTGCTGGCCATTCGTTTTTCCATTTTTCTAACAAGAATCATGAAGAATAAAACAAGCACTAAATAATAGACAGCAACAATTAATAAGAAGGTCATATAATCATAGTTATTTGAACCGTACGTTGTCGCCACATTGAATAGCTCGTACATTCCGATAAAGGAGGCGAGCGACGAATCTTTTAAGGCAATGATGAACTGATTTCCCAAAGGCGGCAGTGCCCGCCGAAAGGCTTGTGGAAGAATAATTCGCCTCATCGTTAATTTAACCGACATCCCAAGCGATCGCCCAGCCTCCATTTGCCCTATATCGATCGACTGGATTGCTCCTCTGAAAATTTCAGCAATATACGCCCCATTATGGAAGGCAAGACCT
Source organism: Bacillus sp. CGMCC 1.16607 (assembly GCF_042683745.1). Lineage (NCBI taxonomy): Bacteria > Bacillati > Bacillota > Bacilli > Caryophanales > Bacillaceae > Bacillus > Bacillus sp. CGMCC 1.16607. The sequence goes on from NZ_JBHUJX010000007.1 coordinate 204,020, forward strand.
AATACCACTGACCAAAACTGAGAAATATTCAACGACGTTAATCCAAAGTAAAAGACAAATATTTGTACAACCAACGGAGTGCCCCGAACGAGGAAAATGTAAATATCGGCAATCCATTCTAAAACCTTTACCTTAGAAATTTTGAAAAAAGCAAAGAAAAGTCCAATAAAAATAGCGATAAAAATAGAGACAACCGTCAATTCAAAGGTTAATAGCATCCCTCTCAAGAAAACAGGATACGTATCAATAAATTTAGTTAAAAAATCCAAAAGCCTACCTCCTTCCGATTATTATTTTTCAAAACCATATGCCAGGAAGGAGTTCCTAGCATATAGTTGTTATTCCGTATTATTCCTTCTCAGGATCGACCGTGATATCTTCACCGATATATTTCTCACTAATTTTCGCTAATGTGCCATTTTCTCTTAATGTTTCAAGCGCTTCGTTCACCTTTTCTAGCAGCTTTTCATTTCCCTTTGCGATCGCAATCGCTTGTTCACTTCGGCCGAGCAATTCTTTACCGACAATCTTCATTCCTGCTCCGATCGCTTCTTTACCTGTAATAAAATCGGTAATTACGGCGTCATGCTTTCCTCTACTAAGTGCCTCTAAAGCCGTCACATCGCTATCATAATATATGATATTTTTCGAGATGGGACCTGCGATATCCGCATAAGTTGAGCCCTTTGAAACGGCAATTTCTAAATCCTTCAAACTATCAAGCGTTTCGTTCGAACTATCTGGACGAACAAAAACTTGCGGGCCAGAATAATAGTATGGGGTAGAAAAATTCACTTCTTTTAAACGCTCTTCATTAATCGTGTGACTCGCAACCGCTGCATCAAAACGCCCTGACTTGACACCTTCCACAATCCCACCAAATTTAAACTTTTTCTGAACCGGATCCAATCCTAGCTCCTTAGCGACCGCGTTGCCGACATCAATATCAAACCCAGACATTTTTCCTTTTGCATCGGTCACACTAAACGGCTTAAATTCACCTGATGAAGCAAAAGTAAATTTCCCCTTCTCTGCCAAATCCATGCCATCCGTTGATCCGCCCTTCGAACCGCATGCAGTTAATGCCATGATCGAAGCCCCTATCAGTATCCCTTTCAGCCACTTTTTCACTGTACTGTTTCCCCCTCTATTTTAAAGTTTCTCTTTACCATTCCTATGCATTCTTTTTTGTAAAAATCACTCTATCAACGCTATTTATTTGCCAAGCCCCTTACTATTGGAGAAAACTGACAAATTACTAGAATGGCAACTTTTTAAAAATTATAGTTATCTCGACGGAATAACTGAAAACGCTAACTAAATTAATTTATTAGTGGCACATTAGTTTATTTAATTAAAAAATCGCCCTCATAACTGAGAAAGAGCAATTCGATAAAAAAATAGATTCTAGATATGGTAGAAGTACCCGGGAATACAAAGAAAAGCGCGCTTTCCGAAAGGTAAAGACAGTGGAAAACTTTGAACAACTACTTTCAAATTATGAACCGATGATATATAAAATCATCCGTTCACTGAACATTTACAAAAACCATCAAGAATTCTATCAACTTGGGCTCATTGGTCTTTGGGAAGCCAGCAACCGATTTAACCCTACCAAAGGAAACTTCACAAATTACGCTTACACGTATATAAAAGGGCTGTTTCTTACTGAAATGAATCGATCGAAAAAACATGAAGAGAGAACGGTACGCGCAGAGGAGGATTTTTGGGAATTAATCGAAGATACCCATTTCGACGATTCAATAACAAAAAAGCAACTTCTCCCCTTCTGTAAGTACTTAACCGACAATCAGAAAAAATGGCTTTTTCTTACATGCGTAAGTAGTCTTTCAGTTAAGGAAATCGCCGAAAAGGAAAATGTCTCTCTTTCTGCTGTGAAAAATTGGCGGGCAGGTGCGCGGGAGAAATTGAGAGTCGTGATGAATAAATGATTGCATTGGTCAACCGAGATCTTCGGTTGGCCTTTTTGATGGCTCAACTTAGCTGGTCTTCTATCAGTGATATTTTCCCACTTAAGATAGCGTAAATTTTTCCGATATAACATAGTGAAAAAAATACATAAAGGGAGACAAACAACATGAAATTCACCGTTGGGAGAAAATTGTATGCCGGCTTCTTGGCTGTAACGCTTTTACTAGCATTAATTTCCTGGGTCGGTTATGCACAAATGGCATTTGTCGATAAAGTCTATACGAACTTCCTAGATGACCGCGTAAAACAAATGCTTCTCATTAAAGATATGAATAGTACGATGAATTATCAACAGGTTACCGCAAGAGGCTATTTATTACTAGCAACCGAAAAACAATTGGAAGAATACAATTCTGCCAAACAAGAGTATTCAAAAATCACAGCTGAACTAGAGAAAATGATGAAGTTTCCTAAAGGAAAAGAATATTTTCATTCCCTTGAAAGGCTTGCGATCAGCTATGACAACAATGTCCAAGAAGCCTTTGCTCTTAAAGATCAAAATGACGAAGGATATCTTGGAGTTATGAAAACGAAAATGGCTCCACAGGTTGAGGCTTATTATAAACTTTCCGGAGAATTTATGAAGTTCCAACAGGATCTATTAATGAAAGAAAAGGAAGAAATTGAACAACGAGTTGCAACTGTAAAATTAATCATTCTTTCAGTCAGTATTTTTGCTGTCGTTTTAGCAGTTGCGATTGCCTTCTTTATTGGTCGTGCGATCACAAAGCCTATCCTTCAGGTTAATTCACAATTAAAAGAGATTGCTGAAGGTGAAGCAGATTTAACAAAAGAAATAACTATAAAGTCGAAAGATGAGCTAGGTGATTTGGCTCATTATTTTAACCAAATGATTGCCAACCTTCGCACACTCATTCGACAAGTGGCGGTGACGACTGAACAAGTCGCAGCAAGCTCCGAACAATTAAATGCGAGTGCGGAAGAAACCTCTAATGCTACCGAGCATATTACGTCTGTCATTCAGGACGTGGCTTCGGGTATTGAGAAACAAGTGAAAAACACAACCGAAAGTGCCAACTCGATCCAAGATATGGCTACAGGTATCCAGTCCATTTCGAAAAATGCGCAACAAGTATCGAATTCAATGGATCATTCAACTGAACTGGCCAACAATGGAAATCAATCCGTTCGCCAAGCTATTCAACAAATGAACGCCATTAGTGATACCGTTGAAGAACTTAGTCATTCTGTAAGAAATTTAGGTGCTCGGTCGAATGAAATCGGCAACATTGTTGAAGTGATTTCTGGAATAGCCGCTCAAACAAATTTACTTTCTTTAAACGCTGCCATTGAAGCAGCCCGTGCTGGAGAACACGGAAAAGGCTTTGCGGTCGTGGCGGATGAGGTCCGAAAACTAGCAGAACAATCCGCACACTCAGCCAAACAAATTACCGATCTTGTCGAAGCGATTCAAAGCGAAACAGAAAAGACTGTTTCCTCCATGATCGACGCATCAAGCCGGGTGTCCCAAGGAATTGAAGTCGTCAATGAAACAGGCGAATCTTTTGGGAAAATCGTCGGTTCCATGTCCGATGTTTCCTTACAAATCGAAGAAGTATCTGCAGCCGTCGAACAGCTTGCTGCTGGTGCTGAACAAATCGTCCAATCCATTAACGAGGTGACCAAAATTTCGAATGAATCAGCCACTGGAGCGGGTAGCGTCGCATCTGCATCCGAAGAACAACTAGCTTCCATGCAGGAAATTACCGCATCAGCTACTTCACTATCAAAAATTGCCGAGGATCTGCAGGTTTTGGTAAATCGATTTAGAGTTTAGTTTGAGGGAACCGGCTTATCGGTCAAAAAGGAGTGCTAGCTTTGGGCTAGGCACTCCTTTTTTTACTACAAAAGTGCGGTTGTCCTTTTCACACGAACATACTCTTAGTTTTGTCCATTATTCGCAGTACTCCATGAGGACCGAATGTGAGGGGGCGAATAGATTCCACCTCCTATCGGACAAGTTCAACGTTCTATCGGACTGAATTCCTTTTCTAACGGACAAATACTCCTTTCTATCGGACAAAAATCAAAGTCTATCGGACAAGTTCACAAATCCGACACAAAATGAAGCTGATTTGAGCAATTTTTCAAACATAACAGCCTCTAAAAATAACTCGCTTCAAAAAAACGTCCACCACAAAACAAATAGCCCTACTATCCATAGAATAGTAGAGCTCATTTCCAATTTGCTAGTCTAAAACCCAGTCTCCCCCAATTTCTCCTCCACAAACCTCTTCAATTCCACAAATGTACTCTCTTCAAACGGTGACTTTAAGTTCCCTGCCTCGATCAGCTCAGAGAACGATTTACTTCCACCTAAACGGCACAGTTGCATATATGTTTCCCATGTCTCGCTCCAATTTTCATTAGCCATACGCCAAAATTCAAGCGCACAAACTTGCGCGAGCGCGTAGTCGATGAAATAGAACGGAACTTCATAAATGTGGATAATTTCCTGCCACATTCCACCCTCATGTAAGAACGGAATATGATCGTTGTCGCGGTCAGGCATGTATTTTTTCTCAATTCTCGCCCATAAATCCTTTCTCTCTTGCGGCGATAATTCTGGGTTTGCATATACTTCATGCTGAAACTCATCCCCAGCACACATTCTAGGTAATTTAACAAGACTATCATTCAATTGAGCAAATCTATGTTTCTCGGAATCTTCTTTGAAAAATTTCTCCGCCCACGGCAACACGAAGAACTCCATACTCATCGAAAAGATTTCTGATGCTTCCATCGTTGGGAAGAAATATTCTGGCTGCTCTTGTTCTTTAAGGGCTAAATACGCCTGAAACGCATGACCAACCTCGTGCACTAACACCCTAATATCATTGGATGTCCCATTGAAATTAGCAAACACGAAAGGTGCTTGCTGCTTCCATAGATATGTGCAGTAACCGACATTTGCTTTTCCATTTCGATTCACTAAATCAAATAAACCTCTATCAGTCATTTCCTCGTAAAATTCTTTCGTCTGTGAAGATAGTTCACTGTACAGCTCTCTTCCTTGCTCAACAATCCAGTCTGGATCGCCCTTCGGAGTAGGATTACCACTTGGGAACTGAAATCTTTCATCATAAATCTTCACCCTGTCAACACCGATTCTTTGACGTTGCTTCTCAATAAGATCGGATGCTAAAGGAACGATATGCTTCAAAATATTCTCACGGAATGCGGCCGCAGAATTGGCATCCCATCCCGTTCGATTCCATCTCAAGTAGGCTAACTCGGTAAAGGACTTAAACCCGAGCTTTTTGGCGATGGAGTCTCTGACTTTCACCATTTTATCGTAAATTTCATCGAACACTTCCGCGTTTTGATTGAAAAATACATACTTCGCACAAGCAGCGCTTTTTCTTACATCACGATCAGGATCAGTTAAATATTTATCCATCTGAGAAAGCGATCTTTCCCCGCCATCAAAAGGAATTTTTGCCGTAGCAATGAGCTTCTGATATTCACTCGTCAGCCGGTTTTCTTCTGCTAAAAGATCCATCACATCAGGAGAGAAGATTTTCACTCTCGATTCCGCTACACGAAATAACTGACTTCCCAACACTTGCTCCAGCTCGGCTCTAAAAGGCGTTTCTAACAGGGCACGATAATACTGAGAATCAACACTTTCATATTCAGGACTTTTTTCGTTAAAAAAAGCAAACTCCGCTTCATAAAAAGGATCCGTCGTATCCAATGTATGTCTAATATGGGCAATCGTCTGAGCGGATTCAAACTCTTTTCTCAGCTCATTGATTTTCCCAACAGCTACAAGCTGCTCCTTCGCACTCGCAGCACCTTTAAAAACTTCAATAAGTTGACCCAGCTCCTGCTTTACTTTTTCAATATCTGGTCTTATATAAGCAAACTCATTAAATTTCATGTGTTGTTCCTCCAATTAAAAACTGACTATATAGTTTATATTAACGACATTTTGAGAAATTCGCAACATTATTGTGTGAATTTTTCGTATATATAAATTCTATCAAACCACCCTTTGCGAAATCACATCTACGAGCAAATTTGCTAGTCTCTCCGTCAATTCGCCAGATGGATCCTTCAAAGGCGAGAACTCCGTCAATTCTATCCCAATCATTCTTTCATCATTTAATAACTCTCTTAGTACCATGTGACATTCTTGAAAAGTCAATCCATCTGCACTAGGAAAATAAGCAGCAGGCATTTCACTTTCTTTGATCACATCGACATCGAAATGAATAAAAATTTTCTTATTGGTTGGGAGCGTTGCCTTAAATTGCTGGATACAATTTTTTGTCCCTTCCTCACGTAACTCCTGCAATGATACCGTTTGGATCCCATCCAGTGATACTGGGAGAACGGAAAAGTCATGGCAGCCAATGACCGAAAAGGATGAGTAATTTACGGTGGCTGGTTTCTCCCAGAACATATTTTCATTGGATAAAAGCCACATCCCCATCGTTGCTGCCCCAACTCTCATATCATGTTTAGGGATAAAATTGTCCACATGGGCGTCCACAAGAACAACATGAAGATCCTCCCCATAATGGTTACTTAAAAAAGAGGTCGTACCAACAATGATGCTGCAATCTCCGCCTAGAATAAATAGAAAAGAATCTTTTTGATAGATTTCCTGCAAAGAATTCACTGTTGCGTCCCAAACCATTCTAGGAGATGGCCAGTTTAATATAGGCGGTGAAATATGTCTTGGCATACAATCTGGTAGCTTCACATTTCCTGCGTCAATGACTTCGATATTTTTTTCTAAAAATTTGTCAACTAACCCGGACTTTCGGATTGCTGATGGTGTTAATTCAGGTCCCGACACATGCCCACCATAAACAGAAGGAATGCCAAATAACGTCAATTTCATTTAAAAATCCTCCGATCCATACAGATTCTTTCTTCCAATACCCTTAATGGACTATTTAGTCTATTTAAATTATAAACTTTCATAAAAAAAAATAAAACAAATAGAGTGTGAGATCTTATAAGATTCCACACTCTATTTGTTTTCGAAATTTTTAAGTCACGGGTCAGTGGTGACATTTATTAGCTGACTCTAATTTCCAAGCACTATCCCAAACTGCTCCTGCATAGCGATTGTGCCTTTCTTTGTTAGAACGACAGCTCGACTTTTTTCCACTTTTGCTATCCATTCCTGATCAAAAAAACGCGTGGCTATTGCAGCACCTAGCCAGCCAGCAATATGATAGCGTCTTTCACTCCAGTCCAAACAAGGCTTGGCAAAAATTCTCCGTTTCACATTCGCCTCTTCCATATTAATGCCAAATTGATTGAACCATTTTTCTCCTTCCTCCGTTATTTGATATTCCCCATCTACAAGAATGACGATATTCTTCTTTAATAAAGCATCTAATACTTTCACGCCGAGCTCTCCCGCTAAATGGTCATAACAGGTTCTAGCATAGCGAACTTGTTTTAGCTGACTGGACTGCCTTAATGATCGGACTTGAACAGCCGGTGCGATTGTCCCTAATTTTTCAATCACCTCGGCCACCTCTTCATTGGCAATGCGGTAATATCGATGTCGACCATGTTGCTCGGCAATGAGGAGATTTCCTTCGACCAATTTAGCTAAATGGGAACTAATGGTTGGATGTGACACTTTTGCCATATACGCTAATTCGCTAGCTGGCAGTGCCTGACCATTCATTAAGCAATCTAAAATGATAGCCCTTGTCGGTTCAGCAATTAATTTTGCAATAAATGAAATATTCGGATATACATTCATATTTCGATGTTACCCTAAATGAAATCACATTACAATGAATCTTGTAACGATTATTTAGGAGGAATGTTGAATGAATGCTATTGATCTATGTATATTAAATTTACAAGAAACACGTCGCCGCTCAATCAAATTATGGAGATCTATTCCCGATAGCTTAATCACATGGAGACCCGATAAAGATGCCATGTCCTTTGGCGAAATGATTCGTCATACATGGAGCGGATCTTATAGCTATCACATGATTATAAAAAACGGCGGCTCCCTTCAAACAAAATCACCTGCCCCTTACGCTCAGGAAGAAATCGTTTCAATTGAAAAAGAAATTGAACTATCGGAGCCGTATTTTGAGGACTTTATCGCATATATTCGGACTCTTTCAAGCGATGAATTAGAGACAAGACTAATTGATCGAAGTGATGTCGGCTATCAAAGATACTTAGGCGACATGCTTTTACGAATTGCCTATCATGATGCTGTACACTCTGGTCAAATTTTACAATACTTAAGAATGGTCGGTTTGGAGAGACCTTTGATTTGGGATTAGAGTAAATAAATTGGGGAAATGGTATTAGTTTTTTGGCCGCATAGGTTAGATAACCATGGAGTTGGTTGGATATGTGGGGGATTGAAGCTCATTACTAGTCGGAGCACCCCAAAAATAGCTCGCTGTTCTTTCCATAAAAACAAAATCCCCCCATTTGTACATGGAGGACGGCTTGTAAATATCTCATTCATTCTATCGAACAAATCGTGGTGTCTATCGGACTGTGAAAGCGTTCTATCGGACAAAAATCGAAGTCTATCGGACAAGTTCACATTTCTATCGGACTTTGTCACAATTTCATTGGACCCCTGTCTTTTCTAGCAATTACACCAGGAGAAATCTAATCAAACGTTCGATTGAAATGGTGCAAAGTAACGCTCCAATCCATTCAATCAATCGTTTGATTGAACAAATAGATGAGCAAGCACTTCGATTTCTACCGGTTATTCCACCTGGTATATTTTGCCCCTTTTGGAAATAGCAAAGCCATGGAATCCTATCAGTTTCCATGGCCTCATTTTGATATTTAGTTTGTGAACCACTTATAAAATGCATCAGACTCAATTAATAGATACGGAGCTAAAGTTGCTTGGAATTTTACTGTCCCTTGTTTGGAAGTATCAACATTCTCTGCACGAGCTCTCCAGATTTGAGATGGGCTAGCATAATATTCTTTAGCCGTAATAACACGGTAATAAGTAATTCCATTCACAATTTCCTCAGTAACGGTAACCTTACCAACCTTTTCTTCAAATGTTCCTGTTCCACTGCCCATTAGGATTTCGAATACTCTAAACCCTTGTGCATTTTTATAAAAATTAATTTCTTTGTTTGTTGTTTTAAAAGTGCTTCCATTAGGAGTCGCTTTAAATTCAACAGCTCCTGTAAAGTAAGGAGGGCCTGCCGGTTCTTCAGGAACTACTTCTTTATCCACTTGTGTAGCAACTACTTCTAATTTAATATTACCTGATTTGCCTTGGAACGCGATGTCATTATTCCCATGTGGCCAGCTGACGTAAATCTTAAATTCTTCTTTTTCAGATGCTGGCTTAAATGTATTTGTATAATCCACTTTCACCCAATTGTTATCGATTTTTCTTTTCATTTCAAGAACGACTGGTGTAGTAGAACCTTGTGGAAACAAGTCTCCACTAGGAGTTAAATTTACTTTATATTCCACTGGCACTTCTGTATTGTTTTTGTTAATGGAGAAGCTATATGCTTCAACAGTGTCCATTCCTGGATATAATTTTTCACTCAAGTTAAATTGAGCATTTCCAATGGTTGTTCCTTGCGAATTAACCGTGTCCACTTCGAAACTTGCCGCCTTAGCCACATTGCCATCACTTGTAAAACTCTTAGAAAAATAAGCCACCGTACCCATAATAGAAAAGGCAACCAAGAATACCGCAAATAAACTGAAACCTATTTTCTTTTTCAAAATAATTCTCCTCCTATTTCAGTTGTTTCTAATCCATTTTTTTGTAAAATTTAAGCCATCGGAAATTTATTAGTTTCTCTAAATTCTTTATACAAATCTAATTAATTCTTAATAAAGAACATCTGGTTATACTTTTCCCCAATCTCCTAGTTATTTGAGAATGTTACCGTTACACCTTTATCTGAACTAGCTGTTTTAGCAGTAAATACAACATCCGCCGATCCAGCTGCATTCATAACGTCCCAACCACTTAATCCACTAAATACTTGAGCAATTTTAGCTGCAATGGCTGCATGGCTATCACCCTTAGCTACAACCACTGTTTTTTCGACATTTTCACTACCATCACTAAAAGTAACAGTTAGATTTCCTACCTTGTTTATTTTTCCATCAACCGTTAATGTGTTAACTTCTTTCACTCCAGGAAGAGCTGGGCTTCCATCTTGTTGGTTCGTTTGCGTTGCTTTTACGTCGGCGCTAGTAGGTCTATCCTTTGTAGCTGAGATACTTACATTCTTGAAATCTTTCATTTCTTTGGAAGTAAAGATTACTTTCGTTCCCTCGTTTCGTACGTCCCATGCTGCCAGGAAATTTTTTATCGGTTGTTGTTTTATTAAGTTTACTGTAAGATCCTCTACTAAGTTCTTAGCAAGACGAACACCATCAAATCTGTGGTCTTCAGCTGGTAAGTAATCATAGATAGTTTGTAGAATAGTCAGATTCGCTTTTTCGCCATCATTAAATTTAAATATCCAGCTAGCATTTCCTCCTGCAGGCTTACCTTCTGCAAATTCATATACGACAATTTCAGACTTCCCGTCGATCCCTGCTTCCCCTTTAACCGTTTCTACCAAATTCCCACCGATCACATTAGGGTCCTCAACCTGAGTCGCTACAACCCCTAAATGGACATTACCCGTTTTCCCTTGGAAAGCAATGTCGTTCTCGCCATGCGGCCAGCTGACGAAGACTTTGAATTTTTCTGTCTCAGACTCTGGCTTAAATGGATTATTTTGATCCAAGTCTACCCATTTATCACCCATTAGTCTTTGCAACTTTAAGACTACTGGTGAACTGTTATCTTGCGGGAATAGATCCCCACTAGGAGTTAAATTTACTTTGTATTCAACTGGCACTTCCGTTTGATTTTTATTAATTTGGAAACTATAAACCTCCATTGGCTCCATCCCAGGCAATAACTTTTCACCTAGATTAAATTGGCCACTACCAATGGTTTCCCCTTTGGAATTCACAGCATCTACTTCAAACTTTGCAGCTTGGGCTACGTTGCTATCACTTGTGAAGCTTTTTGTATAGTAAGCTACTGTGCCCATAATCGAACCGGCTACAATTCCACCTGCTAATAAACTAATGCCAACCTTCTTTTTCATTAAAAAATCCCCCTAATTTTCATATAATCTACCTTTTCTCTCAATCTATCGTTTTTTAGGTTTCTTTCCCCCTTTGTTAAAATGCTTGTCCAGAATAAATATGTTCTTAATGAAGAACGATTATTTTTATTATAGATTGAATTAAATTATATTTCAAGGGGTTAATCCTAAATTTGTTCTTTATATTGAACAAATGAACAACGGAACTATTTCTGCACTTTTCGAGTTAATCTAACAAATTTCGTTCTATCGGACAGATTATTGCTGCTATCGAACTGATTTCCATTCCTATCGGACAAAAATCGCATTCTATCGGACAAGTTCACAATTCTATCGGACTTTGTCACAATTTCATCAAACTTATTCACAATTTCCTTGGACAAAAAACCTAACTATCGGACTTTGCCCCGTTATATGTTATAATTCCCCACAATACGATGCGAAGAAAGGATGAGTAGGATGTCAGTTGAGAGTGTGAAAGAATTTTTCAAACAGTGGAATCGTGAGTTCGATGTGATGGAGTTTGAGTCTTCAAGTGCTACCGTGGAGCAAGCGGCAGAAACGATTGGTGTCATTCCTGCTCGAATTGCCAAGACCATTTCCTTTAAAGGAGAGGGCGAAAAGGCGATTTTGATTGTGGCCGCTGGTGATGCAAAAATCGATAATAAGAAATTTCGCGATACATTCGGCTTCAAAGCACGAATGCTCACACCTGAAGAGGTGTTAGATCAAACTGGACATGCTGTTGGTGGGGTTTGTCCATTTGGATTGAAAAATGATCTCGATGTTTTTCTCGATGTCTCAATGAAACGCTTTGAAACTTTATACCCAGCATGCGGTAGTTCAAATTCTGCCATCGAATTAACTTTAAAGGAATTGTCTCAATTCTCATCGGCGAAGGATTGGATAGATGTGTGCAAGGGTTGGGAGGAATAGCCAAGTAGAAAGTTCCGTCTTAACGAACAACGACTAAGACGGAACTTTAAACATCTGCTTTTTGATGGTCAATGTTCAGCAATTGATCCTTAAAAAACCATTTATAAAATGCATGTGATACATAATAGGTAAACCCAATCGTAATAAAGCTCCAATACCAGGTCCAATTTTTGTATCGAATTAACTTTGTATATTTCAAAGCGAGGATTTCAAGACCTGTAATAACTGAAGTATGGCAGAAAAAGTAGAGAGTCTTAATGAAGTAATTTCCTCTTTCAGGGTAATAAATATTAAAAATAACACATAATGCGGGATAAATATAATATTCAAAACAAAAACTCGCTTTGTTTGCTTTCTTAAAAAACGGTCGATACGGATATTTAATTAAGTTTTTCTCCACAACGAGTAATCCAAAAAACCATGTGATGACCTGTTTAAATAGAAAAGAAACTAGGGCATGACGAATTTTATTTTTCGGAACAAATTTAATTAACAAAAACGTGACGATGATATAAGCGAAGGCGATGATTGTTTTTTCTTTATAATGATTGGTCATTCTGAATCTCCTTAGAAAATTGAATGTGTCCGAAAGGGCACTTTTTTTATTGTTTTTATTATCCACATTACTTTAGGAAAATATTTTCACATCTTTAGTTTTTCTTGAAGGGAACATTATTAAAGACTTCAAATTCCAAGGAGGTAACGAATGAATTTCATAAGAGCTTTCTTGATTTATCTAATCTCGTTCCAACTTTTGTTTAGTGCATCTTCTGCATTGGCAGCTCCTCCCGAAAATGAGCTAAACGCTTATTTAGCGCAAATCGGTTGGACGAAACAGGAGTTACTGGATTACTTGGATTATTATGAAATTCCGTTAAATGAATTTGAATCAGTCGAAGACCTTAAAATGTTCTTAGGAACGCCTATTAATAGTGAAAATCTTCAGGAGCTTTTAACAAGATATAACTTAACGGAGAAAGAGCTTCAGGATCTTTTGAATCATTTCGGTGACTCGTTGGCCGAATACAAATTTATTGAGGATCTGGATGTGACGGTTGATTTCTATGTCAACCACGATGAGTACATGGCTGATATTGAAAATGAATTAGCGGAAATTGGTATAACAGAGGAAGAGTCTGAGCGATTTTTCGAATATTTGTCCTTAGTTGAAGAAAAAAACAAAGATCAACTGGATCAAATGTATATGATGGATTCAAATATTGAAAAATTCATGGACGTGACGGATACCTCCGAATTAACGGATGAGGAATTAGATGAACTAGTACAAATTTTGACCGAATCTATTTCATTGTATGAAATTCAGGTGAAATTCAAAGTGGATCAAAAGGAAATTTCACTTAAAGAATTACTAAAAATGAAAGAACTACCTAAAAACTTATTAACCACGATCTACAGTAATTCTGGGGAATTGCTCATTGATTTTACTGTACCTGAATGGTTAATTGAACCGGGCGAAGAAATGATTCATATCGGTGAGCTTTCCGATGAGTATGTTGATTATTTACATGAAGAAAAATATGAAGAAGCTTCTGAAAAAGGGTATAAATAAAACTGCACCACCAGGCTCTTGGGCTTGGTGGTGTTTACACTTATACGGTGAATCATTCTATCGGACTCAAAATGGCTCCTATCAGACAAGTTCACAATTCTATCGAACAAATCGGATCGTCTATCGGACAATTCAGCAATTTTATCGGACTTTGCGCCTTAATTCAACCAAATGAAGCCCACCAACTTATGTTCAATCAAACGTTTGATTAAACTAGCTTCCGACTACTCCCACAAGACTTTAGATCGTTTCAATCAATCGTTTGATTAATACGATTTTCGTTCTACTCGCAACAAAAAAGCCAGCTAGAGATTCCCCCACTTAGCCTTCACAAACCTCCCTATTTAAACCCTTCTGCACCAACTAACCAAATTTTTGAGCCATCCGTATATTTACCTTTACTGTCGGTAAGTAAAATAATGTACCCTTTTTTTGACTTGTGAGTGGAGACAGCCACATCATAGTTACCTATTCCTTTAGCAAGAATAATGGAATTAGGGTAATTGAATACCTCACCCGTTTTTGCTTTTCGCCACTTTCCTTTTTTGTTATTTAGCTGATACGTCCCATTACTATTAATGGTAAGCGTTCCATTATAAGCTCCCTTTGTATACTTACTCTTTTTGTATTGACCTGTATCTTTGTAAAAATAATCAATCATCGTACCTGGAATCCAAAGCTTCCATTTTCCGTAAGAAAATCTCGGGTTTACTACTACTGGCTTAGCTTTTGTGGTAGATTTCTTAGCTGGACTTGTGGCTGGACTTTTTAACTCAAGATTTTCAGACCAATTCTCTGTTTTCACTGGATCTGACCAAGCTTGGGAATGTTGAGGTGGTAGAAAAAATAGAACCATTATGGAAGATAGAATGACATACAGAAACCTTTTCAAACGAATCCTCCTTTCTTATTATTTGGTTATATTCCTTCTATATATATGCGCATTATAATATTTGAACACCATTCATACAGCCCGAGCAAATATTGGGCGAATATCTCCCCTTGATTGATACATAATAACAATGGCTTTGCCAATATCGTTAGGAGGAGATCAAATATGCTTCAAAACCAACAAGGTCAAATGCACCAAAATATGCATACAGGAAATGTCCCTCAACAAATGAATCATGGTGGTCACGAACTATTTGACGTACATGAGGTTCTATCGGGGGCTGTCGGAACGTTAAATCAATATACATTACTCCGTCAACATGTGAAGGACCCAGAATTACTCGATATTCTCGACCGCCAATTTCAATTTATGCAAGAGGAGTACAATATAACTTTACAAAGTTTTCAAACCGGTCAGGACCCATCCAAACCAACACAAAGCTATAAAATGAACCAAGGAAATGACTTCATTTACGGTATGAAACCAGCTCAGCCTAAAAAACCATGGCAATCCGCTGCAGAAATTTCGGATGAATTCATTTCTGGCTGCATGCTAAATTCATGCAAAACAGGAGCCTCAGCGAAAGCAATGGCTGCACTAGAAGTAACTAATCCCGTTGTTCGCCGTGTACTTGCTGATTCCGTCCCAAATTGCATTGAAATGGCCTACGAACTCTCGATTTATCAAAATAAACATCATTACTATCAAGTACCACAGTTAGCACAGCAAGATATGACCCAGCTGCTAAACGCATTCGCACCTACACAGAAGCAAATGCAGATGCCAAATAACAATATGAGTCATTAGAACGGTAAAAGTGAAGCAAAGTGAAGCAAAGGGACGGTTCTTTTGCTTCCTTTGTACCACTTTGCCAAATTTTACATTATTTTAAATTCCATCCAAGGTTGAAAAAAGGAAGCAGGAGAACCGTCCCCCTGCTTCCACCCCTGCTTCCAGCTTCCCCTCATTATTTCATTTCTTCTAAGAAAGAGTTACCGACCGTACCTACACGACGGATTTTCACGTCAATTTTGATATTTACTGGCAAGGTTTGAAATTCGTTATCCCAATTATTTTTTAATTTTTTCCATGCTTTTGGATCTGCTCGATGGATAGCTTCTCCAAAGCCAAAAATATCTTTTTTATGTTTTTCTTGTATTTGTTTTATAGACTGTTTAAACATTTTTTCAATTCTTCGTTCCTCTATTTTCTCTAATTTTGAAATGTTCTCCAGTTTAGTAAGATCGATATCACATTCTACTTCTCCGACGTTGTATTCTGCTCGATATTCAATATTAATTTCTGGTTGCCCATTTTTCACTTTACCTTTCATTTTTGCATTTGGGTTCACAAGTTGTAGGACGGCTTTCCCACCTTCAGGACAGGTTATGTTCACAACCGTACTTTTCGTTTTGTTAGTTATGCTATTATAAGTTCTGCTTTGCTTTTCATCTAGCCAACCAACCAATTTATCTCTATCAAATACCGCTAATTCTCCAAAGAACAATCGTGCTGAAGGTTTTGTCATTTCTACATTCTGTTTACTGAAAGAAGTTTTTTCATCACCTTCTATCGCCATGTGAACACCAGTTAACACCGGTTGTTTTCCGACACTTACCATATTTTCAATCAGTTCATATAAAGTCACTCCACTTGTCGCAGACCAAGCTTTTGATGACACTTTAAGGGCATTAAATAATTGATTGGCAGGTATCTTTTCTAAAGGTGTGAGTACCTTTAAAATATCTTCTGCATTCCTTCCTTTTGCTACAGTGATGTAAAAATCTGATCTCAATTCCCAGTCTCTCGAGATAAGATCTAACGGTTTTCCAATACCTTCTCTTGCTAATGATTCTCCAATCACGAGTATTCTAAGATGAGAAGGATAAATTCTCCTTGGGGATTCCTTTGTCATTTTTCGAAATGCTTCAAGCATGGTTTCCCCTTTCGCTTGAAAGATAATAACTGGTGATTGGCCACTTGCTCCTTTTGCCGCTACTTCTCCTGGATTGACCACTTGAGCCGTCACAAGATATTGACCATTCATTGTGCGGTCGATTCCAATCCCTAACGTAATGCTAAGTTCATTTAATTCTCGACGGTTCCAACACCCTGTTGTTAATAATAGAAAAGTAATAAGAAGAAAAAGTAGATTTAACTTACGTTTCATAGACCAAACTCCTTTCGAACTACGGAAAAATAAATGATAAAACTTTAAACTAATTTTTTCCGTAATGTACTGACTGCTAATAAAAGAAAAGGAAGAGCAAGTCCATACGTTGAAACGTATAGTGGCCAAATTTCTTTGTCAAATGTAATTGATTTAATAACATTGGGATATAAAATTAAAGAAAGTGAAACTGCGATTACCCCTAATGGAAGGGTAAGTGGCCGATAATCTTTTAGATTAAATATTTGTGCAAGACCTATAACAGACGCATAAAAATAAAGCGACATTTTAAAATAAATAGTAAAAATCCACATGGTGGCCACTATTGCTTCTATCCGTTGGAAAAAATCCCCTATATTTATCATTCTAGCCAAAGCATAACTTGGATACATCTGTCTTGCACTGTTCTCAGGACCTAAACACAAAATAACTAGAGTAACAATGAGAATCAAACAGATTCCTCCTATAAGTATTCCAATAAAAAAGTCTTTTTCAGCTACTTTAGGTTGATTCACTGAAACTGGAAATATCATTAGCAATACAACCAAAGGGAAAGAAAAGATACTTGTAAAAAGAAGAACAGCACGTATCATGGGTTTTATTCCTGCTTCGAAAAAGGGTTGAATGTTTTCAAACTTATATTGAAAAGGAGGTAAAAATACTGAAACCACTAGAATGATGAATAAAATAAAAAAGAAAGGAAATAAAATTTCTCCAGTTCGAGCTAAAGTTTCAATACCGAGGCGAATTCCCATTATTAAAATGCAGGAAAATAGTATTATTGTTGCTTCGATTGGCGTATCAGGCATGATTTGTGTTGTCAAGAAATTACCAACATAAAATAATAATGCTGAAGTTGAGTATAGCGAAAAGAAAACAAACGTTAGAGAAACAATCTTACCTATCCATTTTCCAAGCACTGTTTCAATGATTTCAACCAGTGTCATATTGGGGAATTTTCTGCTTATAGAAATATATAAAACCGCCAATAAAATACTAATGACTACACCGATTGCAACTGCGATCCATGCATCTTGTTTTACCTCTTGAGCCAGAATTGCTGGAATCACTAAGATAGTCGTACCTATAGAATATAAAATCACTAATATTCCAAATTGTCGTGCACTAATTTTGATGTTTTTTTCCATATTCTAACTTCCAATCAATATTTAGTATTCTTAATGTTATCAATGATCCATTAGAATAATCGCCAGTTTTTCACTTTAATAATTGATCAATCATATTAGAGAGCGGTTGATAAATAGCAATTATCCATTCTAGTGGATTGGGAATCTTCATTTCCAGCACTTGGGCAACGCTTAACACGATTCCGATTAGTAACAGTATTGAAAATATCCATAATTCTTTTTTTAATTTTTTTCTTAACAGAGGAGGAACATCTATCGCAATAATGATAGCAACGATTACCAAAATTCCTGCAACAGCCACCATATTCGTAACTCCTCCCCTTTACTTTTTTCAGATCGCAAATGAATCCATTTACTTTTGTTTATTAAATTCTGTATATCGCTCATAATAAAGTCTTTCGTCATCAAACCCACTTTGGTCAAACGCGGACGATGTACTAGTATCGATCAGCAACAGAACGTCCGAGTTAATATTGACCCTTATCTCACTTTTGTTACTTTTTTCGAGGTGGTTTCGGGGCCGGACTATGTTCTCGTCTAATGTTCTTTTGGCTGATTAAACGTGGGCGGGAAGTCATTTTCCACAAGGGTTTTCGAATAAGCGTATCCTTAATGTCATCATGGATAAATGGGCCAAAAGGGCTCATATAAGGTACTCCAAATGAACGTAAGCTGCACATATGGAGTATAAGTGCAATAAACCCAATGAGTATCCCGAATAAACCAAAGGATGCAGCAAGTCCCATCATTGGGAAACGAAGTATTCGTATAGACATAGACATGGCTAAGGAAGGTAGGATGAAGCTTGAAATGGCCGTGATAGCTACGACGATTACCATGGCAGCCGACACAATTCCAGCCTCAACTGCGGCTGTCCCAATCACCAGTGTCCCTACAATGGATATAGCTGAACCTATAGCCTTTGGCATTCGTAAACTGGCTTCTCGCAAGATTTCAAACGCCCCCTCCATCATAAGTGCTTCAATAAATGCTGGAAACGGAACCCCTTCCCGTTGAGCAGCTAGACCAATCAACAGACCAGTTGGTAACATTTCCTGATGAAAAGTGGTGATTGCAATATATAAGGAAGGTCCCAAAAGCGCTATAAAAATACTTAAATAACGAAGTAAACGAATGAGAGTGCTAATATCTGAGCGCTGATAATAATCTTCGGCAGCGTGTATGAAAGAGACGAAGAGCGCCGGAACGACCAGAACAATGGGAGTTCCATCCACTAATATGGCGACTTTCCCTTCTAAAAGTTCAGCAGCAATTACATCAGGGCGCTCTGAGTAATAAATAGTCGGAAATGGAGTGTACGTTTCATCCTGTATTAATTCCTCAATATAACCACTTTCTAATATCCCATCTATATCAATTCGATCTAATCGCTTATGCACTTCTTTGACCACTTTATCATTCACAATTCCATCGATATACATGATTGCGACATCGGTTTTGGTTAATCTCCCAATTTGTTTCGATTCGATCCATAGATGAGGAGTTTTTATTTTTCGACGGACTAGTGCCGTATTGAAACGCAAATTTTCCGTAAAACCTTCCTTCGGCCCTCGAATAACGGTTTCCGTCGTGGACTCCATAATACCGCGGGTTTCCCCCCCGCGCATGGAGATTATGAAACCTTGTACATATCCATCCAACAAAAGAATAGCATCCCCAGATAATAGGGAAGTAAATAGAGTGCCGAATTCCGTAACATCTTTAATATCTCCCACTGCAAGGATGCGACTTTTCAATACTTGTAATACACTTTGATAAGACGAAATCATTTGATTTTGATAGGAATCAATATCTAACATAAGTGATTCCAAAATAAAATTCTGAATGGAATTCGTATCGACCATTCCATCCGTATAGATAATACCAGCTGCTATCGATTTCTCTTTGCCAATTAGTATCTCTCTAATCACGATATCACTGCTATTTCCAAGTATTTGCTTTATATATTGAACATTTTCTTTAAGACTTTTCACTAAATGCTCATCTTCCAAATCCTTATTTAAATCATCATGCTCGAATGAAAATTGACCAATACTGGCCTTTTTTCTGCTTTTCTTAAAAAAACTCATAATTTTATCCTCTCTTAAGAGTAATTTATTTCTTTAATATTCATTTTTTACCATTACAACATTCTTTATTCTTGGGAAGCAGAGGGACGGTTCTTTCGCTTCCAACTAAGCTTTCAATGAGTCCACAAAAAAAAGGAAGCAGAGGTTCTTTTGCTTCCTTCTTTCTTTATCTATGCTTTAAAAATAAGATTAGATGAAACTCCTAAAATTCTTGCTGCTTGGCGTTGTGATAAACCATCGATCTGTTTTATTTTTTGGAGTAATCCATTTCTTTGTTGCTTAGGTAAACTTTTCACTTGAGCTATATCAATCATACCCAGCACCCTCTTGATTTCTTGTCTTGCCTCTTCATCTGGTAGTCTCCTTTTATTCACTCTATCCTCTAAGCATGTATCATTATTACATCTTTCATTAAATTCCTTAAATCTTTCCTTGGCGACCGTAATATCGGGCGAAAACATATTTAAAATAAATTCGTCATCAAGCAACTTCCACGGATAAGTTTTTTTATCGTAATAGCTTTGATAACTACTCCATCTCCATTCATCTATCAAATTAACCATTCTAGCCTTTAATGGATTTTGGTGGATGTACCTTATAACTGTAAGTAGGTACCTAGTGGTCTCTACATTCTCACTTTTAAATCGATCCTGAAATAAATGTCCTGTTGTATTATACTTCCAGTTATAATACCAGACATAACTAACGCCTAACCGTTTCATTGTAACGGAAATATCCTCAGTACCTTCTTTCAAAAGAAGATGGACATGATTACTCATTAAACACCAAGCATAAACACTTATTTCCGATTTCGATTTATATTTTTTTATTATTTCAAGAAATCTTATACAGTCGTTTTCATCATGAAATATTTCTTGCCTGTTTGCACCTCTTAACATAATGTGATATATTCCGCTCCTACTTTTAACTCTAGCTTCACGAGATATTTTCATCACCACCAGCTATTAAAAATTTTTTTAATGGATGATTCGATTAGAAAAATAAGAAGGTCAAAATCGTGGTCGTCTTGATGACGATTAACTTAAATGAGATACATCGGAGCCAGCATTAGAGATTACTTTTAAAACA
This sequence comes from Bacillus sp. CGMCC 1.16607, assembly GCF_042683745.1. Lineage (NCBI taxonomy): Bacteria > Bacillati > Bacillota > Bacilli > Caryophanales > Bacillaceae > Bacillus > Bacillus sp. CGMCC 1.16607. The sequence continues at coordinate 225,038 of NZ_JBHUJX010000007.1, forward strand.
TTTCGGTCTTTTGGATATGAATGGGAGTAATTTTCAGATGACAAGAAATTCATCAATTGGAAGAAATACTTTGAGGACTATTAAAACATAAAGACAGTCATACCTGGCCTGATTTCAATTCCATCATATACCATTCCCCCAAATTTTTCACCACTTTGAAAAATTTATCGACTAAAAAAAGGAAGCATGAGAACCGTCCCCACGCTTCCCCATGCTCCCAGCTTCTAAAAAAGTGCCACTCTTCCAGCCTTTACAATTTTAAAATCCATATATCCTACTGGCTGCACAAGGAAATACAAGTTGTTCTCCCCATTTACTAGTGTTCCTTTGTAGCTTGGATCGAGCTCTACATTTACCTTCACGATAAATTCTACTTGCGCTTTACCTCTGCCAATTTCGATCATGTTTACATATTCCATTTTTTTGATTCCTTTTTTGAACGCTTCAACGTTAAAGGATGTCGTGTCTAGGAATAAGTCCTGAGTAGCTTTCGTGTTTTTTAACAGAAGCTGCACAAAGTTAAAAGCAGGGTTCACATTTCCTGGAATGTCTAAATTCCAGAAAGGTTCTTTACTAATTTTCCAGCCTATTTTTTCATCATATTGGTATTCCACTAAATAATCTTGCTTTTCGGAGGTTTCACCAACTGGAACGGATAGGAGAAATACACTTATATTTTTCTCTGATTTTATTGGTTGAGCCGTTGCTTTCGTCCACTGTAATAACGAGCCGCCATCCGCTTCGATTTGTGCCATTTTTCCTTTATACTCGATGATTCCTCGAGATTGAATAAATTCCTCTGCTGCCTTTTGCGTTAAAGAAGCTTTTAAGTAAGCTAACAATTCTGCCTTCGTATCAATTTGGCTCGATAGATATCGATATGTCTTCCCTTGGTACGTAAATGTTCGATATTCTCCATTTCGGTACTCTCCACCTGCCTGAACGAAACTCGATGCTTTTGAAAAATTGGATGCCAGTTCCACTGCCTGTTTGTTCGTTAATTCTGTCGATTGTTCAAGGGCTGGTTCCTTACTTATTTTCCAACCTACCTTATTCACTTCTTGATACTCAATAAGATAATTTTGATTTTCTTTCGTTTCTTCTACTGGAACGATTAATCGATATACTCTACTATTTTTATCTTTTTTCACAAATTGAGCTGTTGCTTGTTCCCACTGCAATAAAGAGCCGCCATCTGACTCAACCTGAGCCATTTTTCCCTTGTACTCAATAATTCCTCGTGATTCAATAAATTTCGCCGCGGCAGTGGAAGTTAACGTTGCATTCAAATACGCTAACAACTCTTTTTTCGTATCTATACTTGAAGCTAAATAACGATACGTCTTTCCTTTATAGCTGAAGGTTTTATACTCTCCATCCTTGTAGTCACCACCACGTCCAACATAACTACTCGCTTTGGAAAAATTAATGGCCAGTTGCAGAACCTGTTTTTCGGTTAAATCATGTTTAACAGGTGCTACTACCTTTGGCAGTTCCTTTGCCAAAGCGAAATTCGTATTCAATAAGAGTGGACCATTTAACATCGCAATCACTAATCCAGCAGCAAGAAATTTTTTATTCATTTTTATAACCTCCAAAAGATGCGTTTTTTATTTTTACATCCTTTAGACGATGAAGTTTGGAGATCGGGTGAAGTTTTTTAAAAAATGGGTATAAATTACTAAATTGTCCCCGACCTACGTGAGGTGATTAGACTTAATCAGGCATTTTATGTCTTACCGGAACATCAGAAAAGGGCTACCTCCAACTCAACAAGTTAACCCCACAAAAAAAGAAAGAATCCAAATTTAATTGGATTCTCTCTCTTTTACTAGATTATTAGTTAAGCAATTGCTCGATGTCTTCTTTTATATCCATTGGATCAACTGTGGATTCGTAACGTTTGATAACGTTACCCTTTGTATCAACGAGGAATTTAGTGAAATTCCATTTAATCGAATCACCGCTTAAGTATTCTGGATGCTTCTCCTTCAGGAAATGTACTAACCCGTTTGTACCAGGATGAGATGGATCAAACCCTTTGAACGGCTGTGACGATACGAGATAAGTGAATAATGGATGAGCATTGTCATCTCGTACATTTACTTTCTGAAACATTGGGAAAGATACGCCATAGCGGAGAGTGCAAAATGATTGGATTTTATCATTCTCATCAGGTTCTTGCCCAGCAAATTGATTACAAGGGAAACCTAAAATTACAAGGCCCTTTTCTTTATAAGAATCATATAAACGTTGTAAATCTTCATATTGATATGTATATCCACATTGACTAGCGGTGTTAACTATTAAAATCACTTTGTCTTTATATGCTTCTAAATTAATTCTCTGCCCATTTATTGCAACAGCTGAAAAATCATAAATGCTCATTCTTTACCTCCAAGGAAATTTGTGAATTAAAATTGCATTATGAATATTCTACTATCTAACTATTGAAATAGAAAATTTAAACTACTAGTATTAAATGCTAAACTACATATAAATATGACAAGCATCATGTATAGAACCTTTACATCAAAAATTTTAGGAGGCTAAGAACATGAATATCGATATGTCCACGCATACAAGATATGTCATTTTATTAACAATGAATTCCGGGAGGGAGCTTTCGGAGGAACTAATTAAAGAACATGTGGCTTTCTTGCGTAATTTGGAACAAAACCATCAACTAGAATTATGCGGACCGTTCACAGACTATCGTGGGGGTATGGTTATTATTCGTGCTGCATCGTATGAAGAGGCAAAGCGAATCGCCGAATCAGATCCATTTGTTTCAAGTGGTACAGAGTCTTACGAACTTCGTACATGGCAACTTTCCAATGAAGAAAACAATCATTTATTAACATAAACTAACACAGCTCACACACTGAAACTCTAATACTTGCTAATTTTTTTTAAAAAGCAACAAGTCATTACTCAGCACTCATCCGCTTTGTAATGGCTTGTTGCTTCTACTATCATTTTCGCTTCCCCAAAGTGACAAGCGTCAACAATTTATTGTATATTTAAAATATTAAATTATTTCTAAACTAGAATATCACAAATTAAAGATAAGTGGAGGTTGGTAGGATGCAATATCGTCGATTAGGCAATTCTGGATTAAAGGTTAGTGAGATTAGTCTTGGAAGTTGGCTTACTTATGGAGGGTATGTGGAAGAACAAAATGCCGTATCATCGATTGATTTAGCCTATGAAATGGGTATTAATTTCTTTGATACTGCAAATGTTTACATACGTGGTGAGGCAGAAAAGGTAGTCGGAAAGGCACTTAATAAATATCCTAGAAGCTCCTATGTGTTGGCAACAAAGGTGTTTGGAAAAATGGGTGATGGTCCGAATGACCAAGGGTTATCACGAAAACATATTATCGAGCAGTGTGATGCAAGTCTAAAGCGACTTGGCATGGACTATATTGATGTTTATTATTGCCACCGATATCACCAAGAAACACCGTTAGAAGAAACCTTACGCGCATTAGACGATCTTGTTCGTCAAGGAAAAGTGCTATATATAGGCGTCAGTGAATGGACCCCTGAGCAAATCACCGAGGCCGTTCATCTTGCTGACAAGAAACTATTCGATCGAATCATTGTAAACCAACCGAATTACAGCATGCTCCATCGTAATATTGAAAAAGAAATCATTCCGGTGAGTGAAAAACACGGTATTGGTCAGGTAGTGTTCTCCCCACTTGCCCAAGGTGTCTTAACCGGAAAATACAAAAAAGGCGAGCAAGTACCAGAAGGAACCCGCGCAGCTCAACAACATTTAAAAATTTCGCAGCTAACAGATAATAATCTTGATAAAGTAGAACGACTAAAAGGAATAGCAACGGAAGAAAATCTTACACTTAGTCAGTTAGCACTAGCATGGATATTACGTCAGCCAAATGTATCAAGTGCCATTGTCGGTGCAAGCCGCCCAGAACAATTAGCTGAAAACGTAAAAGCATCAGGTGTAAAATTGTCTACAAACACCGTTGAGAAAATTAATGAAATTTTACATTCTTAAGTGAAAGAGAGACAGGTTGGTTCCCTGTCTCTCTTTCACTTACCTAAATGGTACCTAAAGCTATTCCTCATAAATCATCTTTCTGGTCATCCCTCCATCAATGGTGAGATTGGTTCCTGTTACAAAATCATTCTCTTTCCTTGTTAAAAACAAGCAGGCTCTAGCAATATCGGATGGTGTTCCCACTCTTTTGGAAAAATGCTGCTCGTGATCAATATCTCTTAATTGTGAATAATCCCCTGTCTCAATCCAACCTGGAGATATCGAATTTACTGTAATTCGTTCCTCACTTAATGAAGCTGCTAGTGCATGAGTTAGCGCGACTATTCCTCCTTTCGTAGCCGCATAAGCCTCTGAATGAGGTTCTGACATAAAGGCACGAGTCGATGCAATATTGACGATGCTTCCACCATCTTCATTTTCTTTCATATATTTTGCCGCTTCCCTTGAGCATAAAAACACACTTCGTAAGTTTGTATTTAGGATGTCATCCCAGTCTTGGACCGTTACTTCATATAGAGATTTAAACAACCCTTTTCCAGCATTATTTATTAAAATATGTATGGCTTGGTAGATTTCTTTAATGGTTTTCATCAATTGAACCACATCTTCTTCTTTTCTTACATCTGTTTTGACGAACAGCGCTTTCCCACCGCTATCGATGATCTTTTTTGCCACTCTTTTTCCAGCTTCTTCATCTATATCAGCTAGAACGACCTGAGCTCCCTCTTCTGCATATTGATAAGCGATCCCCTGCCCAATGCCATTTGCAGCACCAGTAATAATCACTACTTTATTTGAAAAATTCATCCTTATCAGCCTCCCTTTACTTATTGTGTTCACTGTTTCCGGGTAAATTCTGTTTCATGTATCAAGAGCTTCCTAAGTAAATGCGATAATTTCCTTCATATTAAATGAAAATGCTCACGTCAGTAAAGGTGATTAAGCTCTCCTACTAAAGTTGTAGACAAATTCCCTACTAATAAACGGTTTCGCTAGTCTTGAAACAAATTAGAATGAATACCAAGGAGATGATAAAAATGAAACAAAGTAGATTATATGAAACACATGTGTATACAAAGAACCTTGAACAGGCCGTTGAATTTTACGAAAAGAAGTTAGAATTAGAATTAGCTTATATCATTCAAGAAAGAGGAGTTGCCTTTTTCTTTTTGGGCGAGCCAGGTAAAAAGGAGTTTTTATTAGGTATCTGGGAAGTACCTGAAAACAAATTTCGACCAAATCATTTCGCTTTTTACTTACCAATGGATAAATTCATGGAGGTACCTTCATTTTTAGAATCAAAAGAAATTGAAATTCTTGGGGATTTTGGATTAGACAATTCTGAACCTATAGTCCATAGCTGGCAACCTGCAGCATCCTACTATTTTAGTGATCCCGATGGAAACTCTTTAGAATATTTAACATTGCTTGAAGGGGAATCACGACCAGAACTAGGAGCGATTCATTTAAGTGAATGGCAGAAAATAAATAACTTATCAACGATAAAAGCATAGGAACGGTTTTAATAGGTGAAAATCTGAAGTTTTCGCGTAAAGGGCACAACTAGTGGAGGTGATTGCTAATTGTGTCTTTTTTTTATTTTATATGCCAGGTCTAATCGCAAAGTTTTAAATTACCGGAGAAGAATGAATTCGAAGTATCAGTTCATTGTTCCCTCTGAATGGTTATTCCTAGAACTTTTTTCAAACTGGATGTAGTACCTTTTGCATTTTTGAAACCTTTAGGGCATGGGACCTGTAAACTTCCTCCAAAAAACTTAGAATAATTTGAAACCTTTTCCAACCAAAGCCGTCTATATACTTGAAGCAATAATTGGTAAATAGAGGTACCTTTTACCTATTATTTAAAAAGTCGTAATAATTCAATTCCAGAATAATAGAGTAAATATGGAAGTTACTTGAGAGGGGAATTATTTTTTATGAAAAAGAAATGGTTAACAAGTTTAATGGTTTCAGCTGTTTTGGCAACTAGTGTAGGGCCTATTACTAGTCTTGCCGCTGAACAAAAGGTTAATGAAATGCAAACGGTAAATACTGCTTCTCTTGAAGAGGCGCAAAAAAATGCAAAGATTACAAAAGAAGAAGCCATTGAATTAGCGAAGAAGGTTGCAAAGGATCTGACTGGCTACAAGCTTGAGAATGTTAACTTTAATGCCTATGGAAATCGAACCATTTGGGACGTTAACTGGTCCCAACGTGGGGAAACCTACAAAGCTATTAATGTTTCTGTTGATGCACAAACAGGTGATATCATAAACTTTCATACTTGGAATGATAGTGAATTAGATAAAACATTCCCTCCAAAGGTAACGTATGACAATGCTGTTGAAATTGCGAAAAAGTATATGAATGATCTCTACCCCGAAAAAATGAAAGATATTGTACTAGATGAAGATTTTAAAAAATACATGAGTAGCCAGCCTTATAGAGATCGAAGAACACATGAAATTCGCTTTTATCAGGTTGTAGATGGAGTACCATTCCAAAATAACTCTGTTAATGTATCTGTTACAGGTAATGGAACGGTTCGCTCTTTCGGATTCAGTTGGAATAAAAATGTAAACTTCAAAAAGAAAGAAAATATCATCTCTCTTGAAAAAGCCAATTCAATGGTCAAAGATTCACTTGACGTAGAATTGCGCTATCAGCAAAACTATAACGGAAATCCAGATTCAAAGAATGTAGCTAAATTAATTTACGCACCTAAAATGCAAAATTATCAGTATTATGGCGGCTTTTCCTATATGATTGACGCAGAAACAGGGAAATTCATCAATGAGCAAGGTAAGGCTTTAGATGAAGCGGCTATGGCGCCATCGAACACCCCTCTTTCTGACAAAGCTTCTCCTAGACCAGTATTGCAAACAGAGTTAACACAAGATGCTGCTTACAAACTAGTCAAAGAAGCTCTTAATCTATCAGATGATTTTATTTTGGATAATGCAAGCTATAGTGAAGGTTCTCGGGATAATCAATCTGTATGGTCCTTCAATTGGCATAAAAAGGATAATCAACAATCCTATATTGGAGCTGCGATCAATGCTAAGACTGGCGAAATATTAAACTTCAATAATGATGCTAGATTTTATAATAGAGATAATACGGATTTTACAGTAAATATTACGAAAGATCAGGCTCTAAAAACGGCAACAGATTTGGTTAAAAAAATCGCTTACGATAAAGTTGATTCTTTATATGTAACCCCACCACAGGATCAATACTATAACAATGATAAGAAACCAAAATTCTACACCATTTATTTCGCTCGCAAGGTGAATGGAATACCTGTTCAAGACCAGGGTGTTACAGTATCCGTTTCATCTGAAACCGGAGAAATAACGAACTACTATCAAAATTGGCGCGATCTAGAGTTTCCTGATCCAACAAAGGTCATCGATAAAGCGCAAGCGAAAGATGCATATCTTTCCAGCTCTAATGCTAAATTAAACTATATGGTCCCGTTCAATCCGACTGAACAGACTAAAACAATGGACGATGCCATTCTAGTATACCAAGCTGGAAACAACTATTCTTTTAAATATTTAGATGCTGTGGATGGTAAATGGAAAAACCCTGATACTGGAAAGGTCGTCAATGACGGAGAACCAGTAACAGATATTCAAGGTCATAAATTTGAAACAGAGCTTCAAACAATGATTGACTACAATATTTTTGATGCTGAAGATGGAAAAGTGAATCCAGAAAAAATAGTCACACGTGGAGATATGGTGGAAATCATGTTAAGAGCCATTGGAGAATATGGATATTGGTATGACGAGTCACGTCCAGTTGCTTTTAAAGATGTTAAAATGAGTTCTTCCTATTACCCTTATTTACAACGTGCATTAGATCGCGGAATCGTAAAACAAGAAGGAGACAACTTCGAACCAGATAAAGCAGTTACACGCGAAGATGTAGCCGTATTCCTAGTTAGATCCCTTGGATATGATAAACTTGCTTCAACAGATGGAATCTTCGCAGAAGACTTTAAAGACAAGGATCAAATCAAGTACAAAGGCCATGTAAGCCTAATCAAAAAATTAGGTATCATTAATGGCAATGAAGATGGAGAGTTTATGCCGGAGAAAACCGTAACCAAAGCCGATGTTTCCGTCATACTTTACCGATTCTTAGATAAGTATTCACAATTGAGTGGCAGGTAAGGATTCCTCAGGGAGGTTCTCATTTCCTTAATGAGAACCTCCCCATGATCCTTCCAGGCAGATTACTTTTTTGGTTAAACGTTTTGCCTGTTTCTTTTAGATTAATACTTTTCCTAATTTATATATTTCCTTCTTGCCAAATACATTTTTAATGTATACTTAGCGGCATCTGTTAGATTCTCATTTTCCAAGAATTCCTTGATCGCATTATTTTTGATCGGAATGGTAATAAGACCATCTGTTTCAAGCTCTCCATCTTTCGCGATACTGTAAAGCTCATTAATTTTATCCATTTCAAGCTCCATTTTTACATAAGAAGTTAAACCTAGTTCGAAATTGGACATTTCGATAAATAAATCCATAAATCTTTCGTCATTAATAAACCTATGATGTTCCTCACGTATTCCAAGCTCTTCCCTCAATCCACGATGAAGACATTTAATAAGACTTATGTCACTTCCCTCTCTATCGGTTAAAGTTAGCCCTTCATTCATCGTTACATGCCAGAGGCTTTTCGTTGAACCCTCTTTTAAAAACTTTGATCTTTTTGCAAAGACAATCTCTTCCCCATTTGGAGTGGATAATATGACAAATGTATTCATTCCAAACGAAGTCGTAAATGGAGCATAACTGTAGAGTTCCTCTATTTTTTCCAATTTACTTATCGGATGATTACTTTCTTGTAACTCCTTATAGATGGACCGGAAGACCAAATGAGTAAAATAATCTGTCTCAAATAGATCTAGTCTTAAGGATGCATTTTCGTCGTGGTCTGTCTTTCTTTTCCTATGAACACGATAAACACCATATTTTTTCCCATTAAAAATAGTGTTCTTTTCCTCCAGTTTTCGGATGATTGATTCTGAAACCAATTTGCTATGCTTAACAATCAGTTGAGGAAGAAGATCAATATTGGTCATTGCTTTTAAATCCTCAAAGGTGGTCTCACGATTAAAAGACGTATTAGCAGAAAAATGAAAATCCGGATCTAATAGTTGGATACGCTCCTTATACTCACTTGGGCAATCTATAAATAGTTTTTTATCAGTCTGCTCAACTAAAATATCATGTAATTCATACGTTGGATCTGCATGATCTAATGAGACAATCTGCACATCACCCACTGATAATAAACTCTTACCCACAAGTTCTTTGTTAAATCTGTACTTCTTTACCTTCCCTTTCAAAAAAACAATAAAAAAATCAAGTAATTTCCCTATAACAATACCAATAAGAATCCAAAAAACTTCCGAAGCACTTGAATCTTGTATTTTTTCTATAAAATCCTTCATTATGATCTCCTTTTTAATTACAAACATTTGCACTTATAAAAATAGTATAAATTCCCATCAGCTTAATTTCTACAAAAATACAAATCCACTGAGATCTGTCCCTATAGATCATCCAAAAGCGATATTAACAAGCCTAACTACTTCATTTTACAAAATAAAAACAGAGGGTCACTCCCCCCTGTTGACTAAATAAATTATTCACCAATAAGTTCCTTCACTGAAGAAAAACATATATCCAGTTCTTTTTTAGAAATTAAAGATGGGTTATGTTCAAAAGTTACATGAAAAAAAGAGTTTCTATCTGATAAATATTTTAAGTATTTATAGGAATCGCCATATTCAGGATGGTCACTTTGGTTTGGTAGAACTGGCAAATGACGCTTTACATTTTCACCAAAATAAACATTACTATAATGTACCAGGTATACATAATCTTTGATTTTATCCATCCATTTATATGGATCAAAATTAGGAAATGTTCGTTTATGATGCTCCATTCTTTGTGTATCAATTACTAGTTGCAGATCTCTGTATTTATTAAACATATTTACAAATATATCTTCGAATCCCCCAAAGAAATCATACTCAAGGACAATCTTTTGATGATACTTTCTCTGGAGAACACTTAAATCATGGAAAAGACGTTCACTTGCAATTTTAAAGTCTTCTTCTTTGATATCTTCATTATAGTAAAAAGCGTGCTCTGGTGGACCTGTCCAGTATCTTCTATCCACCACTGTTTCATAAATTGGTGGAAATGGATAGTGCAGTAGAAGATAGTCAGCACCAAATTCAGCTGCAAGTTTTACCTGTTCTTCTACTTTTATTAAAACTTCAGAATATATATTTTTATTGAATGATATAATTTCAGGTAGGGTCTTCTCATCACCAAAAACAGGTGTATGAATGCCGAATTTTATCTTTTTATTTTGACAAAAAACAACTAGCTGTTCTAACTCAGATTTATTAGGATATTGAGATATCTCGATACCTTTTATATCGTCGCTACTATATTTCCCCCAAAATTCCTCACTAAAATTATTCCACATTCCAATTTGCAATCTTCTCACAATTATTCTCCTCAAAAAAATAACAATTTAGAAAATTATAGTATTTATTGTTAGTTATTACAATAATCAAAAAAGTGGACTCCTCTAAATTCCACAGTGATCCTTCTCTGGGTTTCCATGTGCTTTTCGACTTTCCATTTGATTTTTTCTTTTGACATTTGCACTCAAAAAGCTCAAGAGTACCAGTAAAACCACCCCCATGTTCCTTGGATCCTTCTATTCCAAATAACCATCTTCCTTGGAATATTGGATAAATCGATCACCAAGTTTTTCTTTATATATTTTAAGAGATTTTTCACATTCGTCTAAGGATTGGTTTATTTCCTTAAATATGGTTTCATTGATTTTTGTTACGGGTTTGCTAGTAGATTCATTCAACCTATCGACAAATCCATACAATTGCGTTTGGAATTTTTTTATCTCACCTGACAGTATCGTAATTTGATAGTATACAAATCCATCAGCGTGAGCTGCTTTTCCTTCAAAACGGTTACAAATAATTTCAAGATCTGGTTTCACTTGACCACGAATTTTTTTATAATCATCCTTTGTATCAAATTCAATCACAATATCCTGAAAGACTCCTGAATCTGAGAATCGTTGTAAATTAGTATGTAATTGCTGCAGGTAGTTTCTAAATTTCTTCATCTCAAATGTGATCGAATTGATTTCTAGAACCGTTGCTCCAAATCCCTTGATGAAATGGTCCTTTTCTTGTTGGTGAAGCGTTTGCTCAATTTCACCTTGTGAAAAACGAATCGTCATAAATACTCCTATTAAAGTGATGATCCCCCCAAAAACGGCTCCCCAAAACGCTAAAACATCCACAGTCTCCGCTTTAGCTGGATTCCCAATCATCGGTGGCCAAATCACCTTATAATAAAGAGGCAAAAGTAACACTAAGAAAAGCGGAAATGCCCATTTTAGGACAAAAAATACAGTCAACCACTTACTTTTTCTCTTTTTTCTCATCAAAACTCCTCCGTTTCCAGACTTAATTTTATTTCTCTATTTTAAGCATATGAACCATGAAGGCTATTATCAGTGAACCTTCAAAGAAATGAATCCGCATGTATTATTTTTGTTAGCATGATTTTCATAAAACAAAAGTCATTATCCAATACTTTACATATTGCATTTATTATTATATCAAACTATTCAATAACTTCCGGCCGCTTTTTTCTATATTTGATGGTACCTAGACCCTATTTGGTTTAACATTATATTAAAACTCAGGGACAGTTGAAAATGCGAAATCCATCCCTGTGTATCTAAAAAGAAGCAAGAGAACCGTCCTCCCTTGCTTCTCTTTGCTTCCGCCTATAAAATGACACAATAATGATAAAATTCACATCTAAATTCCCTATCGAAGTGTTATTATAGGTATATAACTAACATATGGAGGTTTACACATGCAATCAACTTCAGATGAAAAAATGGTTCAAACATATTCTAGAACAAATCCGTTTGAAGCCAAAATACTTAAAAATTTCAACTTAAATGGGGAAGGTTCAAGTAAAGAAACAAGACATATTGAATTATCTCTTGAAGGTTCCGGTCTTACTTATGTACCTGGTGATGCCCTTGGCATTATGCCAGCTAATGATCCTGAACTAGTTGCTTCCCTAATTGAGGAAATGCAGTGGGATGAAAATACGAAAGTTAGCATCAAAGAGGAAACGCTTACGCTTAAGGATGCTCTAACCACTTATTTTGAAATCACATTATTAACCAAAAAAGTGTTACAACAAGCTGCTGCATATACAGAAAATGATGAGCTTCATAAGCTCCTACAACCTGAAAATGCAGCTGAAGTAAAGGAATATTGCAATGGTCGTGATTTGCTTGATATGATCCGTGATTTTGGACCATGGAAAGTGACAGCACAAGAATTCGTAAACATGTTAAGAAAAATGACGGCGCGACTTTATTCCATCGCAAGCAGCATTGCGGCTAATCCAAATGAAGTTCATTTAACAATTGGTGCTGTTCGCTATACGGCTCATGGAAGAGAACGTAAAGGAGTTTGCTCTGTTCTTTGTGCTGAACGAGTAAAAGAAGGAGATACACTTCCTGTCTTTGTTCAAGCAAATAAACATTTCCACTTACCTGAATCTGCTGAGAGCGATATTATTATGGTTGGTCCTGGAACAGGAATTGCACCGTTCCGCTCCTTTATCCAAGAACGTGCAGTGAATAAAGTAACTGGTAAGACATGGTTATTCTTCGGAGATCAGCACGCTGCTTCAGATTTCCTTTATCAAGGTGAGCTAGAAAACTACCAACAAACAGGTATACTAACTAAACTTGATACCGCCTTCTCTCGTGATGGCGCTGAAAAAGTCTATGTTCAACATAAAATGCTCCAACAAAGTAAAGAACTATTTGAGTGGTTTGAAAAAGGAGCCTATTTCTACGTTTGTGGAGATAAGGAGTATATGGCAAAGGATGTCAACGAAGCACTGATTACCATCATTGAAAAAGAAGGTAATATGGACCGTGATTCTGCAGAAGCTTATTTAAAAGATATGCAGAAGCAAGGTCGTTATCAACGTGATGTGTATTAATACTTTGTAAAACACTGAGGACGGTTTTCCTGTTTTCAAAGGCTACACACTTTTTAAGAAAGAAGACTGTTCTGAACAAAACATTTGATCAAGAGACTAAGGGAGTTGATTCATTAGAATCAACTCCCTTTCTTATTTGAAAACATAGGGACGGCTCTCTTGTTTTCAATGAAACCGAACACTGTATTTTAAGGTTTATTTATTATTCAAAAAAAGAAGTGAAGTGCGATAACACTTCTCACTACATCCTCTAGAGTTAGGATGACGTTTGTCATGAGTTGATTAATTAAGGAAAGCAGTGAAATACTCGCGTTCATTGTCTTTTTACTTGCGGATAACTGTGAAATACTTGCGTTCATTGTGTTTTTACTTGCGGATAGCAGTGAAATACTCGCGTTCATTGGGTTTTTACTTGCGGATAGCAGTGAAATACTTGCGTTCATGGGGTTTTTACTTGCGGATAGTAGTGAAATAATTGCGTTCATTGTGTTTTTACTTGCGGATAGCAGTGAAATACTCGCGTTCATTGGGTTTTACTTGCGGATAGCTTCGATATACTCGCGTTCATGGAGAGGTTACTCGCGGATAACTTCGATATACTCGCGTTCATGGGGAGGTTACTCGCGGATAGCTTCGATATACTCGCGTGCATGGGGAGGTTACTCGCGGATAGCTTCGATATACTCGCGTTCATGGGGAGGTTACTCGCGGATAGCTTCGATATACTCGCGTTCATGGGGAGGTTACTCGCGGATAGCTTCGATATACTCGCGTGCATGGGGAGGTTACTCGCGGATAGCTTCGATATACTCGCGTTCATTGGGTTTTTACTTGCGGATAGCTGTGAAATACTCGCGTTCATTGTGTTTTTACTTGCAGATAGCTGTGAAATACTTGCGTTCATTGTGTTTTTACTTGCGGATAGCTGTGAAATACTCGCGTCCATTGTGTTTTTACTTGCGGATAGCTGTGAAATACTTGCGTTCAATGAGAATTTCACTCGCAAAATCCCCTCTTTCTAATCCGTCCTCAAGCTATATCTTTTGACAGTACCGAACGCATATCCTAATTAATTGATTTGTTCTTTTTTAGTTTAGAGAATTGGTAGGATGAACAATTATCAGTGGAACCCACCCGCGGTCTACACTGAAAACTGAAACTGGGTTAGCAAACCAATATATATTTCGCACCATGGGGAGTATTTAATACCACTTTATAAGCTTTGAGAACCCCTAGACCCTAGCCTAGGTTATTTTTCCTCATAAAAAGGAACCGTCTCCATAGGAAACAGTTCCAATTTATTAGATCTCCACTTTTTAAGGGATTTACTTTATAAAACTGATGCTTATTATATTTCTTCTCTTTTTTTAGAACCATTTCTTAAGTGTTGATACTAGTGCCTCTCTTTTTTCAGTTGAAAATAAGCATCAAGAATTCTTTCACCAATGCTATTGTTTATTCTATGATCAAGTTCACTTCTATTATAGGCCCATGGGACAACCACAGAAAACGCCACTTCAGGTTTGTCATGTGGGGCATATCCAACTAACGTTAAATTAGATACTAGTTCCTCCAAGTGTGAAGAATCAGGACCTTCATAAAATGATGCTGACACTCCCGTTTTTCCAGCTGGTTTATATTCTTTATTGTTGAAAGTTCCAAAAGCTGTTCCTCCACTATCTTGCATGGTTTGTCGAAAACCTTCTTGAACTCGATTAATGAATTCCTCGTTCATGCCTATCGTATTAAGCGCTTCTGGTTTCAATGAAGAAATGACTAACCCCTGATTTTCTTGGGCTGATGATTTTTTTCTTACTTCTTTCACCATTTGTGGTTTCATTCGATAACCACCATTTGCAATGGTTGATACATACTGTGCTAATTGTAAAGGAGTATAGGTATCTAATTGACCGATCGATAA
The DNA here is from genome assembly GCF_042683745.1 of Bacillus sp. CGMCC 1.16607. Lineage (NCBI taxonomy): Bacteria > Bacillati > Bacillota > Bacilli > Caryophanales > Bacillaceae > Bacillus > Bacillus sp. CGMCC 1.16607. The sequence goes on from NZ_JBHUJX010000007.1 coordinate 240,103, forward strand.
GTCTAGTAAATATCCAGGGCTTTCATTTTTTCCTAATGTACCACTACTTTCACCGGGTAGATCTACTCCTGTTTTTACACCTAATCCAAATAGATTGAATTGGTTGCGGATAATAGAAAATGATTCAGGCTTTATCTTAAATGGCATATCGTATTGATAATTAGCACCACCGATTGCCATCGCTGTTTTATACATATACACGTTAGATGACCTACTTAAAGCATCCAATTCATTAATGTTGCCCATGTTTTTCCAGGATCTCTGTGTCACTGAACCTTTAAATTTAATAGGCTCATCTAGAAGTACGGTCCCAGGTTTAATAACTCCTGTTTGAAATCCTGTTAATATGGTTGCACCAGTTATACTTTGGCCCATTATATAGGATGATTGATAGGTTCCTTTGACATAATCAGATAATTGGCCATTACCATTTCCGCTTTCCTCATATAGCTTTCCAGCTAAAGATAGAATTTCGCCTGTATTTGGGTCCATCATAACAACAAAGGCACGGTCTAGTAATTGAGTTCCCGGTAACTTCTTCGTTTTCATGATTTCGTCTTCTAAAATGGTTTCAACAGCTTCCTGGAGTTCCTTATCTACTGTTAAAATCACATCTTCCCCTTTGTATTCTTTAGGAATGACATCAGAAGGTGAGAGATCCCCTAGCACGGAATTTACTTTATTACCTAATAATTTTTTGCTATCGGGAATTTCCACTTTAGACTCTTGCTGTGATTGCTCATTTTTTTCATGATTGGAACTAGTTTCTTTTTCATCGACAGCCATTTCTTCCTTCTCAAATAAATTAGAAGTGAAAAGATTCACTGTAATCATTAATAATCCCAGACAAAAAGCAACTGTTAATATATTAGGAATGAGGTTTCTGCTGAAAATATATTTCTTACCTTTCGTACGCTTCCGAACTTTATTCTTCTGTTCTTCATTAAAATGGCTACCCTTTAAAACAGTATGATCCATAGCAGTCCGTAGATTTTTAAGTTTATCTTCCACTTTTTCCACCACTTTCTAAAATTTTTTTAAGCAAATCTCGACTTCTACGTAATCTCGTTTTGATCGTATTTGGGTTCAAGTCTAATAACGAACTCATTTCATCGATAGACAATTCCTCATAGTAAAATAAAATGATAGCCTCTCTATATTTAACCGGTAGCAATTGAACACATTCTGATAAGAATTCCTCTTCATCAGATTTTAAAACCTTATCTTCCGGAGTCAGTTCCGAAGAATTCAAGTCTTTGAGTTCCTTACTATTAAAGATAAACCTTTGAAAAAATGAACTTCTTAATTTGTCTTTACATCTGTTGATCGTTACACGATAGATCCAAGACTTATAGGAATTGATGGTATTGTATTCTTCTAAATGCTTATAGCAAATAACAAATACATCCTGTACCACTTCCTGCGCTTTCCCCCAATCCTGTAAATAGGTATAAGCTAATTTCGTTAATCTTTCGCCATACTCATCCATGATATCTTCTAGAAGATCTTCTTTAGCTGTTTCGGACAATTTAAAGTCCTTAATATTTTCTATCGACTTCACTATTTCACCTCATAAACTTTAACTACACCTAAGACGTGTTAGGTTTGTTTCTGGTTTCATTTTTTTAAAATACAGGGACGGTTCTTGGGAAAAGCACAGGGACGGTTCTTGCGCTTCCAACATGGTAAAAGTTGCTAGTTTCCAAACACTCATTTATAGTTAAATTAAATAAATTTAAGTAAAAAACTTTTAAAATAACAGTCGAATTAAAAAGGAGAAAAACAAATGAAATTAGGTGCATTTTCTGTAAGTTTAAACGTAAAAGACATTCATGTTTCCAAGGCATTCTATGAAAAACTAGGATTTCAATCTCTTGGTGGTGACATAACTCAAAACTGGCTGATTATGAAAAATGAAAATTGTATTATTGGGTTATTTCAAGGAATGTTTAACAAGAACATTCTAACCTTTAATCCAGGATGGAATGAAAATGCGGAGAATCTCGAATCGTTTACAGATATTCGGGATATTCAAAAACAACTTAAAGCTGACGGAATAACAATGCTTTCTGAAGCAAATGAAGCAACAAATGGACCAGCTCACTTCATGATTGAAGATCCAGACGGAAATCAAATTCTTGTAGATCAACATCGATAAGAAAAGCGCAAGCGCGCTTGTAAGCCCCGACAAGCAAATGCTTCGAAACCCAGAAAGTCGTTCTTTGACTTTTTGGGTTTCGAACATTTGACCTCGAGGTCGACAAGGGCTCGGGCGTCCTGTCGCATTGTCGACACTAGTACATCCTGTACGTCGGGGCTAGGCGCCGGAGCTAGACAATTTTCGAATTCCGAAAATGTTATACTTTTTACCTAGTAAAAAGAGGCGATTCAGAGCCTTTAAAAAATATCCTAAACTTCTATTCATTCTAAAACAGAATAATTCTTGATCGGAAAGGATGCTTGAAATGGATACAGAACAGTCGTTTTCATCGAACCTCTCACTTAAAGAAAAAGCAGTGGCTTTTCTACAACTCGTAGCATCAGGGAAGGTTCGTGAAGCATACGAGGCTTATGTCGGTCCTGACTTTCGTCACCACAACCCTTATTTCCGTGGCGATGCAGAATCGCTCATGCTCGCAATGGAAGAGAATGCCGTTCAAAATCCGCACAAAATACTTGAGGTAAAACTGGCGATTCGAGAGAAAGATACGGTTGCGGTTCACTCCCATATAAAACAGAATCCCGAGGATCTTGGAGGGGCTGTTGTACATATCTTTCGTTTCCAGGATAACCAAATTGTTGAATTGTGGGATATTGGTCAACCCGTTCCAGAGGATTCCCCTAATGAGAACGGAATCTTCTAACATTCTGGAGAACACATAGAACTTGGAGTGACAGAGACTCCGTTTATTAACGATTGTAAGAATTATTTTTCCTTAAAATAAATTACTTGGCCCTTCCAATTGGAAGGGCTTTTCATGTAACTTTCTCATTTTTTGCTGCAAAAAAAAATTGAAAATCCAAGTGAAGTCATTCTATCGTGGTCTTACTGTTGACAAAAAGTAAATCCTATATGATAATAAGTTTTGTATTATAATTATTTTAATTAAGGAATAATGATCATCATTATTTCCCTTTTAAAGTTATGACTTTATGTCCAAACTATTTAAGATCTAAAAACAAATCTAGGAGGAAGATTTATTATGTCACTAATTGGAAAAGAAATTCTACCATTTAAAGCTTCTGCTTACGACGCTGGCAGCGGCGAGTTTATCGAGGTTACTGAACAAAGCATGAAAGGACAATGGAGTGTTGTTTGCTTTTATCCTGCAGACTTTACATTCGTTTGCCCAACTGAGCTTGAGGATCTTCAAAACCAATATGCAGAGCTAAAAGGGCTTGGAGTTGAAGTGTTCTCTGTTTCAACAGATACACACTTTACACATAAAGCATGGCATGATCACTCAGAAACAATTAACAAAATCAAATATGTAATGATTGGCGACCCTTCACAACAAATTTCTCGCAACTTCGATGTACTAATCGAAGAAGAAGGTCTTGCTGATCGCGGTACTTTCATCATCGATCCAGACGGTATTGTACAAGCAGTTGAAATCAACGCTGGCGGCATCGGCCGTGATGCAAGCATTCTTGTTAACAAAATTAAGGCAGCACAATACGTTCGCAACAATCCAGGTGAAGTTTGCCCGGCAAAATGGCAAGAAGGTGCTTCTACACTGAAGCCAAGCCTTGATCTAGTGGGCAAGATTTAAGGGAGTGTAACCAATGATACTTGATGCAGATATTAAAGCACAATTAGCCCAATACCTTCAAATGATGGAGGGCGAAGTGCTGCTCAAAGTTAGCGCAGGATCCGATGAAGTTTCTCGTGACATGCTGGCACTAGTGGATGAATTAGCTACAATGTCATCTAGAATTAAAGTGGAGAACACAGAATTACAGAGAACTCCGAGCTTTAGTGTGAATCGTATCGGCGAAGACACTGGGATCACTTTTGCGGGTGTTCCACTTGGACACGAATTTACTTCATTAGTGTTGGCTCTGCTTCAAGTAAGCGGAAGAGCTCCAAAGGTCGACCAGAAAGTTATTGATCAAGTGAAAAACATTAAGGGCGAATATCATTTTGAATCTTACATTAGTCTAAGCTGTCACAACTGTCCTGATGTTGTACAAGCATTGAATGTAATGAGCGTCCTTAACCCTAATATTTCACATACGATGATTGATGGCGCAGCCTTTAAAGCTGAGGTTGAAAGCAAAAACATCTTGGCAGTACCTACAGTCTACTTAAATGGGGAATCTTTCGGTGGCGGTCGCATGTCACTTGAAGAAATACTTGCTAAGATGGGGAATGCTCCAGATGCATCAGAGTTTGCTGATAAAGATCCATTCGATGTTCTTGTTATTGGAGGCGGACCTGCGGGTGCAAGTGCAGCCATCTATACAGCACGTAAAGGTATTCGTACAGGCATTGTTGCTGAACGCTTTGGCGGTCAGATTATGGACACGCTTAGCATCGAAAACTTTATCAGTGTAAAGTCAACCGAAGGTCCTAAGCTTGCAGCAAGCCTTGAAGAGCATGTGAAAGAATACGACATTGATGTGATGAATTTACAGCGTGCTAAACGTTTAGAAAAGAAAGACCTCATTGAGGTTGAACTGGAAAACGGCGCAGTTCTAAAGAGCAAAACCGTTATCCTATCAACAGGTGCTCGCTGGCGCAATATTGGTGTACCTGGCGAGGCTGAGTTTAAGAATAAAGGGGTAGCTTACTGCCCACACTGTGATGGTCCATTGTTTGCCGGCAAAGACGTAGCCGTTATTGGCGGCGGTAATTCCGGCGTCGAGGCAGCGATCGACCTTGCAGGAATTGTAAATCACGTAACCATTCTTGAATTTAACCCAGAACTGAAAGCAGATTCAGTCCTGCAAGATCGCCTATACAGCTTGCCAAATGTAACGGTCTTAAAGAATGTTCAAACACAAGAAATTACCGGAACGGATAAAGTAAACGGCATTACTTTTGTTGAGCGTGAAACTGGATCTGTTAAGCATATTGAATTGGCTGGAGTATTTGTTCAGATTGGTCTTGTGCCAAATACAGACTGGTTAGGTGAAACCGTTGAACGTACTAAGGTTGGCGAAATTGTTGTAGATAATCGTGGAGCAACGAACATCCCTGGCGTGTTTGCTGCAGGCGATTGTACAAACAGTCCATATAAGCAAATCATTATTTCGATGGGATCAGGGGCAAATGCTGCCTTAGGTGCATTTGATTATCTCATCCGAAACTAATAACTAGTATAAAAAAAAGAAAGTCACTATACTATCTAATTGGTAGTAAAGTGACTTTCTTTTATTGTTTAAAAATAGAAACCCTGAGAAACTGTCCTTTTGGTCGCACCCTTGTTTTCAGGAAGCAAAAGAACCGTCCCTGCGCTTCTATTTCACCAAAAATTCAAGTCCATCCTTCAACTCAAACTCATGATTGGTTGCTGCTTCCTCGATGTCTTTGAAAGCCCAATGATTGGTTGGGGCGTCTGGGAAGGTCGGATTTGCGACTCCTTCTAGTGGACCACGGAGGAACAGACTGTTTAAAACTTTGACAGCTTGCGCACGTGTCAATTTTTCATCTGGATGGAATGTTCCGTCTGCAAATCCGTTCATGATTCCTGTGCGGCTAATACGTTCAATGCTATTTTTAGCCCAGTGACTAGGTTGAACATCTGTATAGGTAATGACTGATTTGTCCGATTTACAGAATGCCGCATATTGAGGATTTTTCGCACAGTGCTTATCAATCCACCGCATTGCTACTACCGCCATTTGGGCACGTGTGATGTGATCATTCGGTCCAAACTTCCCATTGTTATAACCTAAAATGATTTCTTGTGAACGAGCAAATTCAATTTCATCTTTTGCCCACGATTTTGAGATATCGGAGTAATTAATACTAGAAGCTACCGGTATATTGCCTCCACTCAAAATCCGCGACATCATCGCTGCCATCTGTACCCGAGTAACGGACTCATTCGGACGAAAAGTCCCGTCTTTAAAACCATTTATATACTTGATATGAGTTCCAATTTCCTTTTCATTAACGATTGTCCAAGTAATGATATTGCTAACCAGTTCATTTCCTGTCAAATCTTTTATAGTGGTCTTTATTTTATGAACCCCAGCTGCCAATCCATTCTTTATCTCATAAGACCAATTTCCTTGCTTATCAGATTGTACGTTAGCCACCCATTGGTCATCAATGAAAATGGCTACATTCGTCGAAGCAATTGTTTTCCCTTCTACATTGAAAGGTTTACCTGCGATGACTTCACTTTTCATTGGTGCATTAATTTGGTTAACGATCTTTTCAACTGGTTGGCTCACTCCACTATCCCCCCCTGAATTAGTTGGTGGTGTAGGAATCGGAGTCGGAACAATATCTGATACCTGGAAAAATGTAAATGTACTAAAATGATCAATACTGAATTTTAATCCAGCAGGAAGTCCATTTTCATAGATAATTTCTCCATTAGTACCAGGAACGATGACTTCTTTCGTTCCATTTGTATGCTCGATAAACAGTCTCAAGTTACTCACATGCTGAGCAGTCAAATTCATCCCCTTAAGTGGCAGGATGATTTCTGTTTCAAATCCCGTGTAGTTCGTTTCAATCTCACGTGGGATGTCAAGCACTTGAACAGTTTTATTACTGCCTGCTGCTACTTGCATCATAGATTTGGTTCGATCAATCACTTCCTGTTTCTGTTCAGAAGATCTCATCGGAACAATTCGGAAAAACAAATCGAGCCCTGCATCAGTCATACTAGATAGCGACGCTTGTGGTAATTGGACGGTTCCTTCCGGTGTTACAATGGTTAGGCTGCCATCTAATTTCCTTAAAGCCTCCAACGACATCTCAACAGCTTGTTCATCTGCTTTTATACCTGTATTTGGAGTATCGTCAAAATGAAGAGATACATCCCCACTGCCAAGATTTGCAGATTCAGAGATAATAAGCTTATCTACCCGCTGGAGTGGTTGACTGCTAGAATCATTCAATGTTGTTCGAGTGACCTCAATCCCTTGAGTGATTTGCTGACCTCCAAGTGTTACATGATTTCCCGATGTTTCTGTTACTTTATTTATGTTGTAACGTTTTCCTTTTACAACTAAGAGGAAGGTCCGTTCAACTTGTCTACCTTCGAACAGCAACTTCGCTGTTAAAATAACACTGGTGTCCTGATCTTGGCGATTAACATCGACGACATATTCTCGGACACTACTTCCTTGAGTAGGCACTAGCGAATCCGAAATGTTTAACACTTGCGGATTACTTGAAGACCATACGATAGGTGTAGTTAATAGTTGATCAACTACGAACACAGGTTTCGTGACACTCTCCCATATATCTCCTTCCGAAAAGCGGATTTTAATTTTAGGGAAAACATCTACTTTCTTTGATGGTTCTGTTTCATCTCCATCAATAACCTGGGTTGCATAATAATTAATATCTGTCGGTACTGCTGTAAAAAGAGCTATCCCACTTGAATCCGCAGTACTCGATTGAATGAATTGGTCATTTTTATCATAAAGCACGATTGTTGCACCTGGTAAAGCATTTTCAATTGACACGGTTTTGGCATCGTCCATACTACCGTGAATGACAAGATCGTTAACGGCTCGGGCACTCACATTGACCGGTGCTGAATTCAAACTAATAAGCGAACCCATAGACTGGGTTACATAATACCCTGTTCCCACTTCAACATTTGTAAAAGTGAGTAAACCATTATCATTTGCTTGCTCAGTGTAAACTAATTCGTTATTACGATCATAAAGCTTCACCGTTGCTCCAGGCTGAGCACCTGTTACAGTGACAGTCTTTTTCCCGCCAGTGCTTCCACGGAGATCTAAATCCTCAACCACATTTATGGTTGCGGCTGGCTGTAATTGATTAGGGTTCACGACATTTTCCGGTAAAGAACCGATCGTGCCAGTCAGCTGAATACTTCCACTTGAGTTCAAATCTTGGTCATTTAAATTCCAAGTAACAGGGATCGTTCGAGTACTATTGTTATCTAAATTTGCATCTACAGTTGAACCAAGTAAAGAGATAACGGTATCTGCATTTGTTCCTTTAAAAATTTTAACCGTAATTGGACTAAACGATTGGATGTTTTTTAGTTTTTCTAGAACAGTGATAACGAGGGCGCTACTTTCCTTTTTATCAGGAGCTTTTGAAAAAATAGTTAGGACATCATCCTTTAGTAAGGTCAGATCATCAATCTGCCAATTACCGTCCTTATCTGCCGTTGCCGTACGAGGCTCACGGTCTCCAATCTTAATCGTTACTACCGCACCTGCCTCAGCAGTACCGATTAAAGTCTTGTCACCTTCACGAACGGGAGTCGGGCTCGTCACTACAGGCTGAGCACTTTGCCCTTGCTCTGCTAAGTTAACAATGATCGTCCAAACTTCTTTCGTATCGTTTTCAGCCGTAACTGTATAAAGCTTCTGCACGGTAAAATCATTGACTGTGACACCACTTTGCTGAGCGATCTCCCCTATTGTTGCTGTTGCACCTTCAGAAAGAGTAAACTCAGCAATTAAATTCGTTACGTCAGCATCATAAGGAAGTTCGATTTGAATCTGATGATTTGCTGGATCTATAGAAGCTGTCGCACTCAAGCCTTTAAAGGCATAGGTCAGAATTTCTGTCCCGCTTTTAGGTGCTGGACTAACTGTCACCTCTCCACTAGCTGTGAAGTGGCTGTCATTAGACACATCTTCAGGTAGATTTACAAGGGTTCCAGTAAATACATATTGGCCAGCTGTTGTTCCATCATAGCTTGGTACTGACTCTTCACTCCAACTAACATTAATTTGCCTTGGATCGCCTTCGGCTAATTGTACCGATACTTTGGCAGGAAGTTTAGCTTTCGCTTCAACAAGACTCGTTCCATTATCTACTGTGACCGTTGTAGGATCAATACCCGTCACCTGAATCTTAGTCGGCTTCGTATTATCGCTAATATTAAAATTGCTGCTATCCATTGCTTCGTTGCCATAAGCATCAGCTGCTAGGATATTAATTGTATAGTCACCTAGAGCTAGATCGGTAGTTGGTGTAAACAACCAATTCCCTGAGCTATCTGCGACTAAATTCTCTATCCAAACAAAATCCTCATTCGATTTTTCCAGCTTCAAGGAAAGTGAGGCACCTTTCTCCGCTTTTCCAGAAAACACAGGCGTCAAATCAGTTGTTTGGGAGTTTTTTGCTGGTAATAAAATAGAAACGTCAGTGCTAGAATCAATAGTCAACTGCTGTGTAGCGGTGGCACTATTAACGGTTGTAGTAACAGTGTGTGTACCGTCCGGAATCGGTGATTGGTCTGGAACCTCCACCTTCCAGCGTCCATTTTGAGCAGTAGTTGTCATTGATCCATGATTTACTATATTAACAGTCACAGTCGAGCCATTTGCAGCATTCGTATTACCACGAAGTGTCGGGCGATTATCATTAATCGTGACCTTATCCCCGTTATCAATTGTAATAGTCGTTGCCGAAACACTATGCATTTTTGACGCCACAGCTGTGTTTCCAAATGCATTACTTACAATGGCTGTAATCGTATGTGAACCTGAGGATAGCGGCTTTTCAAGTGCCGATAGACTCCATTTACCATCCGAACCAGGTTTTACAAACTCTGTACTAACACCGTCAACTCTCACCTCTACCAACTCGGTCCCTGTTGATGTACCAGAAATAACTGGTTGTGCATCTCCGGTTATTGAGCTGATTGCAACCGCTATGGGATTGATGGTTGCACCTTGTTTATAGGTAAGTTGTTGTTTTGTAATAGCATATGGTGTCTTGTTGTTACCGTTTTCAATCCACTCCGTAGTTAAGTAATATACTTTATTGTTTATTGGATTACTAAGGGTAATCTGCTTAGTCCACGTACCAGCATCAATACTAGATTTATAACTAGTCCCCAAACTGTTGCTAGTCTCACTTACGTACAAATTAATCTCAAAATTATTTCGAGAAGTCGTTGAAGCAAATGTTCCAGAAATGGTTGGATTAGTAGAACTTGTTGTTGCAACAGCACCACCATTAATCGTCAATGTATCGGTATTCCCTTCAATCACAATATCTTGCTTAGCAGTAGCCATTTTCTCCCCAGATAATGCAGTGACTGTTGCCTTATGTATACCATTGGAAGAATAAATCGTATCTGGGAGCGTATAGTTCCAAATATGATTTGTAACCTGTAAAGTTTCTTGGAAACCATTATTGATAGAAATGGTAACTTGTCCACTATCAATAGAGGTCGTACCGCTCATTTTTTTATTCGTACTGCTATAGGACTTGCTCGAACCTCCATCAATGGCAACACTTAAAGGTTGTTCATTCAATTTTACTACTGATAATCCTTGGAAATTGACAGAGCTACCATTGTTACTACCAGTATCCATGAACTCTTTGTTAATAACAGATAGGTTAGCCGCTTTTGAAGTTCCAAAAAATAATTGAATGTCTGAATTGCCAGTAATCCCAGGAGCTACTTCTGCAATCCGGGAAATAGGTACTTGAAAATCTAGAAAATATTGTCCGTTTTCAGCTTCCACAATTTGCGTTCCGGGAACAGTATTTCCACCTACTGTTGACGTCGCATAAATAGGTTGAACAATAGACCCGTCTGCATTAGCGACATATACATAATCTGTTGCAGGTGATTTCCCATTCAATCCAATCGTAGCTTTATGTTTGCCCCCAACAGCTAACTGAACAAGCCACACTGAGGATAGAAAACCGCCTTTGCGATCATAAGGGTCACCTTTTAGGCGAAGTCTTACGAAGAAGTCATCACCGTCCGAGGCCACAAACATCGACGGTAAAGCCCCCTTCTCCCGATCTACTCCACTAGTAATATCCACATCTATTGGGTGAACATCACCCGCCGGATCCAAAATTACACTACCTCCACTATTTGTATAAGGTGAAAAGGTGGTTGGCCAGGCAGAAGGATTATCTCCTAAAGTTGAGATTCCTTGTGCATTTGCCAGAACCGATTGGCTCGGTAAAATAGTTAGCAGAAATAGCATCACAGTGATTAGTACATGCATTATTTTTTTGTGAACCATAGCATCATCCTCCATTCCTTTAAATTTATTAGAAAATATCCTTTTATTATTTTCAAAGTTTAATAAAACAACATTTATATAGGGATAAAGTCTTTCAGTATTATATCACGAAGGTTCGACAAATAGTTACAATTTACTACAAAGTTCGTGGATTGAAAATTTGAAAATCGATCATACAATTCGTATGGTTAAATCTTCCTGGATCTACTACAAAGGGAGCATGAAAAGGATGATCAAAATGGCTCATTTTCATCGTTTCAAATTTTGAGATAGAAGGATTTTCGCAATAAATATCTGCAGAACCGTCTCCATGGTCCTCTTTGTCTCTATTTGTCATCTCTAGAAACTTATTGTAAACTACAGTTATGTAGGAAATAAGCACTGGGAGTTGTTTTGAGAATGGAAAGGATTAATTGTTTTACCTGTCGTCATTTTAAAACAACTTGGAACATAAATTTCCCACGGGCATGTGTGGCTTATGGATTTAAAACCAAGGAAATTCCCTCTACCTATGTTAAGAGAGTTTCCGGAAGTCCATGTGGACATTATTCACCTAAAACTAAAGCGTAGATTAAGATTTTAATATACCTCAGGAACAATCCCCACGGTCTCTCGGAAATGGAACTCCCTCCTTCTCAAAAAAACACAGGGACGGTTCTCGCGCTTCCACTTCCCCACATCAAAAATTACTACTTATATGACATTCCAGCAAATTACTTATATAAACTCGATTGGCACTAGATCTGTTTTTAATACTTTTCCAAAAAAGGAAGCAGGAGAACCGTCCCCCTGCTTCCAAAAAAAGAAGCAAGAGAACCGTCGTCCCTTGCTTCATGTGATTCATAGTTTAAAAACCTCAACCGATTTCGATAGATTCTTCATCATGCCTTCTAATTCCTGAATTAGAGATGCGACTTCTTCCATAGAAGCGGTTTGTTCTTCTGTTGTAGCGCTGATTTCTTCAGTTGTGGCGGCAGATTGCTGTGCGATACTCGATATGTGCTCAATAGAAGAGAGAACATCGTTTTTCGCTATGTCCACTTCCGAGATGTCTTTCTTTAATACATCCACTTGAAAAATGACAGTTTCAACGGACGATTTCATATCATAGAAGACATTTTTTGTATCTTCAATTGCACTATTTACGTTTTTCACCATTTGCCCAGCTGTCACCATATCTCCACTTGCGCTTTCAATAACCGAAGTAATGTCTCTGATGATTTCTTGAATTTCTTTCGTGGAACGAGAGGATTCTTCGGCAAGCTTCCGAACTTCGTCAGCAACGACCGCAAAACCTTTCCCATGTTCACCTGCTCGTGCTGCTTCAATCGCGGCATTTAATGCTAGCAAATTCGTTTGTGCGGAAATGGAATTAATGGTCTCGACAATAACCTCAATCGATTTCGATTTATCTGAGAGCTCACTAACGCTGCTTGCAACGTTTTTCGACATTTCTTGGTTCTTTTGAAATGTCTCATCAAGGTACATCACGGTTTGTGTACCAGATTCATTTTTAGATTTCATATTGTGAGAATGTTCAACCGTTCTTTTCAAGACATCCGTGATTTCTTCTACCTTCACGGATAAATTTTGAGTGATTTCCAAACTTTTTCCGCTTTCATCTGCTTGATGTTCAGCACCTATTGAAATTTCTTGTATACTCTGTGATATTTCCTGGCTAGCTGCACTCACTTCAAGGGCAGAAGTGGAGATAGTAGCGCTTGTTTTCTCAAGATGATGGACCATATCTTTGATCCCAGATACAAGATGCCTGATATTTGAAATCATCGAATTGAAGCTGTTTCCAAGAATTCCGAATTCATCTTTTGATTGAACTTCAATCTGAGCGCCAAGGTCACCTTCGCTTACCTTTTGGAATTCCGTCATAAGACCCGTAAGAGGCTTTTTAATAGAACGAATGAAGAGATAACCAACTACAACAATCAATAGAAGAACCACAAGCAATGTGATGCCAAATGATGTAAGAAGATGGGTTCGTTCAGCATATAATTCCTTTGTATCTGCAACGATAACAAGCTTCCAATCCGCTTCTGAAATAGGGTATATACTTACAAGTTTCTCTCTGTCTTTGTATTCCGTTTCCTTGTATTTCCCACTTTCCTTATCCCATAGGTAGGAAATGGTTTTACTAAGAGAATCAGATTCTTCATTCACTTTTTTTCCTTTTTCATTTTCAGGAGATAGAATCATGCTTTCATCCGGATGAACAATATATGTCCCATTTCCACTGATGAGAACAGGAAAACTATTCTTACTAAGGTTGATATCCTTCAATATTTTTTTGATATTGGTTAGGAGAATGTTATTCCCAACGGTTCCAACTGGATTCCCGTCATCTCCAATAGTAGGTGCTGCTACAACAACTGCCGTTTCTCCAGTTGATCTTGAAATAATCGGGTTGCTGACCACCACATTCCCGGAAATTAACGGTTTCCAATAATCGCGATCGGCGATACTAGCTTCTTTTATAGAATCTACGCCTCCCTCATCATTTGGAGAAGCAATGATGGTACGCCCGGAAGCATCGGTTGACCACTGTGCATCGTAGACACCTTCGTCCCGTTCTTTTATTTTCCACCAATTATAAGCTGTGTATATACTTCGCTCTTGATCAGAAAGTTGTTTCTTTTTCAAAACAGTTGTATTTGCCATAGCATCCACTTCGATTTTTTTCCCTTTGAACCATTGATCGATCTCTTTCGCCTTGCTGTTTCCGCTTTGATGGACGCTATCATTTGTTTTCTTTTCGAGTGTTTGGTCGAGTGCATTGTAACCCAAATATGCCAGGATAAGTAACGGGAAAATCGATACGATCAAGACAAACACCAATAATTTGTTCGCAAATTTTAAATTCTTTAACATGATACGCCCCTTATTGCCATTCTTAGGCTTTTTTAAAAGACAAAACGAGTAAAATGTAACTAGGTCTAATTGACTACTAACCATAATTATAATGTCGTTTTTTGTAAAAACAAGTAGAATTTGATGTTTTCTACAATGGAAATAGTTTTCTACAAATACATACAAACTACCGGGACGGTTCTCATGGTTTTCCCCATTTATTTTCCTTGACACTTACTGCTGTAAAAATTCCGAAAATGCCAATGGAACCGTCCCTGTGGCCCTAAAGGATATACTTCAAAAACAAAAATAATGTGGGGAAAGCAGAATTTGACCAGTCGAACCGGTTCTCATAGGGAGCAAAAAAAGGACGGTCACATGTAAATCATGAGACCGTCCATATAGAACTTATAGAATATCTTCTTTCACATCAAGAAGATTCTAATAGTTATTTATTTAATTAGTATTTTCTTCGTTTCCTATTAGATAATACTGATCACATTTATTATCAGTTATAATATCCGGTTCCGTGTTTACGTTTATTTTATCGGGGTTACCTTATACTCGATACCCATCACTTTTGCATCCGCTTCCTTTTGTTTCTTCGAATAACGTGTCATGAATGTCAAGGTACCGGTTTGTTTTGTTTCCTTGATACTAATATTATATGTAAGCTCAACGTAGTTCCAGCCTGGGTCTTTGTCTCTTGAGATTTTTACCTTTTTACCATATTGCTTATACACTTGTGAAATACTTGAACCTGGCTTTATTCCTCTACTCGTTACAACGTTAAAACCCTTTTTCTCAGATTTAAAATGTTGGTAATCTACTCCTATGACACGTTTTTTAGTATCATAATCAACACCCAAGAAATAGGCCATTGCAGGTGTTGGATCTCCAGATAGATAGCTAGTTTCCCCATTATGAGAAAAAGGTTCAATAGGGATGTTCTTATATGTTTTCTTAAAACGCCCTACCATGTTATTAATGTTCTCGTTAAGACTAATCCCCATTAAGGTAACATCCTTACTACTTAAGACGATACTATTTGTTGTAGCAGGCTTCTTAGGTGTGGTTGGCGCTTTTACAGTTTCCTCACCAGCTAAAGGCTCACTTTTAATCGTATATTTACCGTTTGGTGAAAGTGTAATGGTGTAGCGCATAAGTAGTTTATCATTCATTTTAAACGAGCCTGCAAATCTACTTTCATTATCATAGGTTATGATAAATTTATAGGTATGCTTACTAAGTTTATCGCTACCAAATGCAGGGACTAACGCATGATTCCAACTAGAATCAAACAATTTCCCTTGCTCGTTCATAATGATAACATTGCTATTAACAAGTCCATTTCCCAAGGTGAGCGGGTTTATCGTTACTATGGAAAAATTAGTTGCATTTTTATAATCCATATAATTCGTCCCTAGCATGACCATTGCAAGTTCAGACTGACTTGATTGTAATTGGGCTCCAGTAATTTGCATGTCCCGTTCTGGATCATCACTAGCAAATGTGCTCGTTGCGGATATACAAACTAGTAGAATAGATAAAAATAAAATCCTCAATTTCTTCAACTAATAACCTCCTAATTACATTTTCTTATCTGTTACAGTTATAATTCTTCATACCCCTCCACATAAATAGTAAAAAAGTGTCCTAATGCATTTTCTAAATATTTATAAACCAAACCATCTTGATAAACGACACTAGAATTGGCAAGTCCGTTCTCTGACTTAACCATATTACGATCAAGCTGCTTAATGATGATTTCTGGTTGGACTGACGAAGCAGTTATTATTAATTCATTCAATAAATATAAAAATTCTCGTGAAGGTTCTCCGCCACTAAAATGCGAAACTCCGACATTTTCCAATTGATCACTTCCATCATAATCCAAGTTAATCTCATCAGTTAATTTATACATATATCCAACTGATTTTGATGGATCTTTATAGTCAGGGATTAGTTCAAATGCGCTTAACGGTATTTTGTAACCGGTCTTATTTGCAAGACTTGTAAAAAACTCACCCGGAGATTGTCCAGATAAATGATTATCTACTACACTACTGGATTCGGTTGTGTACTGTGGATTATCTTCAGCCCATTGCATCCAAGGTTCATCTTCGTTAAAATTCATATACTGTTCCTCTGTGGTGAAAGAATGAAAATTTTCCCCTTCAATATCAGGTTTTTGCAATGCTAAAGCTAAATACCAATCCTCTTTAAAAACAAATTCTTTTGTTCTTAGATCAACTACCCGTAATTGATTAGAATAGACTGTTAGCTTAAAATCACCGTAGTTCAAAAATAACCAATTATCATAATCTGATTGATAATATTCATCTTCAGGACTAGGTTTTTCAATGGAGTCTGGTTCACCCCAATTTTCAATTATTTCTTCTTTACTCATCAATAAAGTGACCCCGTTAATATAAAACTTATGATCTTTCTCTTCAATAATAAAATCTCGGTTCGATACGGCATTCTCATCAATCGGAGTATAGGTAACTTGTTCATTTCCTTTAGCTAACGTCTTTCCTTCTTGGGCTTTAAGTAGTAGATCTAATGTCTTTTTATCATTAGGTTTTAGCCCTAATGCTTTTTTGAAAATATCTATTGCATCATCATAACTCTCTTTTTCAAGGGCATACATTCCATCCTGTAATAAAGCCTCATACTTCTTGTCATCCTCTGACTGACACCCAATCAAGAGAAAAAGAGAGAAAATAAGAGGTAACATCCATTTTTTATTCAAACTACATTCAACTCCCTAATAAAACTTTACTTTCATTGAAACCGCCGGCTTCCACAGAATTATAATTATATTAATCTGTTTAATAGATAAATTGTATATGGTGTAACCAAACCAATAGCTGTGTACAATCCAGGAGTATACGTTTTTAAAATAAGTGTCTGTAAGATATGTACCAGGTTATGTAAAAGTACAAAAACCAAAAAACTCAAAAATAGGATTTCAGCCCAACCGCTTTCGATAAATTGAACTTTTAAGTATACGATTGTGGAACCAACAAAGAATATTACAACATCCCTTTTTGCAAATGAATGTGAATTTATATTCCAAAATTTCCAAACCAAAGTTTTCAAACGGTTATTAGAGTTTTCTACCAGATGAGATGTTTTCCGAGACCAGTTTTCTACACTGATCATTTCTTCAAAATCATGCAACATAAAAATGACCAAAAAAAGCCAAATGGCATTATGAATTTCAATGAAGAACATCATGTACCTCCTTAAATAATATCTTTACGATAGTACCATAAATTGTTATTTTTGGATAATTTAATGAACAATTCATTGAACGATTTACTTTGTTGAAAAATAGGAGTTAACAAGAACTTGTTAACAAATGGTTTGGGGTAAATGTCCTTCACTTATAGATGTAGGTTATAGGCGGTACCACTGAATAAAATATCTTTCTAGACAAATAATATGTCTAGTTTATAACTAGACAGGAGGAAGTCGAATGGTAAATATATTGGAAACAATCATGGATGCATTGAAATCTATTACAGTTCAAGATGAAGATCAACCTCTTCATGTCGGAGAAGTGATGTCTTGCTGGATTTACTTAGCTGGACTTGAATTAGCTAAAGTATCTGTTCAAGCTGGTATCAACACGACGACGGATGATGAGTTAAAGACAATACTTGAAGAAGATATGAAACTTGGGACAAGTCAAAGGGAAAGACTGCGTGAATTCATGATAAAGGAAGGGATTACTTTACCTCCTTCCCCTGAAGAATTGCCAAAATCAGACCCTCACACTGTTCCCCTTGGTGTCAAAGTAACAGATGATGTAATTGCAAACGAATTATCTTTAAAAATCATTAGTTTAATCATGCGTGCTGCTGGTGCTGCTTCCGAATCGGTTCGTACGGATGTTGGTTTATTGTTTGTTCAGTTTCAAGCAGAAAAATTAGCTTTCGCAACTAGATTAAAACATTTGATGCGCAAACGCGGATGGATTAAAGTACCACCGTTTTATGTTCCTCCTGGTTCACAACAACCATTAAGGTAGGAGCAGTGGAGAAGTAACATATTAATTGATATGAAAAAATATCAACTTTGTTCCTTAAAAACTATAGGTAAACTATCGTTCTGTAAGGTACTTATATTGGTGAACATTTTTACCATGAAAACAAGGATCACTCCTACATAAAAATAGAGGACTAATCTTTTTATCGCTATCTAACATCCGATGCCATGTATATGTACTTCACATTTGGAAAATGGTCCTCATTTGTCTTTTGTCGGAGTCTGAAACCCAATATAGCACACAAAAGAGGCTGCCTCTAAAAGTAATCCTTCCGAGTGCAGCCTCTTCATTTCATATTCTATTATTTTTTTTCTACTAACCAATCACTTTGAATTTTCCAAGTACCATCGCCAACGTTAGTGAATGTTGCATTAATATTTTTATAACCGCCGTTAAATCGCATAGTAAATGTGACGACATCTCCTGCAGTTGGTTTGCTCCATGAATAAATCAAGTAGCGTAAATAAACCATTTTATCTTCTCCGCCACTATTTAAATATACTGCATTACCATTCTGAGTTCGCGGGCTATCCGCTTGGAAAAACGAAGTTGTAAGTTTTAGTTTAAGTTGGTCAAAATTTGTTGCACCCTTTTCCACTTCATAATAAACATATCGAGACGCTACTTTTGCATTAAGGTCATTTTGTAATTTATTAGCTTTATCCAGCAATTCAGTTTTACCATTGCCATTTGGCAATCCATTCACATATGTCATTAAATTATTAATTAAAGTTTGAACCTCATCTGACTGAGCTTTTGAGAAGTTGCCTTTGTTAAAACCGGTGCCGACATTATCCAATGCAGCTAAAGCATTGCTCGCTACTTCATACGTTGTATTGTCGATAGGTACCTCTTTGTCAACTTGAGTGGCTGTAACCTCTAATTTGATATTCCCAGTTTTGCCTTGGAAGTCAATGTCATGGTCACTATGTGGCCAAGATACAAATATTTTATAGCTTTCCGTAGCATTTTCTGGTTTGAAATTTGTTGAATACTCAACTTCTACCCAATCATTATTAACATTTCTTTTTAAAGTCATTTTCACTGGTGAACGATTATCTTGTGGGAATAAATCTCCACTAGGTGTTAAATTTACTTTGTACTCTACTGGAACCTCTGTGTCATTCTTTTTAATTTGGAAACTATAGACCTCTACTGGATCCATCCCTGGGAATAGTTTCTCGTTCAGATCAAATTGTGAATTCCCAATGGTTTTTTCACTTGAATCCACAACATCGACGTTGAAGACAGCAGCTTTGGCTATATTCTGATCACTTTGGAAGCTTTTTGTAAAATATGCCACAGTCCCCATCGTGGCTATTGCTAAAACAAAAACAGAAAACAAGCTAATTATTAACTTCTTTTTCATGAATCTTCTCTCCACCTTTTCATAATTCATTTTGAAATATTAATAGTTTTACCTTTTCTTTATGAATTAGAAATAAAGAACTCCCTCCTTATAAATCTATTTTTCAACTTTGGGATTTAAATGTCATTTCCCCTTTGCATTTCCCTTAAGATCCCAATAGTTAGAATTAACAATAGAAGCAAATCTCCTCTAAAGAACATTTTGTTCTTATAAAAGAACATTAATTCAATTATAGCTCATCCAATAACTCAATTCAACATAAAGAACAAATTCTATACTTATAAAGAACATACCGGTAACAATACCTATTAACACCTGCAGTGTCGAAGATTAAAACATAAATATTTTTTAAAGAATATAATAATATAAGGTTGCAACTGTATATCGTTGGGGTTGTTGGTGGATACTTTTCTTCCGTTGTTGGTAGGAGGAGATAATCTTGGAAACGTTTCTTAAATTCTGCTAGAAGGAATGAGGGGAGCAGTACGCGAAGGGATAAATGGGTGCAGTTTCTTGGGAGTGGCAGAAACTTTAATTAAAATAGCGATAATTTTATTCGAATCACTAACCTTTAGTTGTTATTCAATTGAACTTAGCGGTCAAACATTAATGTTTGACCGCCATCCAAGAAAACATATTTCGTATCTATCCATCCATGTTCATCTGAAATACTATTAAATTTAGGAATGAATGGTAGGTTTCATCAATAATCTGCCTTTGTCGTTTTCTAATTGTTCACTTTAAAATTATACCAATCTTCACTATCTCTGTAGTGAGGATCCGTGTACAAAATAATTTCAGATACTTGCGTTCCTTCTGGAATGGAGATCCATACGGTACCTTGATTTTTACCATTTGGACGTAAATTCGCTGCTTCAAAAGTTCCTTCATTTAAAGTTGTAGAGGCATCGATTTCGGCCCCATTCTCGTTATAAAATACGAAATTTCTTTCGGTAAGGACACTACTCTGTAATTCACTGCCACTAATATTCTCAACAGATAGATCTAATAATATATAATCAAAAAGGGTATCGAAATATTCAGCATCCTTCTTAGCCGATTTCTGGTTCATCTTGCTAAAATTACTACCACTATCCGTTTCAAGATCTGAATGGTCTGTTACTGTTTCTATTCTAAAATTATTGACTATTACTTTTGCCAGTTCTTCCTTATTTCCCTCAAAGTCTCTTTTCGATAAATTGATTTCTTTTCCAAATTCCGTTTGAACCTCTTGGGGTTCACTTTTCTCCTGCTTCTCTTCTACCTTTGGCTCTTTCTTTTCTTTTACTGGTGCTGCTGTTTCCTTTTCACTACAGCCGGCAATCACCAGGCTTGATAATAGTAAAGCCGCAATCATTTTCTTCATTAAATATATTCTCCTTTTCATATAGTTTCGGATGGTACTTTACACCCAAATAGGTTCCTTCCAACATCTCTAATATTGTATTTCCTTCAAGCTATTTCCTTTGACATACTGAATTTTACGATTAGCTGAGTCGACTGAAACAATAGTGGCTCCTGATTCCCAAGAGACATCTACCTTTAAGTCTTTAACTATTTTCCCATTAAAATCATATAGTGAAAGAGATTCTTCATCATAGTTTGCACCCACGATAAGCTTTCTCTTTAGATCAACATCGTACACTAGGTTTATCTTTGTAGGAGTATTAACTGTAGTATTTGTTGCAAAATCATAATAGACGGAGGCATCCTTCTCATAGTCATTCACAACCAACCCACTTTTTACAACTTGATAGTTGCTACCATCACAAACACTTGCCCCATAAAGCTTGGAAACTAGCTTTGTTAGCTGCTTTGCACCTTTTCCATCTAAACCACTCTTAAACAACTTTTTGTCTTTGATAAAATAGATCGAATCCTTCTCAACCCAAAAATCATCAACAGCACTTAAAATAGCATTTTTCTTCTTCCCATCTATAGAAGCCTTTATTACCGTGAATTTGCCCATTTCACTATTTTCTATTCGAGCATAATAAATATTAGCTCCCACTACTTCAAAGGATTCTACTGTATTGGATGAAATCCAATCAGGTGTGACTTTCATGACTTTACCAGCACTGTTTCTTTTATATATTTCAAGAATTTCAGCACCGCCGCCACCACAACTACCACCCATATACATACTCATGCCAAGAAATTTTGTATAATATAGTTCTTTTCCGACAGCTTGAACATCTTGTAATGGCCGTACGTTTCGAGTAAACATATCTTGTTTTTTATAATCCTCAGCAGTAGCAGGGCGATCATTGGTATAAAAAAAACCACCCATTAACTTTCCTAGCTTGTCTACCTCCTTTAATTCATAAACACTATCTTTTATAACTAACTTCGATTTTCCGTTAGGTACTGAACTATAGATACCTGGGACCGTGCTTTGATCACCTTTAACGGTAAAAATGGTTTCTTGTGTTGCTGCTGTTGCGGATATTTGTGATATAGCAAGCATGGAAAGTACAGTTGCTGCAATCAGCTTTCTATTCATCTTTTTCATATCCAACTTCCCCCTTTTCCTATTCTTTTGAAAACGCTTATTTAACCAATCAAAAAAGCCCAGCAAACCCGTTCACCATACGGGTATTTGCTCGGCTGCAAAATACTTCCATTCAAAAATAATTGCAACCCGGCGATCATTGTTCCATGAACTTTAGACCCGTAGCTTTGCGTCCCTCCCTTTCGAAAGGTTTGCCAAATATGAAACTTTATTACTATAACATTAGCGAATAAATTCTACCATAATACCCAAATTTATGTAAGTAATTTCTCCTTTTTCTTAATAGGTAAAATATTACAACCATAGGGTGTCAGGCACCCTATGGTTTCACCAACCTACTCGCATACTTGATCACACTATTTTCACCAACAAAAATATATTTACCGTATGCTTTAATCCCGTCCAGCATTCTTTTCGTGCCATTCGTATCAAAATTAGAGTTTTCAATAGGGATTGCAACTTCTTTCCACTTTACTCCGTCCTTTGAGACATAGTAAGCATTGTAGGGTACATATTCCCCATTAATTTCCTTAAACGAGTCGTTGAAAGCATAAAAATAACCATCAAAAGTAGTAAGCAATTCAATGTTTGCTTCACCTATATTTGTCTTCACCTGTAACCACTTTGTTCCGTCCTTAGACACCCATGCATTGGATAAATTATATCGACTAACGGCGACATATCGTCCACCCGTATAGGTCATCCAGGCGTCACTTAATTTAATGGATTGAACGGTTGTCCACTTCGTTCCATTTGTCGATTTCATGATTTTCGTATAACTATTTCCATTATTATGCACCTGGAAGGTACCAACTACTTGCTTGCCATCCCAAATCATGGAGGTCAACCAATAATCATCAAGACCTTTGATATGTGTCCATGTAAGCCCATCCTTCGAGGTGAAAGTACCGGTTGTTTGATCTGTCGCTACAAAAAATTTCCCAGTCCAGAGAATA
This sequence comes from Bacillus sp. CGMCC 1.16607, assembly GCF_042683745.1. Taxonomy (NCBI): domain Bacteria; kingdom Bacillati; phylum Bacillota; class Bacilli; order Caryophanales; family Bacillaceae; genus Bacillus; species Bacillus sp. CGMCC 1.16607. Next base: position 263,028 of record NZ_JBHUJX010000007.1, read on the forward strand.
TTCCTTAGTTGCCCATCCTTTCTCATAGAGGGAATATTCACCTTTTTCCAATTGACTGCATCAGTTGATACATAGGCTCCATAATGACCGACGGCAACGAAGCGGCCAGCACCCCATGCGACATCATATAAGTTCTTCCTCCACTTTCTCCCTTCCATTGCAAACGGATTGCTACTCGTCCACTTTACACCATCATCTGTATAAATTGCCGTTCCATCAAGCCCTACAGCAACCGACCTTTTTCCATTCGTCGCAATTCCGCCTAATTCAACGTTATAAACCGTACCAACTAACCGATAGCTCCACTCTACACCATCCTTTGTGAAAAAGGAGTATGTTCCATCCGTATAATTTCCTGCCGTGTTCGAACCAATACCTGCAAAGCCTCCTTGGACCGGATAAAGAGTATATACGGTCGTATCTAGCTTCGGAAGATCATGACGCTTCCACACAGTACCATTGTTCGAGGTATAGGACACATTTTTATAAATTCCATCGCTCACACTACTATAGCCAACTGCCATAAAGCTGCTACCATTCGAAACAACGATACGTAAAGTAACTCCACTTGGAGATTGCTGTTGCTTCTTCCAGCTGACCCCATCGCTCGATGTATAGATGCCATTGCCGACACCTAAATAATGATCCTTAACCCAAATAAAATCATGAATGTTTTTCGATGGATCCCACGTATTCTTTTTCCATGTATTTCCGTCCTTTGATGTCAACATAATTTTATCATCATCACTTATGACAAAATATGTACCATTTTCAAAATCGACCCAAACCCAGCCATATTTATTTTTAAAGGTATGGATGACGGTCCAATTTTCCCCATCTTTAGAAAAATAGGCATGCTCGGTGCCTTGAGCTACAAAACCATGATCACCACCGACTACTTGCTGAATGGATTCGCCTGGAGAAAAATCAATTCGCTTCCAAGTTAATCCATCTGTGGAGATAAAGCTTTCAGAAGGGGTACGATAGGTATCCATATCAAACTGCGTGTTCGCTCCAAAAAGGACATATTTACTACCATCCCAAGCAATGGCTGTAAGATGGTAGTTTCCAAACCGTGACAGGGCCCTCCAATCTCGTCCATCCTTTGATTTCATGATTGCTCCGTATGGGCCGACAGCGAGATATTCATTTTTTCCTTTCGTCATTGCATACGGAGGATTGGAGCTATAGGTAGAATCGATGGTCCACCCGTCACCAGTCGAATACGGTGCTTCCTTTAACGTAATCGAATTCATTTTATTTGAATCGTTCTTCTCTGCAAAGCTCTTGTTATAAGGGATGAAAATTGCCAATAAAAAAATAAAACTGATCAGCCAACTTAGCCACTTTTTCCCATTCATGTTGATCCTCCTAGAAGATTTTTGATAACGATTGAGTGCCTGATACCATTTATTGCTTAAAATGTATACCCAATCTTTTGTTATTGCGAAAATTTAGCCAATAAAAAAAGCCTAGCAATCCCTTTCACTACGGGTATCTGCTCGGCCACACAATACTTCCATTCGGAAATAAATGCAACCCGGCGATCATCGTCATGAGACTTTAGACCCGTAGCTTTGCGTCCCTCCCTTTCGAAAGGTTTGCCAATTATAAAACTATTTGACTAGTATAATAAATTCATTCTATCATTTTACCTATTACAAAGGAAGTATTCGTGTAGAACTGGCTTTAGCCTTAGTATAGAAAGGTTTTGGCTGTGTTTGATCAAACGTTTGATTAGATGTGTAACCTTATGAACAAAAAGGGTGCCTAGCACCATTTAGATTCAAAAATATCTGCATGGTTCCTAGCACCCTAGTTTTTCATTATTTATTTACTAAACGAAGTAATTCATCAAAGCTTACTTCTAATTCACGATTTTTTACATTAAATAGAACATTACTTAATGTACTTGCGGAAATGTCCTGACCATCCTCTTCAATACTATAGTGTATTTGTCCCCTTGCTTTATTACCCTCTATTATTGAAGATACAGAAACCCGTTCCATTGTACTTGCACCATTTTCTACCGTTATCTTTATGATTTCCAATTCCGCTTCGTCCGGAGTTTCACTTGAAGCATAATCGCTGAATCTCTTAGTTGTAACAATGTATTCTTCTTCATTATGATCTTCACCTAAGATTTTCCCATTTAAATCTGTTATTGTCGATTGAACGAAGTTTTTATAAGAATGAAGAATTGCTTGATGTTCCATTCTTTCCGCAAACTTCACAGGCAGGAAAATTTGAATAGCATCTACAGGAATCATAGGAACATTGTTTACGAGAATCACTCTTGGATTCCCAGCAACATGTGATAGAGAATCTCCAATTTCTGTTTGAGATTGGCTTTCGACATCCAAATAGGTATTCTTATTCGTATAGAAAATAACTGTTTTCCCATTAAAAGATACCTTATACTCCACCCCCTTCTTCATTTCTGAAACATTCGCTCCTAGTTTAGAGAATAACTCTTTCAGAGGAAACATATTATATTTGTCTTTGAATATAGGAGCCACTTTAAATGTAATCTGTTTATTGTCTAAAATCAGTTGTGGTGTAATAGGCTTTTTTACTTGTGCATTGGCAATGTCAAAATTAAATATCACCTTTTTGTCTTTTACTGGTAGGGTTATTGGAATCCAAGCAGTTTTGGACACTTCAGCAGAAGTAAGGTACTCCGATTTGTTTATTTGAAATTCTCCGTAAAGAGTTGAACCAATTATCTTCCCTCTAAGAAAGAGACTATCCTGGTAACGTTTCCCCTTAGCTGAGGTATATTTGGTAATCAAATATTCTACCTCAGGCAGCTTTCCAGGAATTCGAAAAGAAGTGTAGGTTTGGTCATACGTAATTTGATCAAAAAAGCTTCCTTTTATTGCTTCGGCCTTTGTGAGGACCTTACCCTTTAAGTTAGTAGTATATTGGTTTTTTATTCTATCATTATAGGTTGTAATATGATATGTGATATAATCATCTTCATTTTCCGCGGTAACCTCGCTAGGAACGATCGATTCAAATGCTGGAAGCGCAACATATTCAAGCTTATTAATCGTTTCAATACTTTTATTTGAAGCATTTATTTTTGTTTTTCCACTAACCAAACCAAGCTTCGACTTTCCTTTGAATATCTCATACCCATCTTTAACCTTTTTGGGAGTTGTTCCCGCTGCTTGGAAAAGTTCCACTAAAGGGAAATAAGTGACATTGTTTTTAATTATAGCCTCATGGCTGAATTGGACTGTCCTCTGATCCATAATCACAATAGGCTGCTGATTTACAGTGGCGCTAGCGGGTATGCAAATCGAAAATGACAACAGAACCGTTAATAAGAATAGTAATCTCCTTTTCATCTTGTGAATTCTCCTCTGATAGTTAATTATTTTAGAAAAATATTGCTTTCCTATATTATCATAATTTTGGTCATATTTAGTAATCTATGCTCTTTTCTAAAATAATAGAAAGCATCGTATTTCCATATCGGAATATAATACTTCGCACCATAGGGATTACTATGTTCTGACCTAAAAAAGGATACCTTCAATTTAAGGTATCCTTTTCTTATTAAACTTCTACTTCACTTATAAATGCATGCGTATTGCCTTCTGTATCTTTAAAGAAAGTCATCCAAGTTTCTGTTCCTCCCATTTTTGCAACAATATGCGGTTCGTCAATAAAGGTTACCCCATCGTTTGTAAATTTCTCATAGGTTTCCTTTATGTTTTCGACTTGAAAGTAAATAACAGAGCTTGGATGTGAAAACTCTTCTTTCTCTGGTAAACTTAGAAGAATTCGAGTTCCGTTACAATCGAAAAATGCCATAGTATCAGTTGAAAAAAGTAAAGGTAGATTTAGAGCTTTATAAAACTGGACTGCTCTATTAATGTCTTTAACAGGTACACCGATTTGATTTATCCTTTGGATGTTACTCATTGACCTCTCTCCTTTATTAGTGTCTACCTTACAATAATAAAACATCGCACACATTAATTCTTATCCAAAATCACTTTTTTTCTATATTGAAGGGGAGATAAACCTGTTAATGTCTTAAAAATCTTGCTAAATGACACAGGGTTATTGAACCCTATTTCATATGTAATATCCGTCATGCTTAATTCCATATCCTCAAGAAGTTTCAAAGCTTTATGTATTCTCATTTCAGAAATATGTTGGTGTGGGGTTTTACCATATATTTTTTTGTAATTCCTCAACAGATGGTTCTGTGATAGGCATGCCGCACTTGAAATATCTTGTAAGTTTATTAGGTGATTATAATAGGATCGAATATAATCATGTGCAACAGTTACACGCCTGAATAATTCTTCACGGGTTGAATTTTTAATTGTGTTTAGAGATTCCATTTTATTCAGGGCATTAAAATGAGCAAATAACATGATCTGCATAAGATTGTGGTACTGCTCATCAAGCCACAACATATCGTCTGCGAATAAGTCATGGTCTCTTTGAAACTTTTCTAATTGTAACTTCAACATAGGAGTGAAATGATAAGTCTTCTCAAAAAATTCGACAGATTCCATGTTGTAGTCTGGGTCTGATAGAATAGCGTCTATTGACTTTATGATTGAAGGTAAAACCTCTTCTGCAAGACCATCTCTAAAGAAGATACAAAATGACTCCACTTCATTTTTTTCATCGATTGAAATGGTATAGGAGCCCTTATTAAGAAGTAGGTATCTATCTTCCTCAACAGAGAAAAATCCTCGATTCGTTTTGTAAAACGCTTTTCCATTAGTAAATGTTTTTATTGAAAGTTGTCCGTTTCCTTCCCAGAAAAACTGTTTGCTTTTGGCATGAAGAATATAGTTTTTAGAGCCTTTTTTACTCATATTGAAACCTCGGTAATCGTGAGATTTTATCTTTTTCAGCTTAAATGTAATTATAAATGAAATAATGGGAAAGGGTATATTAAATTGGGAGAATGGGTGAAGTGTAGCTATCTTATCCACTAGACCAGGGTGGCACGAGAAATTCCCATCGAGTTCAGGCGGCTGTTATCCAGTCCAATATTGACAAAACTATTAATATCAAGTAAAAAAGCCCTTAAAAAATAAGGGCTTTTTCGGTTAAATTATTGTAGTTTTTAAATTAAATTTTCTAGTTATTTGGGATTCCTACATCGACAGTAATCGAATAATATTCTTTCTCTTCGTTACCATTGGTTACCTCTAATGTTGAAACATAAATCGAAGATATTTGACTTGTTTTGGAGTATTCAACATTTGAATCTCCATCATTATAAAAGATTTTATAACTGTATGTTGTGCCGTCCAAAGAAGCTAAGGATTTAATTATATCGTCAACAGTTGCAGTTGAATTGACAGTAATTTCTTTATAATCATCGTTTTTCACATCAGTAACAATAATAGGATTAGTTGTTTTTAAACCTGCTTGAGCCACTTCAATAATATATGTATACATATTTTCAGTATCCCCATTCTCAGGAATGACCTCTAATATAGAAGCATTTAATATACTATTTGAGCTATCCTCGTAATTAACTAACTTTCCAGTCCCATCATCCTTTAATACTTTATAAGTTTGGATAGACTCATCATCTGAAGAGATAGCCGCTAATAAGTCTGCTACTGTTGTATTTTGTTTAATTGTGATCATACCGTAGCCATCACCATAATCAACGATTTCATTTATTACAGTTTGACTACTTTTTTCCTTTATTCTAGCATTTGATGAAACTGGATCTACTGGTGCATAACCAATTACTTTTTTATTACTATCAATGAATACTAAAACAATGTCATATTCAACTTTTGGACTAGTACTAGTTCCTTCAGTTGTACTATTTTCTTCAATTATTCTAGTTACTTCAGTTGTACCAGTTCCTGCCTTTTTAATAAAATAATCTTGTTCTGGTAGACTTGGAATTACTTTCATGTCCTCATAAATAGATTCTTTTGTACCCTTTACATGGAAAGTGAATACTATAGAATCCCAGGCTGTTCTAATTCCCTCCGGTGCTAAACTTTCTTCATCAATGGAAATCTTATAAGTTAAATGATCAGATGTAGATACAGTAACCCCATTGGTTACTAAAGTAAACATACCGTTAATTTCATTTACCATTTGAACAATTTCAGATGATGTGTCTAATGCATCATTCTCTGCATCTAAAATGGCTTTTCTATATACACCTAAATTATCAGCAATTGCAATATTTGAATCATTTATTGCAGTATTAATAACCGTTATATCAATATCCCCAGTAGTACCACTATCTTTAACAACTTCTTCAATTTTTTGTATAGCTAGTTGCTGTGCTGACAATTCAACAACTACAGTAAATGTTAGATTAACCGTTCCCCCTCTTCCATCGTTAGCAGTTACCGTAATGGAGCTAAGTCCTAGGGAAAGGCCAGAAACATATAAATCGTTTCCGTCTAACGTGGTAGTTGCAATACTTAAATCAGAAGATGTTACTGAATAAGTTAATATATCTCTATCTGCATCTGAAAATACCGTAGACAAATCTACTATCTTTATGTGATCTCCTAAACTAATATTTTTATCAGCAATGTTACTTGCAACCGGTAAACGGTTTGGTGTTGGAACTGGTGTAGGATCTGTTTCTGGCACTGGCGTCGGTTCTGGCGCTGGTGCAGGTGGCGGAACTGGTACTGGCACTGGTATCGGCGTCGGTTTTGGTGTTGGAACCGGTTCAGGATTAGGTACTGGCACTGGTGTTGGCTCTGGTTGTGGTTTAGGTTTAACCATCTCCTCAACCTTTAAAAATGAACTAGTCACCTTAGCAACTGTTTGACGATCTGCAGTCCCTTTGGGATTAAATGTATTATTGCTATAGCCATTTAATAACTTTGCTTCTACTGCATACGCTACAGCGTCTTTTGCGAAATTAGAAATTTGATCCTTGTCGGCAAAGGCTAACTTCGCCCCTTTTCCAGTTACATCTACTCCTAAAGCTCTAACAAAGAGAGTTGCCATCTGTTCTCTCGATAAGTTTTCACCATTACCAAATTTCCCATTACCATATCCATTTATTAATCCAGCTTTGGTTGCAGCTTCTACATATGCGTATGACCAATGGCTAGTTGGCACATCAGAGAAGGTCGCGGTAGCTGGAGGACTACTAACATCTAAATTAAGTGATCTTGCTAAAATTACTGCAAATTCTTGTCTGGTGATTTTTCCAGTTGGATCAAATTTTCCATCACCTTTTCCATTTATGATCCCTGCTTCAACTAATTGTAAAATCGCATCCTTGGCGAATGAACCATTAATATCTGTTAAATCAGTCCCTGCTGCAAGTGCTGGTATACTATTACTAGATATCAACAATGTCGCAAGGGCTACTTTAGGCAGTACCTTTTTCATAAGTAATCCTCCATCATATTCCTAAATTAATAGACTTTATAAACAAGAGATAGTTTATCATCTTGCATCCACCTTTGTATATAATTTCTAAGGTTTGATAGAGGACTTTTTTACTATATAAAAGTTGTTTTTTGCTTAGCGTACAACCTTGACCGATGATGCCGGCACCTCAATATCACGAAAGCAGTGAATTACTCCCTTTCAAGGCGAATTTACTTACGGAATTCCCTTTCTACTCCGTCCTCAAACCCAAATCCACCGATTTTGCCTTTTGTCGGTACCGAGCACCATATTCCCCATAGAAATATAAAAAAAGAGAAGTGCGCGAACACTTCTCCCAGCAACATCTACCGTTCAGGGTAGTCGTTGTCAAAGTTGTTTATTTTTTTCTAGCCCCCTTGCATAATACGACAAGGATAAGGTTGCCCGAAAGAAATAAGCATCCACTTCATTCACCATTCCCTTATGAAAATCTCAAAAATTAACCAACCCCGTGGTCTCATTCAGAAGCAGGCACCTCAACCATCCCATACAACAAAAGGTGGAGAATTTCATTTGCAAGATCATCAGGATTTTTTAATCCTGTAAATAATTTAGTGAATATAAGTCTTTCAATCATGCCGACTAAACATTCAGCAACAACACTCATATCTATGTCTGCACGGAAATACCCCTCTTGTACTTCAAAGTTGAGGTTATCTTCGATTTGACTGGCTAATTGTCTTTTCATTTCTTCCGCTTCAGTTGAAATATAAAAACCAATTCGGGTTAGTTCGGGATTTTCCAAGAAAAAAGTAAAAATTCTCGATAGTCCTGCTGCAATTTTCGCTGGGACAGAAGTCAAGTCCATGTCTGGTTCTAGACGGCTGCTCTTCGTAAAATCAAATAATCTATTACGGAATAGATCATCTAATTCTCGAAAGATAGCTTCCTTACTTTCAAAATAAAGATAAAAGGTGGGTTGAGTGACTTTCGCTCGTTTGACGATGGTACTGATTTTAGTTGCATAATAACCAATATTAGCAAACTCCTCAGCAGCAATCTTAAGTAACAAGGCTCTACTCTGTTCTCCTATTGCACCCTTTTTCCTTCCCCTTTGTCCCATGAAAAAACATCTCCGTTTAGATAAATTATATTAATATAGAGTATTGCCAGATGGAATGAATATTCAGTCAAGTTAAGTTGTAAAAACTTTCTTAAGTAGAAAGAAAAGCCCTAGAGAGGTCTCTCAACAGGGCTCTTTCATAATTTATAAATATCTATAAATAGTTACAAATTACACCAAATATTATTAGTATGAATGATGACCACACAATTTACTGTTTATGAATATACAACTTTTCTATTTCCTGAATAGATAGAGCCTTATCATACATTCTGAAATTGTCAATATCACCGTGCAGCGCATACCAAGATTCGTTCATCCACCCGATGTAAAATGGTCCAGAGTTGGAAACAGATAGATCAGCAGGAGTGCTTAGAGCGATCGAACTTACTAAGCTACCATTAATATAACCTTTACTCTCTGTCTCAGAAATCGTAAATGCTACATGCACCCACTCTCCCAATCGAAAGGGATTAGAAACTATTATTGATTGATTCGGAGTTCGATTGTACCATAGGTCTGCCTTTTCCGATCTAGTATAAATATAACTACTTATACCACCTTCACCACTTTTAGCAAAAATGGCATGATTTCCGTAAAACTCAAAATGATTATCATCGTTATACTCACCATAGTAATTTTTCATACTTAACCAGTAAGAAACCGTGACTTCATTGTTCAATTTTAGCGAATCATTTTGGATAATGCTAACTGCACCTTTTTTGTTAACACCGTTAAATGAAATCGCTCTTCCACTTGGTCCATCATTAACAAAATTAATGTTACTTGGATTTACGAGAGTGACTTCATTTCCACTACCAGAAATATCTGCTAGTGGACCATCAAAGTTCAGGTATAATTTCAACGAGCTTGCTTGAAGCTCCGTTACCTTGACTACGACTACTGGTGCGACTATATCGTTAATATCAATCTTTATAGTATCAGTTCCAATCTGTCCAAAACTCGAAGTGAACTTGTATTCGCCTGGTTGTTGTGGGTTGAATTTATCACTATCTTCCCAAGACAATGGAATCATTGTGTTTTCCCCATTTGTAAGAGGTACCACTAGTTGTTTAGGTAAAGAAGCAAATATTTCTTCTTTATCGAAATATTCCTTTTCCGGTATTGTCACAGGGGTGTAGGGCATAAGACTTGCTGTAACATAGAAACGGGCAGTCGCTTGGTTTCCAGCTTCATCCGTAACTATGAGTTGATATGAATTAACCTGTTTCAATTCAGTTCCCGAAATAAATGGAATATAACTCCCACCACCAATAGAAATTTTTCCTATTCCCTCTACGAATTCTGGGATCACTTTGTCCTTGTATTCACCGTCTTCTACCACACCCGTGATGGCAGGAGCGGTTTTATCGAAAGTCACTTTACTGCTATTCGGAAGCTGGCTATTTCCCACACTTACATTTTTTCCATTCGCATCTGTCATATCAAAGCTAAATGTGACATCACCTTCAGTATCTGCAGCATTAAAAGTATAGACAATATTCCAAGTCGAATTGTCCGCATCATCCGCATCTGTTATTTCTAAATTGTTTTTACCGTCATGTCCTCCAATGGATATTATCCCATTAGAAATAGTAATATCCCGCTCTGCCTTGATCTCAATTGTTGCTTTATCACCCAATTTTGCTAAGGCTGGATTCACATTATTTGTTTTGATGATTAGTTTTTCTAAATCTAATGTGCTACTAAATGTTTTTATATCCACACTAGCAACTGAAGAAAGATTACCAGCACCATCTTCCGCAACTACATATGCGTTATAATCTGTATTTGCTGTTAATCCACTGATCTGAATGGTTAATTCTAATCCCGACATTACTGCCTTATTACCCTTTAATGCCACAGCTTCACCTGCACTATTTAGCCCAGCCTTGATTTGCAAGTTACTTGGCGTTTGTGCATCTGCTGGTAACACCATATAATACACTTCTCCAGATTCATTCGATGTTAGTTTGATATCAACAGATGCTTCGGTAATATTGGTTGCTGTAACTCCAGAAATACTTGGAGCTGTTTGATCTATATAAATGTCTGTTTCACTTAGTGTATGAATCTTATATGCTTTAATTTTATTGTCGCTATCTACTGCAGCGATGTAGAGCTTTTTCCCTACTGATATTCCATCAATAATGTCTTCATTCATAGCTGGCTCTATTCCGTCAAAAATATCATCTATTTTTGGAGTTGGATCGTTAGCATCCATATCAAGGATTTTAAACATCAGTTTCGAAGCACCAACAGGAAGATCGTCAATCATAAATTTAATCCCAGCTATGGTACCGGGATTGACCGTAACATTCGTTAGCACTGGAGCAATATCAATACCTTTTAAAACCAATGCATTCATTGTAGCTGTTAGGTTTGCTAATGTCTGATCTACTTCTTCTTGAGTTGCATCTACCTTTTCAAAAATAAAATTCGCAGCTGTTAATGCAGCATGAAAAGGTATCCAAGTAACCTCCGTATACTCTGATTGGATCTTAGCTTCAGCGATAGCGATTTCCGTACTCAAAGCCTCTTTATTTACAGGGGTTTGACCATGATTACTTAAAGTAGTAACCCCCACACTAGACACTGAAGAGACATTTCCAGCACTATCTTCCGCAACTACATATACCTTATAATCTGTATTTGTTGTTAAACCACTAATATAAATGGTTGCTTCTGATGCCGATGATACTGTCTTATTACCTTTTAATTCTACAGACTCACCTATACCATTTTGGCCAGTTTTGATTTGGGCATTACTTGGCGCTACTGCTTCCGCAGGTAACACCACATAATACACTTCCCCAGTTTCATTCGACGTTAGTTTGATATGAACAGATGTTTCGGCAATATTGGTTGCTGTAACTCCAGAAACGATTGGTGCCGTTTGGTCTCTTGGAGCTGATGGAGTACCCTCATCATTTCCAATTGGGCTAGAAGGTTCTGGTGTTGTAACAGGTATAAGATCTGGGTTTGATTTACCCCCAATTTTAGCGAAGTTGGCTTTTATTTTTTCATAATTAGCAATGATGTCCTTCGCTTTCATTCCTTCTGGTAAAACAAGGTTACCTACTTTTGCTTTTTCAATTAAAGTAATCTTTACTGCAGCGTTTTGTACTTCAAGTAATTGAATTTGCCCTATGATCTTTAATAAAACTTCATGTTGCTGTTGAACGATGACTTGGTTGATGTTCGCTATTCCATTTATGGTTACAGGGTTTTTACCTGCCACAATCAATTGCGAAATGTCGCCATTAATCTCCATATTTTCTGCACCTGGTTGAAGAATGACAGTCGAGATTTTAGCTCCAGAGGCAACCGACATCCTCACATTAGAAGAGGCATTGACTTCCTTTATCGATGTAGATCCATTCACTACAACGTCAACACCATTTCTATTTAATTGGACAATCCCTAAATTAGCCTGTTCAAAAATCACACGATTTGTATAATCTACGGCTACTTTATCAGGTAAAATCGTTTTACTATAAAATGGATCACCGCTTGCCTTCGTATATGTAGTACTTGCCTCATTGTGAACAGTCGTGTTACCTTCAACAGTTATGGTTTGAGAGTGAAATTGGTTTTCTACTTCTTTTCCGACGTCTAAGTTTCCTTTTATCGTTACATTTTTAATAGAAACATAGTCTCCACTAATTTTCATATTACCGGAAATGACTGCACCCTTTGCGTCTAATACCATTTCATTCGTTTTTGTACCGTATTGAAGTAATTCTAATTGAGTAACATTCGTAATCATCCCGTTATTTACATCAAACTTCATGACAGCATTTTTCAACGCTAATTCGTTTGATTGATTAAAAAGTGATGCCAATGATGAAGCAACTTTATATTCGACTCCATTTACGGTAACTGTATCATTTGTCACCTTTTCTATCGTTTGAACTTTAGCTATTGGATCTTCGTGTAGAATCTTTTCAGCTCGGTTGATAAAGGTCGCTATCTGGCCACGGGTTACCGTTTTAGGTGTACCGAATGACGTTTGCGAATAGCCATCTGTAATTTGGTGATCGATCAATGCTCCTACATACCCACTGTACCAAGCATCGGGATGGACGTCAGAGAACTTTCCAACTGACTCTTTATTTTCTTTCAGTTTATAGGCTAAAGAAATGATTTTTGCTAGCTCAGCTCTAGTGATAGGTTCATTCGGGTTAAATGAATTCTCGGTTTTCCCGCTAATAACCCCTGCCTCAACTAGTGCAGCGATAGCTTTATAAAACCTGTCCCCTTGCTTCACATCAGTGAAACCAGGATCTTTCATGATTTTTCCATTCAAGGACAAGGAAGAAGCAATCATTTGTGCTGCCTGGCCACGGTTTACTTCTTGTGATGGTTTAAATGTCCCGTCGCTAAATCCATTCATGACACCACGATTTGCTAAGTCAGTTACCGCATCATAATAGTAGGTTCCGCTTTTTACATCAGGAAAATCCTTGTTACTAGCTTCTGTATGAAGCACATTAAATGGCACAATCGGCATTGTTGTACTTACAACAACCGCAGTTGAGACAGCTGCTATTAGAAATTTATTAAACTTTAAAGTTCTTTTCATTTAGCCCTCCAAAACGACTAGATTTCTATTAATAGAAAATACAATAAATATATTACTACAAGGTAATATATTTGTCCTTTATTTTACTACTTCATAGTAATATATTTAAAAAACTAGGAAACGTCTTACTTCACTGAAAAAAGCGCTACAGGTATTATCTTAATACTTTTATAATAAGAACTTTTTTGAACTACCCATCGACACCTTTCGTCGAAAATAGTCACTATTCTACCACCCTCCCTTCTATTTGTAGTATGATAGATTGGTAAATAATTCTACCAATGGAAACTAGGAGGTATGCAAATATGAATTGGAAGAAATTTAATTCCATTTTAGTGACGACTGCCCTCGTCTCTTCAACATCCCTAGCCACTCATGCTTTTGCTGAGGAAAAGCAGCTGACTGATGTAAAAGTGGGTCACCCTTTCTATAAAGAAATTAAAGCGTTAACAGATAAAGGTATTATTTCTGGTTACCCGGATGGCAGCTTTAAACCGAATGATCCGCTGAAAAGAAGTCAAGTCGCTTCTCTCTTTACCCGTGCGCTAAAATTAGATTCCACTAAAAGTGACATTGTTCTTAAATATAAAGATTTGAAGCAAGGTACATCCATTTACAATGAAATCGCAGCATTGATGAACAAAGGTGTCATCGATGACAAGCAACCGACTTACTTCGAACCAAATAAACCTCTTACACGTGATGTGATGGCAACTTGGCTCGTGCGTGCTTTCAATTTAAAGCCGAACGCTGATATCGCTGTTCCGTTAAAGGATTTAGATAAAATCGAAAAAGAACATGTGGAAAATGTAAAAATCTTATTCCAAAACGGAATCACCTCAGGAAGTAGTAATGGAAAATATGACCCGAAAGGCTCTGTCACACGTGGTCAATTCGCTGTATTTATGTATCGTGCGATGTATTTAATTGATTCCATTGATCCTCTTCAAGATATGACGCTTGATCTTAGTGAAGTATCCAGCATTCCAAAGACAGTAAAAGTAAAATATAAAAGCGGTGAAGTGGCTGATTTGGATGTGAAGTGGAATACAGAACCAAATACCCTTTCCACTCCTGGCATATATGAGCTAACTGGAACCGTTGCAGGAACAAACAAGAAACCTAGCTTGAAGGTAAAAATCGAGGACCGACCACTTGCTTTACAGGAGTTCAAAGTTTCAGGCTTAAAACAAGTTCAGCTAGTCCTCAATCATACAAGATACAATGAGGCAGCCCTAAAGCAAGCGGCTAATTATAAGTTTTTAGATCAAGAAACAAAGATTGAAAACATCCATATCAATGGCAAAGTCGTCACGTTGACTTTTGAAAAACCTCAAGTGAACGGTGCACGAACTGTCTTATTTATGGGAAAAGAAATATTCCCAACTGATCACCAAATTGATGTGAATTTCACGGATACGACCGCACCAACGATTGAATCCGTCGAATCCTATAGTAGAAATAAACTAAAGGTCACTTTCTCTGAGGCATTAAATTTAGAAGCGAAAACGGGAGAAATCATCACTAATCGCAACTTCCTATCCGCATTTAAACTTAAGGACCAAACAGTGAAAGAAATAACAGCATTAAATAGTGGAAAAGAAGTCATTATCGAGTGTAAAGACAACTTAAAGGATGGTTCATACCTACTTGAGGTAAGCAATGCGCTTATGGATTACGCAGCACAGCCGATTCAAGCAACCGCCTTTCCATTTGCGATCACTTACAAACGTACTTATCCAACAGTGAAAAAAGTGACGGACGTTTACCCAAATCAATTTACTTTGCAATTTGAGCAGGAGGTAAACTTAGCTTCGATTAGTAATATTGAAAAATACTTCCACCACACGAGTAAATCAATCAATGCCGAGGCTGTTTACAAAAAAAGTCCAACAGAAATTGTTGTTCTATTTAATGAAAAGGATCGACTCACTAATGGAACGCCTGTTTTCGTTGATGCGAATGCAATAAAGGATTTATGGGACGACAGTAATTTTTCAATTGAAACGGTTGCTAATCTTGCTGTGGATCAAGCCGCTCCAACGGTTCAATCGATTGTGCTTCTTCCAGAAGATAAAGCTTCAGGAAGTCTAATCGAATTAAAGGTCGCCTTTTCCGAGCCTGTTGATCCTAGTACGGCAAGTAAACTAGCAAGCTATAAGCTGACTAATATGAAGAACGAGGCAATCGAAATTAAACAGATTCGTAAAGAATTGAAGTATACGAACCAACACTATATTCTCACATTGGATAAGCGTTATGGGGCTTTTGCCAAATCAACTTATTTATTGCAGGCTTCTAATATCAAAGATTTGTTCGGAAATGGTACAGATATCCTTTCTTACTCATTTGAGACTGGAAGCGAACAAGCACCAGGCAATTTCACTGCCAACCTTTTACAAGAAAATAATCGTGTGACAATTGCTGTTAATTTTAACAAAAAAATGAGTACATCTGGACAGTACTCCATCTTGGACTTAGCTAAATACGAGTTAGCTGCGAATGGTACAAGTTATTTACTAGATACGATTAACAAGGATGATAGTTTCAAAGTAGATATTCACGCGTTCGATAATGGAAAAGCGGAAATTGTGATAACTAAAATGGGTGCAAACTCGCCGAAATTAACAACTTTCTTCAATGACCTACAAAACGCGATTGTGAACAAAACCTTTAACCAGCTCGGTCTAAATGTGGCGATGGTTGCAGATGCTAATGGAAACACGACAGAAAGCTTCACGAATAAAATCACGCTTTCGTCCCAAGCGAATTTTACAACAACCAATAAAGCAATAGCGGTTAGTGAAAATGAAATTAAAATCACCTTTTCCGATACGATTGAAAACTTCAATCCTATGGATTTCATTGTTTTCGTAGACCAAAGTGGTGATCACCAATTCCAGGCAAGTGAGCAAATTTATCCAAATGATATTTTACTTTCTACCGAAAACGGTGCATCCACGATCACCTTTAAGCTGGAAAGCAAGGACACATTAAGCGGTAATGCCAAGCTAAATAAGAAAAAACTATTCATCACAGCAAAGAGCAATCCAGAAACAACCAATTTATTCGGTCAAAAAATCACCCTTAGCCAACAAGAAGTCATCGATCAAATTAAACCGACCCTGCAAAAAAATGGCTCAAAGGATAAAGTGATTGTTGAAAATCATACAGATGCTAAGAAAGCCATCGTCTCTCTACATTTTAATGAAGACATCGATCCGAACACTGTTACTAGACTTTCCTTCAAAGTCGGAAATGGGAAATATGAAGTTGAATCGGCTAAAGTTACAGGTAATATTGTAAGCTTAGTAGTGAAACTAAATAGCGGACAAGTGAAGGATTTAAATGGAGAATATGTCGAACAGCTTTCGGCGATTAGTGATATGAATAATCTTTTGGTTAGTGATATTGTGACGAAGATTGAGAATTAAGAAATGGGAAGTCCTGTAGTTGCTACAGGGCTTTTTAGTTTTTCTTTTCTTAATTTTTATAGCGTTTTTTTATTTGATGAATATTTCCAAATAAAGTATTATTTCCATATTCTAATAGAAGAAGGGAGATTTCATTTTGAAAAAGAAGTTTACTATTTTTGTATTTATTTTTACACTACTTTTTTCTGTAACAAACTTAGATGTACTTGCGGCATCTAAAGCTCCTACTATTGAGCAGCTTCAGAAAAAAATTACAGAGTTAACTAAGCAAGTAAAGAATTTAACCACTAAATTATCTACAAAAACAAAAGAAGCTACTAAGTTGGTGAAAGAAAATACAACACTACATAACCAGATCAAAAGTAAAGATGACACAATTATGAGTAAAGAAAGTGAAATAGGTATTCTTAAAGATACTATTGAAGATAAAAATAAAACCATAGAACTACAAAATGAGAGAATCAGGCAATTCGAGCAGCTTAATAATGCTGAAATAGTCTACACGGATAGATACTTAAATGCGGGTAATGATGTTAAATGGTATAAATTTAGAACAAGTTTTAATACTATTTATTTAACTCAAAAGGCATTTGAAAAATACAATTATATTATAAATCTTTCCGATCGTTTATTAAGTGATGTTGGTGGATATTATGGAATTACTAAAATGGATGAAACAGTATCCACGTATATTTGGTATGAAAATGAAGTAACTATGAGTGAGGAGGATTCACTTTCATATAATGATAGACTAAAGAGAGTTTATATTGATGCTTCACGAATTTATCCTGCGAGAAACACTACAGAAGATTTTGTAAGTGTCTATGTACATGAACACGCTCATGTATTTCAAACAGCCATTTTTACAAAGGACAGGACTAATATTGTAACTTGGTTACATGAAGGTGTACCTGATTATGTCGATAATCAATTCCTTGATTATGAAAAATACGGTATACCAAGTAGTCACCTAAGAAGCAATGGTTTTAATAAAGATAATTTTAAAGATGCCATTATTCAAAACTTAGAATATAACAATGAACCTATGTTAACAAAATTACCAACTAAAAGATTTGTAGCTTATCAAACATATCAATCATTCATTTATTATTTAGAAAACACATATGGCCATAAGAAATTTCTAGAGTTCTTGAAAGATGCACATAAGAATCAAAATATAAATGAAGTGTTAAAAAATCATTTCGGTATAGATGAATATCAATTGATCAAGGAGTGGAAGAACTATTTCTCATTAAATTAATTTCCACTAATATGTTTTATCGTCGCAGACGTTTGAATAAATTTACTAATAAGATGGCGCTTTAAGAAACGATGCGTTGAATTGAATCTACACAAATTAATTGAAAGTAAGATAGATATTAGGTAATTAACTAGCACATAAAAAAAATAATACAGCTCACCACATGCAGTGATCGGCTGCATTATTTTAGATGTAGGAATGGAAAAATTGCTCATTCTAGTAAATGGATTTCTTCTTAAAGATTTTAGGATAGTAGTTTTCTAGAGGTAAAAATTCGTGGAAAATAAAAGATGCTGAAGCTTTGTTACTGACGGTAAAGCTCTCTAAGTTTACGCTCATGTTGAGTGACTTTACTAGCTAAATAATCAAATGATTCTTGTGACTCTGTCAACTCGACTCGAAACCCATCCATCTTCTTCTCAATCCGATCAAGACGCTCATTTGTTTCTTTAGATTGATTTGTCATACGAAGGTCCATTTCATCCAATCTTGCATCTATAGCTGTTAGTTTGTTTTCCACTTGGTTTGAATGAACTTTTAATACACTAAGAATTTCTTGCAAAATATTTTCCTCTTCCATAGTTTAGATCCCTCCTCTTATTCCAACAATTATACAGTACGAATAGATATCTTTCCATAAATATTAGGTGCAAGACACTTTCCCGATAGAGATATCCACTCTCTGATAGTTTCAATCAAACGATTGATTGAAACTGTACCTAGATGGTGCCTGACACCTAATACTTTAAGTCTATATGAATAGGATTTCCTTTAATTCACTAATAGATCTTCCCAATTAATTGTAAAAGAATCACCTTGTGTAGTAATAACAAATTTTTCATTTTCCTTATCAATGGTTATCCCACTAACGTAACGATAACCATTAAATGAAAATCGTTTCACTTCTACTCCTTGTGAATCATAGGCCACGAAAATTAACTGAGACATATTACCATTATCATCATATGGCCAATATGTATAGCCTTCCCACGAAATTCCTATTATTTCGCTAGCGAGATTACCATTTTCATACCCGAAAGAATGTTTATATCCTTCTGGTGCTGTAGGTACTGTATAAGGTAGTCTTGTCATTACAGTTGGTATGCTATTCTCGTCTTATACTTTTTTAGTTTTATAACGAGCCTTCACCGTGCAGGCGGCTTTCACCGCACACGGCGATCCGTCAGAAGTCTACTTTTTTGTTAAAAGATTACTACTGACTGAGTTTCTTCGCTCCTATCCGTTTTGTCCTCCTACCATGTTACCATGATAGTAATAGTGGCAGATAATCATCACTACTATAAACCCGCAGCCATCTTTTTGGCATCATAGGTGCTAATCCACCTCTTCCGAAAAGACTTCAAACGTTCCGTTATGTCCATCCCTTATTTTTACAGCCTTAGGTCTCCACTATTCAGGAGTGAGAACGATCAGTTTAACAGTCAATTGCACTGATCGCCTTTCCATCATTTATGATGGAAGGATGAATGCCGAACTCCTAGCGTTTCGCGGCACACACTACCTCACCCTGCCTACATGGATTCGTCCTCCTAACCATAGCTGCCTTTTAAAGAACCCCGCCTCACCTTCATGAGTACGACTTCACCTGACTTGACCCTTTCAGCAAATTAGTGCATCACTGGATCCAGGAGGATTAGGCACTTGCTTTAAAAGACTGTTTAGCAAGAATAGGAATTTCACCTATCAATTGGACGATAACAGTTAGAAAAACAACTTATCATACTAGCTTGATTAACCTATAAATCATATTAGTTGTTAGTCCACTTTTTTCACTAGATTACTAGCTTATAAAGTAACGTTTCGTTTAGTTTTGTTGAGGAGTAACTGTCTGAGCTATATTTGGGGTAAACTTATTTCCAACTAAATCGATTAACTTATCATTTATCGTAACCAATACATCTTTTGTTATTTGACCATCACCATCAGTAGTGATGAGAATACCTGGTTGATTCCCCGGAGTTTCTAAGTCGATATCCTGTCTATATACGGCTGTAAAGGTGTCTATAATAGCTTCAGTTCCAGTTAGTTGGATTGCTTGTTTTACATCCGTATGATCTGGCAATTCAGTACCTTCTGTTGTGCCTAGAATTTCGGATAAATTAATCGTAATGGTTTCTTCAAGACTACCATTCCCACTAAACACAAGGCTTGTAGTTGTTGGAGATTCATTATCTACCCATACAATATTACTTGTTGTTACTGTTCCAGTTCCGTAGTTATTCTTTGGTATGACTTTAACAGAAATATTTTTACCTACTTCTTTTTCCGTTATGGTAAAAGTTGAAGAAGTTTCTCCTTCAATCAGCGCATCATCAGCATACCATTCGTAGGTTGTGCCAGCCTCTACATCCCCATCTACATCATAATAATTCGAAACCACTGTCAATTCATTTCCGACTTTTGCTGTTCCTGTGATTATTGGTGATGCTGTTGGTGGAGTATTTTGGATAATTGTTTGTGTAACGGTACTATCATTAAATCCTGTTGCAACGACTTTGATAACGTTATCTCCAACAGATAATACACCAGCACGAATATGGAAACCTCCATCCACATACCAGCTATCTTTATTAATTTCAATTCCATCCACATATACGCTTGTAATGTTTTCTTGCCAATTTCGATTAATTGGTTGTTCCATGATTCTAATATCATGTTGAGTATCATTATTTGATGTATCAGCGATTAGTGTTACAAATGTTGACATCAATAGCTCTATCGCCTTTTGTACTTTATTTTGTAGAGCTGTTTTCTCATTGCTATCGGGTAATGATTGTACACTTTGAGCTATCATCATCATTACGAAACCATTTATTTCTGGCTTTAATTTCAGATCATCTACCGCTTTTGTTGGATCTACAAATAAAGAATCCACTAGCTTCTTGGCACCTTTCAATTGAACCGCGGAAAAACGACTTTTTAATGCTTTTGCCTCTTCTGTCTCCCCTTCGAATACTTCCTTTTTGATCATCCCACCTAATGCAAAATAGGCTTGTATCTGAAATTCCTCCAGTAATGCATTGTCTAGCACATCAAAATCTGGATTGCTATCATCCAACATAAATTCAACTACACTTAACAATACTTTTGCTTGATTCAATTCACTTAATTTTTTTAGCTCTACTTGAACTGCTGGGAAGTACCCATCAAGTTCTTCCTTTAATTTATTTAGCTCTTCCGCAGCCGTCTCCCCTTCCTTTTCAACTGCCATCAGCATCATAGAAGCAAACGATCCCTTAATATAGGCTGATTGAATTTTTTCTATCGAACTTAAATCCGCTATAGCATTTTTCACTTCTGCGAATCTTAATTTAGTAAGTTCAAGTAAAGTAGCGATCTGGTCATTAGCTGTGACGATTTGATAGACATTAGAGGTACTTGATTTTTTCCCACTTCTATCTACTGCATAAACTGTATAATAGTAAGTTTCCCCTGGCGTGACGGTAGTATCTGTTGCTGTTAATAAAGATTTATCAACAGGACCAGCTACTTTTACAGCATCTGTCATTCCATTTGGGTTGGTGGTACGATATACCTCATAAAATGCTACAGTAGATGTTGAACTAGCACTCCATGTAATCGTATTTTTAACTCCACCTAATTTAACTGTGTCTGTATCTGAGCTAATTACAGTCACATTTGCAACTGCAGGTGGAACCGGTCTATCAACTGGTGGTGTTATATCATGGTCACCTGATCCACCACCAGTACTTGGAGCTGGTGTTGGTGCCGGTGACGTTGGTCTTGCATCAGGGTTTGCTTGACCAGCGATTTGGTTGATATTTTGTTTGATTAGGTCAAAGTTTTTGATAATGTCATTTGCTTTTGTACCTTCTGGCAAAATAATATTTCCAACTCTCGCTCCTGAATTGATGGTTAAGTTAGCTTCTTTATTTTGAGCGATTAATTGTTGAATTGTACCAGTTGTATTTAAGACGATAGAAGCCTTACCAGCGAGTTCCACATTACCGATCGTTGCGGAACCATTAAATATTATTGGATTAATATTCTGGATAGTTAATGATAAGACATTGGCATTTAATTCCACATATTCTGCACCTGATCCTACTTTGATTGATGGAATGACAATCCCTTGGTCAGCTGCAATAGTCGCATTAGCATATATGCTCAATTCTGATACATTCGTTGTCCCTCTCGCCTCAACTCTCACACTATCTTTATTAACGTCCAATTTTCCTATATATGAGTTACTTAATAAAATATTTGCGAAAAAAGTCGTTGCCACTTTAAAAGCATTCATAGATCCTTTCGCTTTTAAAGTTTGATAGAATTTATCACTTGCTGCCGTTACCAGAGTTTCACCAGCGATTGTTGTTTTGCCTGAAACTGTTAGTTTGTCAGCAGCAAAGCTATTTGTTACTTCTTTTCCAATTACAAAATCGCCTTTGACTGTCAAATTTTTCACAGAAACGTTATCCGCAGAAACCTTCACATTTCCTTCGATCACACCATTTTTCCCATCAAAAACGAAAGCGCTATTTGCTGTTCCACCTGTTTTAATCTCTAAATCTATCACACTCTTAATGGCGCCATTCTCTGAAGTAAACTTTACAACGGCATTTTTTAAAACTGCTTCATTTGTTCCATTAAATATCGTTTTCGTCGCATCTGTTAATGTATATGTAGTTCCACTTAACGTCACAGTACCATCAGTAATTTTCTCAACAGTAGATTCTTTCGACACATTCTTCAAAACAGTACTTTCTGCACGATAAACAAATGCTGCCATTTGACCTCTTGTGACAACTTGGTCTGGTGCAAAAGTAGTAGGCGTTATCCCATCTGTAACTCCATTTACTACTAGTGTATTTACAAAACTAGCAAACCATTTATTTTTAGGTATATCTGTGAAAGCTGTTTTCGCCGGTGATGCTTTTAAGTTAAAAGCAAGCGTGAGCATTTTGGATAGTTCAGCTCTTGTTACTGTTTTATCAGGTTTAAATGTCTTTTGATCAAAACCGCTAATGATGCCTTTTTCTACTAGTGCCGCAACAGCTGGGTAGTACCATTTTCCTTCTGGCACATCATTAAATCCTATGTCTTTAATATTGGTACTGTTTAATCCTAGTGCCTTAGCTAGAATAGAAGCTGCTTCTGAACGTGTAAGATCTTTATCTGGTCTATATGTTCCATCATTAAAACCACCGATTACCCCACGTTCTGATAAACTCAATACTGCATCATAATAGTACTTTTCACTGCTTAAATCGCTAAACTCTTTGCCTGCTGCTTTAGCAGAAAGAACATTACTTGGTAAGATTGGCGCTACAATACTTGCCATAACTGCCGTTGAAGATGATACAACCAGAAACTTTTGGTAAGACCTTTTCAATATTTAAAACTCCTTTCTAATTCCTCTTTCAATTTAAAATCACACAATAAAAACCCCAATCATAATAGTCGATTGGGGCGGTTGCACCACTGACTCGATACATTCCTGGTGCCCAATTATAGAATGTATTTCATTGTCTCCCTGAATTTTGTATAAACACTATATTTACAGTGTTAACTTTAGCAAAATTTGTCTAATATTGAAAGATTTTTTCTTGAATGTTAAATAATTGATGAGGACTAGAAGTTTATTAGACGAACAAAAAGGAAAGTTTTTCACCATGATGAATACTCTCCTTTTTGTTATAATAAAGGATTTTTTTAAAAAGCTAAGAGTGGCAGTGAATTTTATCTAACTAAAGTACCATTTCCATATTCCTGGATGGTGCCTGGCGCCTTAATTGTTAATTAGTACGGCAACCGTGTCGTTTTCTCTATCTTAAAAGACATCGACATTTTTTGCCTGGGAAGGTACTATTATCCTTATCTATTAAAAACAAGGAGAAGATTACATGAAAAAGAAGATTACTATATTAACCTTAGTTTTAACTTTGTTAATTTCGGTACCAAGCTTCAATGTTTTAGCAGTTTCTAAATCTCCATCAATTGAACAGCTTCAAAGGCAAATAGCATCACTAACTAAGCAAATAAAGAATTTAACAAGCAATATTGCGACAAAGAATAAAGAAAATAAAGAACTTAAAGCCAATTTAGACAAAGTAACTGAGGAATTAAATAAAAGTAAAGATGAGAATATCAGCCTGAAACAGCAACTAGAAGAGAAAATCAATGAAATAAACGAGAAAAACAAGAAAATAGAAGAACTCATAAAAAAAGCAGATCAATTAAGTAAAGCACAAATTATCTATACCGATTCAAATAGAAATATTGTTTCAAAGGACACAACAGGTGCTATAAAGTGGTATAAATTTCAAACAACGATGACAACCATCTTTCTTACTGAAAGTGCCTATCAAGAAGTTGGCTATATACTTGATTTAGCAGATGAAGTAATAACCGATGTCGGCAGTTACTTTGGAGCAACAAAGTTACCACAAGGAGTAACTGCGTATATTTGGCAAAACGAGAAGGTTGCTCAAACGTCTTATGGAGAATATGTCGCTAGAGACAAAAGAGTACTTATCGATGTAAGTAAGTTTGCTCCGTATAATAATTCTAATGAAGAAAATTTTATTGGGGTTTTTGTGCATGAATTCGCACACGCCTTTCAAGATACTTACCAAAACTTTAATTCGATTAGAGACAAATTCAAATCAAATATGATGTGGATAAATGAAGGTGTTGCAAGCTATGTCGATGGTCAACACATTGATTATAGTAAGTATCATTTACCCAAAAATCAATTAACGATGAGGTATAAGTATAATAAGGACGTATACAAAGAAAGAGTTCTTGGATCAATGTCATATTTCGGAAAAGACATTAATGATTTAAAGGAACTGCTAGATGATTCTTTTTTTAAAGTAGATGCACCAAGTGAATCAATGATATATTATATTGAGGAAAAATACAGCCATAAAAAGTTTTTTGATTTCATTGAAGGCTTAAGAACTCAAAGTATAAATGATTCAATGGTTAAAAACTTCGGAGTCACAGAAGCCCAGTTTATTCAAGATTGGCGACAATACTACGGACTATAACCTTAAGATGAATAGCCCATCAGTTCTGATGGGCTTTCTTATAAATCGCACTCAGGCGTTAATTAGTTAATTTTTAGTTCTTAAGGATGATTTGACTTGATTGTTTTTCTGTTCGGTAAAAAAGAGAGCTTAAGGGGCTGTTGACAAAGTAGGAATAGAGTTCATCTCTATTCTTACTTTGTTTTTTTTATTCATTTTTTACGTCTTGGTCTCCTGTTTTATGTAAGCCCGTATTCAAACAACGCATATAAACTCACGGCGCCTCCTGGTACGATACTAGTATCAAATTTTAGGAGGTGCTTTTCCTTATGCCGCAAGAAAAATTAACAATTGTCCCCGTTTCTCTACATTCAGAAAACAAGTACACATTCCCTTTGACATCTCCGATATCCCATTCCTCTGGCTGCTGCACGATCAAAACAGCAAATGCTGAGGTCTCCTTTTATAACGGTATAGAGGGGCAGATCATCCAAACGATCATGAGGGAGTTGAAGCATTGGTGAAACATGATTATACGGATGTGAAAAATATCTTTATCATTTGTGGAAAGACGGATATGCGAAAGGGCATTGACGGATTGGCTACTCTGGTCCAGGATTCTCTTGAATTAGATCCTTATGGCGATTCTATATTCTTGTTTGCCGGATGGAAAAAAGATCGTTATAAGTGTTTGTATTTCGACGGAGATGGCTTCGCCATGCTTTATAAGCGTTTGGATAATGGGAAGCTTCAATGGCCAAAAGATGAACAGGCGGTACGTAATCTTTCTCAACAGGAACTTCGGTGGCTACTCGAGGGGCTATCGATCCAGCAGCCAAAGGCCATTCAACCTTCATCAAAAGGTGTGTTCTAATTACATAAAACTATTAATCTTATGTTTATTACCCTGTTCAAACTCGTTATAATTAGAAGGACGAAACCGAACGAAAAGTGGTGAATGATGTGGCAAACGCTTCTTCTAAGACTGAAAATCAATACGAGAAATTAATTCGACTGCTCGAAGAGCAATTGGCTCATTCTAACCAACAGAATAGAGATTTATTAAAAAAGCTAGATCATTCTACTAAACAGATTGAATCGTTAACCGACCAACTTCGTCATTTAACCAAGCTTTTATATGGATCAAAAACTGAAAAAACGAAATATAATGCACCAGATGGTCAAAGTTCATTATTTGATGATGATCCGTCTTTTAGCGAGCCTGAGCACACAGGAGATCAAAGCCAACAGACGATTACTTATACTGTTGTACGGAAAGTTCAATCGAAAAAACGAAACGATTCCCTACATGAAAATATTGAAGTAGAGGCTATCCATCATCATCCGGAAAATACGAATTGTGACTGTTGCCAAAGTCAAATGATTGAAATTGGCAGTACTGTCGTACGGGAAGAAGCAGAATTTATACCTGCAAGAATGAAAAAAGTTCAGCACATTGAACATGCATATGAATGCAAAATCTGTAAAGGCGATTTAGCTCAAAAAGCGCAAATTAAACGCGGCAAAGCTCCACAGCCACCTATTCAACGCAGTATTGCAAGTCCTAGCGTACTTGCCAAGGTGATCTATGATAAATTTTCACAATACTTGCCCCTTTACCGTCAGGTAAAGGAATGGGAACGTTATGGCTTGAATACGAATGATAAGAATCTCTCCAATTGGGTCATACGTGTAGCGCAGGATTGGCTTTTTCCTGTGTACAAACAAATGAAGCAATTGATGATGGCAAAATCCATTTTGCATGTCGATGAGACCTATGGACAAATTATCAACCGCTCTGACGGAAAGTCTGGGCAATCGAATGCCTATAATTGGGTTTATCGAAGTGTGCCGAGTCAAGGTCCATCCATTGTTCTGTTTCAGAGTTCATTAACACGTGCCCGGTCTGTTCTCGAAAGCTTCATTGAAGGCTTTTCTGGAACGATTGTCTGTGATGGTTATTATGCCTATGGCAAAATAGAGGATATCACCTTCGCAAATTGTTGGGCACATGTACGCCGTTATTGGTTAAAAACGGACAGTAAAAATGGGCAAATTGGCGTTAAATATTGCGATGATCTATTTCGACTTGAAAGGCAATTTAAACATTTGTCTCCAAGTAAACGAAGGAAAAAAACGCAAAAAGTACTCGAAGCCAATCGTTGATAAATTCCTTAACTGGGTTGAAAATGCGCCATTCTATAGCAAAAACGCACTTGGGAAAGCAGCTGAATGCACGTTAAACAGAGTGAATGGCTTGAGAGCATTCTTGAGTGATGGCCGAATTGAGATAGATAACAATCCAGCTGAGAACGCCATTCGTCCAAATGTGATCGGTCGAAAAAATTGGCTGTTTAGTGTAAGCGAAGCTGGTGCAAAGGCTAATGCGATTTGTTTAAGTATGGCTGAAACTGCAAAAGCAAATGGTGTAGATTTCTATCACTATCTGGAGAAGTTATTGACGGATCTTCCTAATCTAGATATCTATCAAAATCCAGAAAATATAAATCAATACATGCCCTGGTCACAAAAGATTCAGTCCGAATGTAGAAATAAATGAAATAAGCCGTAAATTCGATTAAAAAAATCGTGATTTACGGCTGTTTGTGATGGCGTACTGGAAGGTACGCTTATTTTTTATATTTCGGGCTTACGTTAGAATAGCTATTCTATGAATATAATATATGGTTAAAAGGATATTTAATACGGAATTTAGAGAAGTAGCCCTGAAGAGATGTTACTCTCCACAGAGCCTCCTATTCTACAAATCTCGACATATACCGAGGAGTTAGGGAGTGACAGGCGCCATTCCCTACTTCTCTTATTTTTTAGTCTGCCGCTGTTATATCAGAGTTTGCTAGTGTTCCTACAAACGATTGTACTCCATCAATTATAGGAGTTAGCGCTGAACCTTTAATAACTATTTTAAACAATCCATTATCAAATTTGCCAATCTCATCAATTTTTGCTAATCCAATTTCTGTTAATGTAATTACTACTTCATTATTCAAAACCGTAACTGTATAGTCGTCAGTTGCTGTTAATGTAATATCAGCATCTGTATATGTTGCACTAGCATTATCGAATGTAACTGTGTAATCAGTATCTGCTCCTGCATTATTTACGGTATCACTAAACTTCAAAATAAACGTATCATCTGTGTTTGTTGCTAATGTACCATTATCATACGTTACACTCACTAGGTCAATTGCTTGAGATTTCTTTGTTATTTTCGCAGACTCTACTCCACCTACCGTTACTGATACTTGGTAGTCAGTTGCTGCCTCGATCGCTAACCCTTCTACAGTTACTTTCGCTACTTCAGTTCCAGAATTTGTTGCTGTTCCTAATTTTGTTGTTCCATCTGCTGCGTATACTGTTACTGTTGTTCCAGCTGCTACATTCGCTACTGCTACTGATCCATTTGCTGGGTCTCCTCCCGTAGCTGTATTTAATGTAAACGTAATATCATTTGCTGCTGGTGCTGTTGGTGCCAATTTTGCAATCACTTTAGTGACAGTTACTTCTTCAATTGTTGTTCCATCACTAATTTTCACTGTGGCTGTTAAACTACCTGCTGCTTCTGTTGTTGCTGGTGTTAATGTATAGCCTTCTACAGTTACTGTGAAGTTTGTATTCGTTACAACTGCTTTTACTGCATTTTCAAGATCTGTTTGTGTTGTTGCGTTGGTTGGCGCAAATGTTCCTACCGCACCTTCCGCTGCTGTTTTCGCTTCAGCTAGTGTTTGTGCTAATTTTTCAATTGTTTTATTGACAGCTACTGTTTCAGTTGTCGTTCCATCACTAATTTTCAATGTGGCTGCTAAACTACCTGCTGCTTCTGTTGTTGCTGGTGTTAATGTATAGCCTTCTACAGTTACTGTGAAGTTTGTATTCGTTACAACTGCTTTTACTGCATTTTCAAGATCTGTTTGTGTTGTTGCGTTGGTTAGCGCAAATGTTCCTACCGCACCTTCCGCTGCTGTTTTCGCTTCAGCTAGTGTTTGTGCTAATTTTTCAATTGTTTTATTGACAGCTACTGTTTCAGTTGTTGTTCCATCACTAATTTT